>NZ_PSWC01000001.1:0-373529 GCF_002931535.1 Rathayibacter sp. AY1C6 | reverse complement strand
CTCCCCGACAGGACTCCTGCGATGACGCACCTCCCCTCCGGCCGCTCCCTGACCGCCTCCCTCGCGGCGCTCGCCGCCACGGGCGCGCTCCTGCTGAGCTCGCTGCCCGCCGCCGCGGTCGAGGCCCCGCCCTCGGCGTCCTCCGCCGTCGCCTCCGCCGCGGTCCTCCGTGCCGGCGAGCAGCTCGCGCGCGGCGAGCGCCTGGTGTCCCCCGACGGCGCCTCCTCCCTCGTGATGCAGACCGACGGCAACGCCGTGGTCTACGCCGCCGGCGGCCGTCCCACCTGGGCCTCGGGCACGCAGGGGCGCGGCGACAGCCTGCGGATGCAGGACGACGGCAACCTCGTCGTGTACGCCGCGGACGGGCGCCCGGTCTGGGCGAGCGGCACGGTGGCCGACCCGGGCGGCGAGCTGCGGATGCAGGACGACGGCAATCTCGTGATCTACCGCCGCAGCGGCTCGGCGGCCTGGGCCAGCAGCATCGGCGGCCGGATCGACGAGCCGCGCACCGACACCCTCCGCCGCGGCAGCACCCTCTACGCGGGGAACCGGCTCGCCACCCAGGGAGGCACCACGGCGGTGATGCAGGCGGACGGTAACCTCGTCGTCTACGGGCAGGGCGGGGCTCTCTGGGCGAGCGGCACCCGCGGCCGGGGCAACGTCCTCCGGATGCAGGACGACGGGAACGCCGTGGTCTACACCGCGGACGGCGCGCCCCTGTGGGCCTCGGACACGTCCGGCGAGCCGGGCGCCACGATGGTCCTCCGCGAGGGCGATCTCCGGATCGCGGACGACTCCGGCGTCCTCTGGAGCAGTGCCGCGCTCGTCGTGCGCGACTCGCTCTCCCCGAGCGGCCTCGTCGTCGCGGGCACGCGGCTGACCTCGGCGAGCGGGCAGTGGCGGGCCGAGATGCAGCGCGACGGCAACTTCGTCGTCTACGGGCCGAACGGCGCGGACTGGGCGACGAACACCTCCTCCGCCTCCGGTGCCGCCTTCTCGATGAGCTCCGAGGGCCGGCTCGACGTGGCCGACTCCCGGATCCTCTGGCTGCGGTTCCCGAGGATCTCCTTCGGTATCGGCCAGACCGGCGTCGTCGCGCCCTACCGCCTCGTGCTGCAGGATGACGGCCGCCTCGTCGAGTACGACGGCATCGGACGGGCCGTCTGGGCCAGCCGGGGCTGACGCGCGACGCATGATGGAGGGGTGAGCGACCCCGGCGACTTCATCCGCTCGGCCCTGGAGTACGAGGGCGACGTCTGGCGCGCGCAGGACGTGCGCGAGCGCCTGGGAGCAGGGCTCGACTCGACGGGCGCCTCGGTCGGGGCGGTCCGCGGCACCGTCCGCGACGCGCTGAGGAAGTTCCGCTCGCTCGAGCACGACGACGTGACAGCCCTCTCCTCCGAGCTGTGGGAGCCGGCGGTGTTCGAGCCGCGGCTGGCGGCCGTCGTGCTGCTGCAGTCCCGAGCCGAGTGGCTGCGCGGCTCCGACCTCACCCGGCTCGAGGGCTTCGTCCGCGACTCCCGCGTGGACGAGCTGAGCGACCCGCTGGCCCGCGACGTCGTCGCTCCGCTCCTGGCAGGGCTGCGCGGTGCGGCGCGGACCCGGGCGGACGCGGTCCTCGACCGCTGGGAGGCGGAGGGCGGGCGCCTGGCGCGCGCGGCCTCCCTGGCGCGGGCCTCGGTCCGGACGGAGCACGGCTGAACGGCCGCTCGGACCGGCCGCCCCGCGGAGCCGGGCGCCTGCTCAGGCGGCCCGGTGCTCCTGAGCCGCCGTGCCGTCCGCCACCCGGATCCGCGTGTCGAACTCCAGGCCGGGATCGACCCGGTGCGCGATCAGGACCACCGTCCGCCCCTCGGCGGCGCGGAGCAGATCCCCGAGCAGAGCGTCGGCCACGGGAGCGTCCACCGACGCCGTCGGCTCGTCCAGCACCAGGACGCGGAAGTCGGCCAGGAGTGCGCGTGCGAGGGCGATCCGCTGGGCCTGGCCGCCCGAGACGAGCGAGCCCCGCTCCCCCACCCGCGCGTCGAGCCCGCCGCGTGCAGCGACCCAGGGCCCGAGCCCGACCCGCTCGAGCACCGCCTCGAGCACGGCGCCATCGGCCTCGGGCCGCGCGAAGAGGAGGTTCTGCCGGATCGTGTCGTCGAAGAGGTACGGCTGCTGCTCCACGAGCCCGACCCGCTTCCGCACCTCCGCCTGCGGCAGCGTGCGCGCCTCGACTCCGCCCAGGAGGTAGCTGCCGGAGTGGTCGAGGAAGCGCACCAGAGCGTGCGCGAGCGTGGTCTTCCCGGACCCGCTGCCGCCGGTGACGAGGACGCGCGCACCCTCCGGCAGGTCGAGCGAGACGCCCCGCAGCGCGGGCGTGTGCGCGCCGGGCCAGCTCACCGACAGGTCGCGAAGGACGATGCCGGCGCCCCGGGGAGCCTGGGCGTCCGGGTCCACGTCCGCGTCGGTCGCGAGCGCGGGCGACGCCGCCTCGGCGTCCAGATCGGCCAGGCGCTGAGCGCTCGAGAGCGCGGTGCGCGCCGCCTGCACGGCGAGCGGCGCGGCGGCGGCGACCTCGAAGACCGCGAGCGGCACGAGCGCGACGACTCCCAGCGCCGGACCGCCGAGGTCGCCGATCACCGGGATCCCGAGCACGAGGCCCGCCCAGACCGCACCGCCCGAGCAGAGGGCGAGGACGGCCGCGGCCAGTCCGGTGGAGGCCGCCCGTCGACGCGCCGCCCGGGCGAGCGACTCCTCCGCGCGTGCCACGTCCGCCAGAGCGTCACCCGCCGCATCGAAGGCGATGAGCACGTCGAGGCGGGTGACCAGCAGGTTGAGGCGCTCGGCGAGCTCCCCGCGCAGCGGCGCCAGCTCGCGGTCCGCCTGCGCGGAGAGCCGGCCGGCGCCCAGGGCCCCACCGGCGAAGGCGAGGACCAGCAGCGCCAGCAGCACGGCGCCCATCGCCGGCAGGAGCAGCCAGACGCCGACCACGGAGACCGCAGCGACCAGCGCCGCGACGACCAGCGGCTGCACGACGCGCAGCGGCACGTCCTGCTGGGCGTCGACGTCCGCCACCACCCGGGAGACCAGGTCGCCACGGCGCACGCGGCCCAGCCCGTCCGGCGCGACCGGCACCAGGCGCTCGTAGACGCCCGCCCGGAGCTCCGCGAGCGCGCGGAAGGCGGCGTCGTGGCCGGTCAGCCGCTCGAGGTAGCGGAAGAAGGCCCGCGCCAGCGCGAAGGCCCGCACGCCCACGACGGCCATGGAGAGGAACAGGATCGGCGGCTGCTCGGCCGCGCGGACGATCAGCCAGGCGGAGCAGGCCAGCAGCGCCACGACGGCGGAGGAGGAGAGCAGCCCGAAGGACAGCCCCGGCAGGAAGCGGCGCGGCCCGGGCATCGCGGCGCGGAGGACGTCGGAGCGGTTCACCTCGCGACCGCCGCCGCCGGCGCCAGGGCGATCACGGCGTCGGCCGCCGCGACGGTCGCGGGCCGGTGGCTGGCGACGACGACGATCGTCCCGCTCTCCGCCAGCGACCTGAGTCCGGCGAGCAGCGCCCGCTCGGACTCGTCGTCGAGGGCGGCGGTCGGCTCGTCCAGGGCCAGCACCGCGCACCCGCGCTCGAGCAGGCGGTGCACGGCGCGGGCGACGGCGACACGGGCGCTCTGCCCGCCCGAGAGGCCTGTCCCCTCGGCGTCGAGCCGACGCTCGGGGTCCACGTCGACCGCGGCGATCGCCAGGGCCCGCCGCACGCGCTCGGGGTCCGGCGAGAGTGCTCCGAGCCCGACGGCGGAGGCGACGCTCCCCGGGAGCAGGTCGGGCCGCTGGCCCGCCCAGGCGAGCGTCGACCGCAGATCCGCGACCGGCGACCCGCCGAGCAGCAGCGTGCCCGAGAAGGGCACGAAGCCCGCGAGCGCGGCGAGCAGCGTCGACTTCCCGGACCCGCTGGGCCCGGTCACCACGGTGATCGACCCGACGGGGAGCACCGCGTCGACAGGAGCGAGCGTCCGCCCGCGTCCGTCGTCGACCGCGAGACCCCGCAACTCGAGCACCCCCGTCGCCGCCGGAGCCGTCCCGCGAGCGGGCAGCGCCGCCGCGCGCTCGAGGACGGCGAAGGCGCGGTCCGCCGCCTGCACCCCGTCGGCCGCCGCATGGAACTCGGCACCGACCTGGCGCACCGGCAGGAACACGTCCGGCGCCAGCACCAGGACGAACAGCCCGACGGCCAGCCCCAGCGAGCCGTCGACCAGCCGCAGCCCGATCGACACGGCGACCAGTGCGACCGAGAGCGAGCCGGCGAGCTCCAGCACGAAGCCGCTGACGAAGGTCACCCGCAGCACCTTCATCGTGTGCACGCGGTAGTCCTCGGTCAGCGCGCGGATCCGCGTCGCCTGCCGCTCGGCCCGCCCGAAGATCTTGAGCGTCGCGAGGCCGCCGACGGTGTCGACGAAGCCGGACGCGAGGGCCTGCAGCCGCTCCCACTGCCGTGCCTGCACGGCCTGAGTCGCCCAGCCGATCAGCACCATGAACACCGGGATGAGCGGCAGGGTCACCACCAGGAACACCGCGCTGAGCGGATCGGCGAGGAAGACCACGAGTGTCAGGAGCGGCGTCGCCACCGCGGTGGCGATCAGCTGCGGGAGGTAGCGGGCGAAGTAGCCGTCGAGGGAGTCCAGTCCGCCGCCCAGCAGCGCGACGACCCCGCCCGAGCCCCCTTCGGAGCGGCCCACCGGGCCGAGCTCGACCAGTGCGGCGAGGACCGCCTGCCGCAGCTGCGCCTTCGCTCCTGCTCCTCCGCGCACAGCGTTCACCTCGGTCGCCCAGGCGAGAGCCGCCCGCGCCGCGACGACCGCGAGCAGGGCGGCCAGCAGCGGCGCGAGATCGTCGGCGCTCCTCCCGTCGACCGCACCGGCCACCAGCTGCGCCACGAGCCACGCGAAGGCGACGATCGCCAGGGTCCTCGCCAGCGCGAGCACCCCGCCGAGCAGGAGGAACACGCGGGCCGCCCGGGCGTAGCGGAGCAGGCGCGGATCGAGGGGCTTCACGTCAGTGGGCGTCGACCGGGATGTGCGCGCGGCTGATGCGCTTGCGGAAGATCCAGTAGGTCCAGGCCTGGTAGCCGACGATGAGCGGCACGAACACCAGGGCGGTCCAACTCATGACCGTCAGCGTATAGGGCGTGCTGGAGGCGTTCTCGATCGTCAGCCCGTAGGCGGGGACGTTCGAGGCCGGCATCACCGCGGGGAACAGCGTCGCGAAGAGGGCGAGCACGGCGAGCGCGATGGTGCCGGCCAGCAGCGCGAAGGCGCGTCCCTCCCGGCCCCGCGTGATCGCGAGCCAGCCGCCGACGAGGGTCGCGGCCGCGCCCGCCGAGAGCGCCCAGGAGGCGGTGCTCCCCTGGCCGAGGTTGGTCCAGGCCAGGAAGACCGCGGCGACGACCACGGTGAGCAGCCCCGCACGGGTCGCCAGGCGGCGCGCACGCTCGCGGATCTCCCCCTCCGTCTTCAGGGCGACGAAGACGACTCCGTGCGTGAAGAAGAGCAGGAGGGTCGTCGCTCCGCCCAGCAGGGCGTAGGGGTTCAGCAGGTCCAGGACGGTGCCGGTGAAGTTGTGGTCGGCGTCCATCGGGACGCCCTGCACGATGTTCGCGAAGGCCACGCCCCAGAGGAAGGCGGGCACCGCGGAGCCGACGACGATCATCGTGTCGAAGCGCCGCTTCCACTGCGCCTCCGGACGCTGGTGACGGTACTCGAACGAGACGCCGCGGGCGATCAGCGCGAGCAGGATGAGCAGAAGCGGCAGGTAGAACCCGCTGAAGAGCGTGGCGTACCACTCCGGGAACGCGGCGAACAGGGCGGCGCCGGCGACGATCACCCACGTCTCGTTGAGGTCCCACACCGGGCCGATCGTGTTGATCAGCACGCGGCGGTCGGTGTCGTCGCGCCCGAGGAACGGGAGCGACATGCCGACGCCGAAGTCGAACCCGTCGAGGACGAAGTAGCCGATGAAGAAGAACGCGACGATCCAGAACCAGAGAACGGCGAGATCCATGAGGGGTGCCTCCTAGTAGACGGTGCCGACGAGCTGCGGGCGACCGCTTTCCTCGTCGACATCGGGAGCGTCGTCGGGGCCGGCCTGCGCGGCCCGCTTGATCAGGCGGAACTCGACCACGGCGAGCGTGCCGTAGATCGCGGTGAAGGCGAGCAGCGAGATCAGGACCTCGAGGCCGCTCACTCCGGGCGAGACTCCGTCGGCGGTCTTCAGCAGTCCGAACACGAGCCACGGCTGGCGGCCCATCTCGGTGAAGACCCAGCCCACGATCATCGCCATCAGCGGCAGCGGGGCGGCCCAGATCGCGACCTTCCACATCCACTGCTTCGGCTCGCGGCCCTTCCGGGTGAACCAGAGGCCGGCCGCGGCCACGCCGATGGCCAGGACGCCGAGCGCCATCATCCAGCGGAACGACCAGTAGGTGACCCAGATGATCGGCGTGTAGTCGCCGGGTCCGTAGACCTGGGTGTACTGGGCCTGGAGGTCGTTGATGCCCTCGACCGTGCCGGTGAAGGTGTGCGTCGAGAGGAAGGAGAGCAGGTAGGGGATGCGGATCGAGAACAGCTCGCTCGAGCCGTCCGGCGTGCCCCAGGTGAAGACGGAGAAGGAGGCGTCGACGCCTGTGGAGGTCCTGTAGAGCGCCTCCGCGGCCGCCATCTTCATCGGCTGCGTGTCGACCATCGCGAGGCCCAGCGAGTCGCCGGTGAACAGGGTCAGGCCGCCGCTGACGAGCATCATCCAGGCGCCGAACCTCAGCGCGGGGCGCATGGTCTCGAGGTGCTGGTTCCGGGAGAGGTGGTAGGCCGCGACGCTGATGATGACGGCGGCCGAGACCATGAAGCAGGCGAAGATCGTGTGCGGGAACGCGGCGAGAGCGACCTTGTTGGTGAGGAGCGCCCAGATGTCGGTGAGCTCCGCGCGGCCCTTGGTCTCGTTGATGCGGAAGCCGACCGGGTTCTGCATGAACGCGTTCGCGGCGATGATGAAGTAGGCCGAGAGCGTGGTGCCGAGCGTGGTCAGCCAGATGGTGGCCAGGTGCAGCTTCTCGGGCAGCTTGTCCCAGCCGAAGATCCAGAGGCCGATGAAGGTCGCCTCGAGGAAGAAGGCGAGCAGGCCCTCGAACGCCAGCGGGGCCCCGAAGACGTCGCCGACGAAGCGGGAGTAGTCGCTCCAGTTCATCCCGAACTGGAACTCCTGGACGATCCCGGTCACGACGCCCATCGCGAAGTTGATCAGGAAGAGCTTCCCGAAGAACTTCGTCAGCTGCAGGTAGTGCACCTTCCCGGTGCGCACCCAGCAGGTCTGGAAGATCGCGACGGTGAGCGCCATGCCGATCGTGAGCGGCACGAACAGGAAGTGGTAGATCGTCGTCAGACCGAACTGCCATCTCGACAGCAGGAGCGGGTCCAGGAGTTCGTTCACAGCTCCGAGAGTAGGTCGGCGGAAGGGGTCCGACGGCCTCCGATCCCAGTACTGGGGCGGATGTGCGGCCTTCCGCGAGCTCCTGGCGGCACCCTTTCCGGGGTGGCCCCGGACGCCCCTCCGAGCGCTCCAGCCGACCGGTCGCTCGACGTCGAGACAGTCCCTCTCGACGTCGAGGGAGTCCCCCGCGCGGCGACTGCCGAGCGGGGCTCGCCTCCGTCGGACCCGCCGCCGGCGACCTCTCGACGCCGAGCGATCAGGCGGGCGACGGAGCGCTGAGACTTCCTCTCACGGGCCTTCAGCGGATTCCCAGGCGCACATCCGCGAGATCGGCTCTGGGAATCCGTTCACTGCGCGACGCCATCGACGGACTCGCCCGGTGAAGAGACTCCCGGAGCCGATGCCGATGTGCCGTCGGCGGGCGCCCCGCGGTCAGCCTGCGTCGACGCGCGAGCGGGAGCCGGAGAACCAGGCGGGCGCCTGGAAGCCGTACTTCAGCACGGGCAGGTCGCGGGTGAGGCGCCAGTAACCCAGCGCCGCCGCGACGCCGATCCCGCAGACCAGGAGCGGCACGACCGGTCCGATGACGTCGAGCCAGCGCTCTCCGTCGAAGAGCAGCAGGGCACTCGTGGCGAGCGAGACGAAGAGGACGTGCACCACGTACACCGGGAGCGTGTTGCGGCCGATGAAGGTGATCCAGCCCGCGCCGCGCCGGTTCGAGAGGAAGCGGGCGACCACGAGCCCGGCGAGGACCGCCAGCACGCTCACCAGGACCAGCCCGATCGTCAGCAGCGGGAAGCGGGCGCGGACGGCGAGGATCACGCCGGCGAGCACGAGGAACAGCACGCCGAAGCCGACTCCGCTGAGGATCCCGCGGCGCTCCACGAACGCGATCACCGCGTTCCGCAGGTAGAGGCCGAGCAGGAAGAACATCAGGTAGCGGGCCATGCCGTCCCAGGCGATGTTCCCGGTGCCCTCGGAGGTGCTGGAGCGGACGGCGTACCAGACCACGGCGATCGCGGTCGCGATGCCGATCTGCACCCGCCAGTCGATCCGGCCTTGCGCGAGCTTGGCGGCCACGAAGAAGATCGTGAGCGCGTAGAGGAACCAGAGCCCGTTGTGCGGCATCACCGGCTGGAGGAGCAGCGCGAGCGGGTCGGACTCGTCGGTGCCGCCCGGGTTGGGCACCACCAGGAAGAAGAGGAACCGCACCACGGACCAGAGCAGGAAGGCCCAGACCAGCAGGCTCAGCCGCGAACGCCAGAGCTCCGGCCACGACCGGGTGAGCACGGAGCCGGCGAACAGCCCCGAGGCGAGGAAGAACAGCGGCATCCGGAAGGTGATGAGGAGGAGGTTGATCTCGTTCCACGAGTCGGGGGCGATCCCGGCCGTCGTGGTCCACTGTACGGAGTGGGCCAGGGCGACCAGGATGATCGCGATGCCCTTCGCCGTGTCCACCCAGGTGATGCGTGCGCGTGCCATGAGTCCTCGTCGTGATCGTCCATCGGAAGTCGGCCGGCGGCGACGATGACGATGGCGATGTGCAAGTGTTGCACGGCTGTGCATCCTCTGTGATGTTCTGCACGTATTCGATCACGGCGATCCGGTGACGGAGAGACGGCCACCGGGTGCGCGGGTCCTCGGACGGCCTCCTCGTGGACGACGCGCCCCCGCCGATGCCCGAGGATCGAGCCATGACTCGAGCGACGCCCTCCGGCTCCGCCCCCGGCCCCCGCCGCATCCGCCTCCGCCTCCTGGTCGCGCTGCTGGTGCTCGCGCTGGTCCTCGCCGGCGCGGGCATCGCCCTCTCGCTCGCCTCGCGGAGCGGAGGCGCGGGCGCTCCGGCCGCGAGCTCCCCCGACCCCGGCCCGACCTCCTCCGTCGACATGGCCGAGCGCGTCGCCGGTCTCGAGAAGCGCTTCGCCGCCGGGTTCCCGCAGCACAGCATCGTCCTCACGGGCAGCTCCACGATCGGCCGCTGGACGACCTCCAAGGAGGACCTGCGCCCGCTCGAGACCTACAACATCGGGATCGGCGGCACGACCGTCGCCGATCACCTCGCGTGGCTGGACCGCATGGTCGCCCCCTTCGATCCCCGCGCCGTGATCGTGTACGTGGGAGCGAACGACATCAGCGGCGAGGAGGGCTCGCGCACCGGCGCCCAGACCGCCGGCGCCGTCGTCGAGTACCTCCAGCGCGTGGAGGAGGTCGCCCCCGACGCCGAGCTGTTCTACGTCGAGATCGCGGAGACGCCCGCCCGCGCCTCCGTCGGCGCCGAGGTCCGCGCCGCCAACACCGCGGTCAGCGCCTACGCCGAGACGGACGACCGCGTCACCTTCGTCCCCACCGCCGACGCGCTCGTCACCTCCGACGGCTCTGTCGACCCCTCCCTCTTCGTCGACGACGGCCTGCACTTCGACGAGGCCGGCTACGCCCGGTTCTCGGAGGCGGTCCGCGCGGTGGTCCTGCCCGCTCTGGAGTGAGCCGGCGGGCCGCCGCACAGCAGCCCCGCGCGACGTGAGCGGCCCGGGGACACAGGGTCCGGAGCCCCCAGTGTTGACCCTGAAGGGGGACACGGCCCCTCCGTCGCGCGCGCCTATCCTGGCCCCGCGTCATCGCCGACAGCGCCCTCTGCACCGCCGCAGACCGCCGCTCGCTCAGCAGCGCCGACCGTCTCGGAGTCACCGATGCCCCGCTCGAGGATCCGCCCCCGTGGTCTCGCCCTGCTCACCGTCCTGGCGATCACGGCCGCCGCGCTCGTCGCCGGGCCCGCGGGTCCGGCGTCCGCCGCTCCCGTCGTGCCCGCCGGCTTCACCGACTCGCGGGTGGCGGCCGTCCCCGCGCCGACCGCCCTCGCCTTCACGACCGACGGGCGCACCCTCGTCTCCTCGCAGACCGGCGCGATCCGGGTGATCCGCGCCGGCGGCCTGGTCGCCACCCCGGCCCTCGACCTGCGCTCGAAGGTCTGCGCCAACGGCGAGCGCGGCGTGCTCGGCCTCGCGGTCGACCCGGCACCGGGCTCGCGCACCGTCGTCGTCTACTACACCGCGAAGGGCTCCGACTCCTCCTGCCCGACCAACGCCGGCGGCACGGTGAACCCCGCGGGAGCCCCGCGCAACCGCGTCTCCTCGTTCCAGCTCGGCACCGACGACCGCATCGACCCGGCCTCCGAGCGCGTCCTCCTCGACGGCATCTACTCCCCCGCGAGCAACCACAACGGCGGCGACCTCGCCATCGGCAAGGACGGCCTGCTCTACGTCAGCGTCGGCGACGGCGGCTGCGACTACCGCGGCGGAGTCGGCTCGCCGGGCGGCAGCGGCTGCGGCGGCCGGAACGACGCCGCCCGCGACCCGAACATCCTGAACGGCAAGATCCTCCGGATCACCCTCACCGGCGGCGTCCCGGCCGGCAACCCCTACCTGGGCACCGGGACCGCCTCCTGCCGGCTCGCCCCGGCCGCCGCGGGCGTGCGCTGCCGCGAGACCTTCGCGAGCGGCCTGCGCAATCCGTTCCGGATGGCCTTCGACCCGAACGCGACCGGCACCGTCTTCCGCATCAACGACGTGGGCCAGGACGCCTGGGAGGAGATCGACCAGGGCGTCGCCGGCGCCGACTACGGCTGGAACACCCGTGAGGGCCACTGCGCGAAGACCGGCTCGGCCTCGAACTGCGGAGCCGCGGCGCCCGCCGGTCTCACCGACCCGGTCCACGACTACGCGCACAGCAGCGGCTGCGCCTCGATCACGGGCGGCGCCTACGTCCCCCGCGGCGTCTGGCCGGCCGCCTACGACGGCGCGTACCTCTTCGGCGACTACGTGTGCGGGAAGATCCGGACCCTCGGCCGCACCGGCGCGGCCGGCGACCTCGTGACCGGCCTCGGCGGCAGCAGCGCCGTCGCCATGGCCTTCGGTCCCTCGCGCGGGACCCAGGACCTCTTCTACACCAGCTACGCGAACGGCGGCGAGGTCCGGCGCCTCGCCTACACCGCCGCGGCGAACCGCGCCCCGACCGCGACCCTCACCGCCGCCCCCTCCTCCGGCGCGGCTCCTCTCGCCGCGCGGCTGAACGGCTCGGGCAGCAGCGACCCGGAGGGCGGTGCCCTGACCTACCTGTGGTCGTTCGGCGACGGCACCCCCGACCGCATCACGACCGGCCCGACCTTCACCCACAGCTACGCCGCCGGCAGCTGGACCGCGTCCCTCCGCGTCCGCGATCCGAAGGGAGCCGTCTCCGCACCCGCGACGACGAGGATCACCTCGGGCGACAGTGCCCCGACGGTGAGCATCACCGCACCCGCCGACGGAGGGGTGTTCGTCACGGGCCGGAGCTACGGCCTCCGCGCCACGGCGACCGACGCCGAGGACGGCGTCCTGCCCGCCTCGGCGCTCACCTGGACCGTCCAGCGCCGCCACGCTCAGCACACGCATCCCTTCCTCGGGCCGCTGACGGGGAACGACCTCTCCTTCGTCGCCCCCGGCCCGGAGGACCTCGCCGCCGCCGCGGACAGCGACCTCCTGATCAGCGTCACGGCGACGGACTCGAGCGGAGTGTCGACGACGGCGACGCGGACGTTCTCCCCGCAGAAGGTCTCCGTCATCCTGGCCACCGCTCCCGCCGGCCGGACGGTCGTCGTCAACGGCACCGAGGTCGCCGGAGGCACGACCGTCGTCTCGTGGGCGGGCTCGGCCCTCCAGCTGGAGGTCCCGGACCAGACCGACGCGTCGGGCACGGCCTACCGGTTCTCGTCCTGGTCGGACGGCGGCGCCGCCTCGCACAGCGTCGTCACTCCCGGGAGCAGCACCACGCTGACGGCGACCCTCGTCGCCGCCGGGCTCCCCGGCGCGCCGACCACGGTCACCGCCACGGCGGGCTCGGACGGCACGGCGACGCTCGCGTGGTCGCCCCCCGCGGGGACCGGTGGCTCGGCGGTCACCGGCTACCGGGTGTCGCGCGACGGGTCCGACACGAGCGGAGCCGGAGCCTGGAGCGCCGTGGTCGCCGCGACCAAGCGCTCGCAGACCTTCACGAAGCTGGTCCCGGGCCGCAGCTACACCCTCTCGGTGCAGGCGGTCACGGCGAACGGCACCGGCCCGGCGGCCTCCGCGCTCGTCGCCGTCCCCTGACCGCCCGGCGTCCACCGGCCTCCCGGGCGCAGCCCTGCCGCCGCCCAGCCGTGCGCCCCTACGATCGAGCCATGCCGAGCATCCGGAGCCGCCGTCGGCCCCAGCCCCCGATCGAGTCCCCGGCGGGCGGGGGCGCCCGGTGAACGACACCCTCACCGGGATCCTGGACTTCGTCGTCAGCGTCCCCCCGGTCTGGCGGACGCTCCTCGCCGGACTCGCGATCTTCTTCGAGACCACGATCCTGGCGGGCCTCGTCGTCCCCGGCGACACGATCGTGATCGTCAGCGCGACCGGCGTGACCAGCCCGCTGCAGTTCGCGGCGCTGGCCGTCACGGTCGTCATCGGCGCCCTCTGCGGCGAGTCCGTCGGCTTCTACCTCGGCCGCTGGTTCGGGCCGCGGATCCGCGCGTCGCGCCTGGGACGCCGGCTCGGCGAGAAGAACTGGCTGAAGGCCGAGCGCTACCTCGCGCGGCGCGGCGGGTTCGCCGTGTTCCTCTCGCGCTTCCTGCCGGTGCTGCACTCGCTGATCCCGCTGACGGTGGGGATGAGCGGGATGCGCTATCGGACCTTCATGGCCTGGACGATCCCGGCGTGCGTGCTCTGGTCGTCCGCCTACGTCGGCGTCGGCGCGGCCGCGGCGGGCAGCTACCGGGAGCTCTCGGAGAGCCTGCACGGCGCCGGCTACGTCTTCGTGGGCGTCATCGTCGTCTTCGCCCTGCTCGTGCTCCTCGGGAAGAAGCTCCTGAACAGAGCGGAGGCGCGTCACCTCGACGAGTGACGCGCCTCCGGGCGTGGATCCGGGGAGGATCAGTCGACGAGACCCGCCGACTTCAGCCACTCGCCCGCGATCGCGGACGCGGACTTCTGCTCGTTGACGCTCTCGGAGTTGAGGGCGACGAGGTCGTCCGCCGTGAGCTTCGCGCTGACCGCGTTCAGCACCTCGGCCGCGTCGTCCGTGATCTTGCTCGAGACGATCGGCACGACGTTGTCGGCCACGAACAGTCCGTCCGGGTCCTCGAGAGCGACGAGGTCGTTCTTCTGGATGTTCGGGTCGGCCGTGTAGACGTTCGCCAGCTGGATCTGGTCGCTGGTGAGCGCGTCGACGGTGGTCGATCCGCCGCTGTCCTCGATCGCCTGGAAGGTGGTCGTGATGCCGTACTTCGACTGCAGGGTGTCGGGCCCGTAGGGGCGCGTCTGCAGCTCGGAGTTGCCGCCGACCACGATCGGGTCGGTGACGTTCTTGAGCGACGCGATGTCGGTCAGGTCCCACTTGTCGGCGAAGGCCTGGGTGACGGTGTACGAGTTCTGGTCGCTGGCCTCAGCGGCGTCGAGGGCGCGGAGGCCGTCGGGCAGCGCGTCGCCGAGCGCGGAGTACACGTCGTCGGCGGTGGTGGCCGTCGCGTCGGGCTCGAGCGCCTGCAGGAGGCTGCCGTCGTACTCCGGGAAGACGTCGATGGATCCGCTCTCGATCTCGGGCAGGTAGATCTCGCGCTGGCCGATGCGCAGCTGGCGGTCGACGGTGAAGCCGTCGTTCTCCAGCGCCTGCGCGTAGATCTCGGCGAGGATCTCGTTCGAGTAGTAGTCCTGCGAGCCGACCACGATGGTCTCGCTGCCCGCAGTCGCACCCGATCCCTCATCGAGCGGATCGCTCGAGGAACACCCTGCCAGTGCCACGACGGCACCGACCGCGAGTGCGCTGAGCGCGACACGGCCCTTCGTGAAATGTGCTGTGAACATTGCTATTTCCCTTCTTCGATGGGGATTCCCATCACCGCGCGTCGTCGGGGCGACGAAGCGCGGGAACCTGTGCGGCCGGCGGTGCCGGCCAGGCCGAGCACGACTCCGCGCGGCACGGCGAGCCGCTGGAGGAGGGCGAACAGGACCTCGCTGAGGAGCGTCAGCACGATCACCAGGATCGAGCCGGCGAGCATCTGCGGGTAGTCCCCCGACTTCACTCCGCGGAAGATGTACTGCCCGAGGCCGCCGGCGCCGATGTAGTCGGCGAGCGTGGCGGTCGCGATGATCTGCAGCGCCGCCGAGCGGAGCCCGCCGATCAGCAGCGGCAGCCCCAGCGGGATCTCGACCTTCGTCAGGATCTGCCACTCGGTCATGCCCATCGAGCGCGCCGCGTCGACCGTGCGGCGGTCGACCGCCTCGAGCCCGGAGTACGCGCCGGCGAGCACCGACGGGATCGCGAGCACGACGAGGGCGATCACCGGAGCGCCGAGGCCGAGCCCCAGGCTCATCGCCGCGAGGACGAGCACGCCCAGTGTCGGCAGGGCGCGCAGGCCGCCTGCGACCGGCACGGCGATGCCCTTGCCGCGCCCGGTGTGCCCGATCAGGTAGCCGATCGGGATCGCGATCGCGGCCGCGATCACGAGCACCAGCAGGCTGATGCCGACGTGCTGGGCGACACGGGTCGGGATCGCGTAGACCCCGGTCCAGTGCGCGGGGTCGGCGATCCAGGCGAAGGCCTCGGCGATGAGGTTCACGACGTCACCGCCCTCTCGACCGCGACCGGTCTGCGCGAGCGGCGCGTGCGGTCCAGAGCCGTCCAGGGCATGAGGAGACGGCCGATCAGCACCAGCAGTCCGTCGAGCACCAGCGCGAGGACGATCGTCAGGACGATGCCCGTGACGATCTCACCGGTGATGCCGCGCTGGAAGCCGTCGGTGAAGAGCAGGCCGAGGCTCTGGATCCCGAGCACCGCGCCGACCGTCACCAGGCTGACCGTGCTGACCGTGACCACGCGCAGGCCCGAGAGCAGGACCGGACCGGCCAGCGGGAACTCGACCCGCCAGAAGCGCGCCCAGCCGGAGTAGCCCATCGCGGTCGCCGACTGGCGGACGTCGTCCGACACCGCGCCCAGTGCGTCCGAGGTGGTGCGGACCATCAGCGCGACGCCGTAGAGGGTGAGGCCCGTGATCACGTTGGCGGTCGAGCGGAGCGGGATGCCCAGCAGGACCGGCAGCAGGATGAACATGGCCAGCGAGGGGATGGCGTAGAGCACGCCGAGCCCTGTCAGCAGGGTGCCGCGGCTCCAGCGGTAGCGGTTCGCGAACCAGCCGAACGGCAGCGAGACGAGGAAGCTGAGCAGGATCGGCGGGACCGACAGGGCCAGGTGCGCCAGCAGGTTCGCGACGATCGCGTCCGTGTTGTTGACGACCCAGTTCACGCGGCGGGGCCGTCCTGCGCGCGCAGCACTCCGGTCGGGCGCCCGTCGCCGTCGACCACGATGCGGGCGCCGTCGCGCTCCTCGATCCGGAGCGAGCGCTTGCCGCGGTCGGCACCGACGAAGCCGGCGACGAACTCGCTCGCGGGGTTCGCCAGGATCTCGGCGGGCGAGCCCTTCTGCGCGATCCGGCCGCCCTTCTCGAGGATGACGACCTGGTCGCCGAGGAGGAACGCCTCGTCGATGTCGTGGGTGACGAAGACCACGGTCTTGTCGAGCTCGTCCTGGAGCCGCAGGGTCTCGCGCTGCAGGTCGGCGCGCACGAGAGGGTCGACCGCGCCGAACGGCTCGTCCATCAGCAGGATGTTCGGGTCGACCGCCAGGCCGCGCGCCACACCGACGCGCTGCTGCTGGCCGCCTGAGAGCTGGCTGGGGTACCGGGCGGCGAGCGCACGGTCCAGTCCGACCGTGTCCATCAGCTCGAGCGCGCGGGCGTGCGCCTGCTTCTTGGCGACCCCGTTCAGCCTCGGCACGGTCGCGATGTTGTCGATGACCTTGCGGTGCGGCAGGAGGCCGGAGTTCTGCATCACGTAGCCGATGCGGCGGCGGAGCGCGACGGCGGGCAGGGACGAGATGTCCTCGCCGTCGATCTCGATGGTGCCGGAGGTCGGCTCGATCATCCGGTTGATCATGCGGAGGATCGTGGTCTTCCCGCAGCCGGAGGAGCCGACGAAGACCGTCGTCTGCCGGGAGGGCAGCACGAGCGAGAAGTCGTCGACCGCCCGCGTGCCGTCCGGGTACTGCTTGCTGACGTTGCGGAACTCGATCACGAGGCCGCCCGCCGTCCGGCGGTGTGCGCGCCGATCTGTCCCTGGTCCACGACTGTGCCCGCTCTCGCTCCGCGCGTCCGGCCGTTGCACGGCCCGCGGCCCCGAACGGGGCCAGGCGGCAAGGAAAACACCAATAGCAGCCGCCTGCCAACCCGGACCGCGAAGTGTTGCGGGATGTTCCGAGAGCGACTAGGGCCTTGACAGCCCGGGCGCGTCAGGACTCCTCGACCGCTCCGTAGTGCGAGGTCATGTAGTGGCGCAGCAGTGAGCGGCTCTCGTCGATGAAGCGCTGGTCGCCGTTGGGGTCGATGAGGAACGCGCGCGTGAGCAGCGCGTCCGCGACCTCGATGGTCACCTCGAGGCGGAAGGACAGCTGCGCGCCGCCCGGGAGGCCGTACTCGGACGCGAGGATCTCGGCGAAGCGGCGGGCGAAGAAGCCGGCCTCGAACGCCTCGCCCGCGACCTCGGGGGCGTGGATCGTGTCGACGAAGCGGATGGAGCGGAAGCCCGGCTCGTTGCGGTGCATCTCGCAGAAGGCGTCGATCGCGCAGTCGACCGCGCCCCACCAGTTGCCCGGGTGGGTGTCGCGGATCTCGGTGATGACGCGGCGGCGGAAGCGCTCGAGGGCCCGCTCGCGCAGCGCCTGGAGGACGGCGATGCGGTCCGGGAAGTAGCGGTAGACCGTGCCGATCGCGGCTCCCGCGCGCTCGGCGACCATCGCCGTGGTCAGGCGGTCGAAGCCGACCTCGTCGACGACGGCGGCCGCCGCGTCGAGCAGCGAGGCGAGACGGGCGGCGCTGCGCACCTGCACCGGCTCGTTGCGGACCTGGGACGATTCACCGAACGGTCGATCGACGAGGTTTCCAAGAGGCACGGCGGGCTCCTTCGGTCGTGGTTCCTACAATCGTACGCACGGCGACCGCCGGTCGGGGTCGTCTCATCGAAAGTCCCTCGTGTTTCGCGCCCCCGGAAGGGCGACGGCTCCGCGGGTCCGATACACCCGGGAGAAACCATGTGCGGACGCTTCGTCCTCTCGCAGACCACCGCCGACCTGGTGGCGCTCTTCGACATCGACGGGCCGGGCGCCGACCTTCCGGAGCCGTCCTGGAACATCGCGCCGACCCAGCGGATCGCCGTCGTCGCGGAGTCGATGAAGGGGGTCGAGGAGGGCAGCCCGCCGCGGCGCCGGCTCGCCGGAGCCCGCTGGGGCCTGGTGCCCCGCTCCGCCGCCGACCCGTCCGCGGGGCCGCCGCTGTTCAACGCGCGGATCGAGTCCGTCGCCGAGAAGCCGTCGTTCCGCGAGTCCTACGCCTCCCGGCGCGCGATCGTGCCCGCCTCGGGCTGGTACGAGTGGCGGGTCGGCGCGGACGGGGCGAAGGCACCCGTCTACGTCTCGCCGGGCGAGGGCTCGCTCCTCCTGTTCGCCGGTCTCTACGAGTGGTGGCGCTCGGCCCAGCCGGGCTCTCCGTGGCTGCTCTCGGCGACGGTCCTCACCCGCCCCTCCGCCGGGCCGCTCGCCGAGGTGCACGAGCGGATGCCCGTGCTGCTGCAGCCGGAGCTGATCGAGGACTGGCTGGACCCGGCGTCCCCCGGGGACGGCGAGCTGCTGCGCGCGGCCGCCGAGGGCGCGGCCGAGCTGGCCGAGGAGCTCGAGGTGCACGGCGTCGGCGCGGCCGTGGGCTCCGTCTCGGCGAACGGCCCCGAGCTGATCGAGCCCACCGGAGCCTGACGATCGCGTGAGAGCGCGATCCGCGGTCCGGCATCCGGTCTGACAGACTGGGCGGATGCCGCTGACGCCCGAGAGCAAGCCCCTGAGCGCAGGCAAGGCGGAGGTCATGCACCGCGCCGCCCGCCTCGAGGACCGACTCCACTCCTTCCGGATGAGGCGCGTGAAGCGCAAGGGCTACGTCCCGAGGGTCATCCCCTACACCGGCTACGGCTCGACGACGCAGCTGCGCGTCCTGGCCCGCGTCCTCTACACGCGGCCGACCCCTCCCGGGGTCGAGGAGGTCCGCCCCGTCGAGGGCGTGCGCGGCTGGCGGAGCTTCACCAGCGTCTTCGTGAGCGGGGCCGTCGTGACCGTCGAGGCCGACGGGCAGACCCACCGGGTGACGGCCGACCGCGGCGGAGTCGTCGACGCGGACCTCCCGATCACGCTCGAGCCCGGCTGGCACACCATCACCTTCTCGACCGCGGGCTCGAAGCCCGTCGAGGCGCCCGTCTTCATCGTGCGTCCGGAGTCGCGGCTGGGCGTCGTGTCGGACGTGGACGACACGGTGATGGTCACCGCGCTCCCCCGCCCCTTCGTCGCCGCCTGGAACACCTTCGTGCTCGACGAGCACGCCCGGATGCCCACGCCCGGCATGGCGGTCTTCCTCGACCGCTTCGCCCGGCAGTACGAGGGCTCCCCGGTCATCTACCTCTCCACCGGCGCGTGGAACGTCGCCCCGGCGCTCACCCGCTTCCTGTCGCGGCACCTGTACCCGGCCGGAGCGCTCCTCCTGACCGACTGGGGCCCGACGCACGACCGCTGGTTCCGCAGCGGCAAGCAGCACAAGGAGATGAACCTCCGCCGACTCGCGGCCGAGTTCCCGGACGTGCGCTGGCTGCTGGTCGGCGACGACGGGCAGCACGACGAGGAGATCTACTCCGACTTCGCGGACGAGCACCCCGACAAGGTCGCGGCGATCGCGATCCGCCAGCTCTCCACAGGCGAGGCGGTGCTCGCGGGAGGCCGCTCCAAGGCCGAGGACCGCTCCCTGACCAGCGGCACGACCTGGGTCTTCGCGCCCGACGGCGCGGGCATCTCCGAGCAGCTGACGGAGCTCGGCATCCTCTGATCCCGGACCGGCTCCGGGAACGACGGAGCCGTCCGCTCCCCGGGGGGAGGGACGGCTCCGGTCGATCGGCTCGGACTACGCCTGGTGGGCGGCCTGCAGGTCGAGGGTGATGGTGACCTTCTCGCCGATGAGCACGCCACCGGTCTCGAGGGCCGCGTTGTAGGTCAGACCGAAGTCGGTGCGGTCGATGGTGGCCTTGGCGGTGAGGCCGGCCTTGTAGTTGCCGTAGGGGTCGGTGCCGAAGCCGCCGAACTCCACCTCGAAGGTGACGGGCTTGGTGGTGCCCTTGATGGTGAGCTCGCCGTCGACGAGGAAGTCGTCGCCGTTCGGGCGGACGGCGGTCGAGACGAAGTGGATCTCCGGGTACTGCTCGGCCTCGAAGAAGTCGCCGGTGCGGAGGTGGCCGTCGCGGTTGGGCTCGTTGGTGTTGACGGAGGCGACCTCGGCGGTGGCCTCGACCTTGGAGTCGAGCGGGTTCTCGCCGGTGGTGAACGTGGCGGTGAAGCGCTCGAACTTGCCCTTGACCTTGCTGATCATCAGGTGGCGGACGCTGAACGCGACCTCGCTGTGGGTGGGGTCGATGACCCAGGTGCCGGCCTTGTAGCCGGGGATGGTGACGGTGTCGGTCATGGTTTCTCCTCGAGTGTGACGGTCGTCGCGGGGAGAGCGTCCCCGTCCGATGTATGCAAGCGCATCGACGTCGATCAGTATTCCATGTAGCGACAACTATTTCATCCACGTTCCGTCGAAGGATCGGCGGACACCGCGTGAACACGGAGCGCCGCACCCCGGACGGGGGTCGGAGACGCTCCCCGAGCAGTCGTCAGCGGTCGGCGGGAGCCGGGTTGCGGATGCCGAGGAGGGAGACGACGCCGCCGGCGACCAGGAGGGCGGAGGTCGCGACGGCGGCACGGGAGAAGCCCTCGACGTCGAGCGAGTCGCCGACCACGAGCGAGGTCGCGGCGATGGCGACCAGCCCCGCGATGCGCGAGACGGCGTTGTTCACGGCGGAGCCGACTCCGCTGTGCCCGTCCTCCACCGCGCCGAGGATCGTCGAGGTCAGCGGAGCGACCGTCACCGCGAGGCCGAAGCCGAAGAGGAGGATCCCCGGCAGCAGCTGGGTGGCGTAGTCGGCGCACTCGTCGACGAAGGAGAGCAGGAGGAACCCGGCCGCGGCGATCAGCGGTCCGACGCCCATGAAGAGCCGCGGGCCGAACCGCGCCGACAGCGACCCGGAGACCTGCGAGAGCAGGAGCAGCAGGATCGTCGGCGGGAGCGTCGCGAGCCCGGCCAGGGTCGCCGAGAAGCCCAGGGTCTGCTGCAGGAACAGGCCCAGCGCGAAGAAGCCGAAGGAGAGCGCGCCGTAGACGAACGCCGTCGAGACGTTGCCGACGGTGAAGTTCCGCGACGCGAAGAGCGACAGCGGCAGCATCGGATGCGCCGCTCGCCGCTCCCACACGACGAACGCGACGAGGGCGGCGACTCCCCCGATCAGGGCGGTCAGCACGAGCGGATGCTGGATCCCGAGCCGCTCCTGCTCGATCAGCGCGAACACCGGCCCTCCCAGGCCGATCACCCCGAGCACGGCGCCGACGCCGTCGATCGGCACCCGGGTCCCCGAGTCGACCGCGCCGAGCCTGCCCAGCAGGACCAGCGTCACCGCGATCGGCAGCAGGTTGAGCGCGAAGACGTACCGCCACGAGCCCGCGTCCACCAGCAGGCCGCCGAGCACGGGGCCGGCGATCGTCGCCGTGCCGGTCCAGGCCGTCCACGCGCCGATGGTCCGGGCCTGCGCGGCGCCGTGGACGGTCGCGATGATGAGGGCGAGCGAGCTGGGCACGAGGATCGCGCCGGCGGCGCCCTGGAGCATCCGCGCCACGATGAGGACCTCGGCGGTGGGGGCCAGCGCGCACAGCAGCGAGGTGACACCGAAGCCGATCAGGCCGATGGTCATGCTGCGGGCCCGGCCGATGCGGTCGGCGAGCGAGCCGGCCACGAGGATCAGCGCGCCGAGCGTGATCAGGTACCCGTCGACCACCCACTGCTGCACCGCGAGCCCGCCGCCGAGCTCGCGGGTGATGGCGGGCAGGGCGACGTTGACGACGGTGCCGTCGAGGAAGGCGACGAAGGAGGCGAGGACGGCCACCACGAGCACCGCGCGGCGGCGCGTCTCGGCGGGGTCGGCGGAGGCGGTCATGCTCGGGCTCTGGTCACCCGCTCACCGTACCGGCGGCCGCCGCTCCCGGGGCCGGGAGGGCGGGCATCCGGGCCCCCGAGCGCGGCCGCACGACGGATCCAGACTCGTCGCATACTCTCGTAGCCATGTCTGCGCAAGGAACCGCCCGCGGCGGCGTGCTCGCCCGGGTCCTCGGGATCGTCGGAGCCAGCCTCGCCGGGGGCCTGCTGATCACGGTCGGGGTCACTCCCGCCCTCGCCGTCACCGGTCTCGCCGAGAACAACCCGATCGGGCTGTTCGAGACGGTGCCGGAGTACCTCGAGCTCGGCCAGCTGGCCCAGAAGACCGAGATCTACGCCAAGCGCACCGACGGCTCGGACGAGCTGCTCGCCTCCTTCTACGCGCAGAACCGCGAGGAGGTGGCCTTCGACCAGGTCAGCCAGTCCGTGAAGGACGCGGCGGTCTCGACCGAGGACCCGCGCTTCTACGACCACGGCGGCGTCGACCTGCAGGGCACGATCCGCGCGGTGCTCAGCAACATCGTCGGCGGGGACCTCCAGGGCGGATCCTCCATCACCCAGCAGTACGTCAAGAACGTCCTCGTGCAGAAGGCGGAGTCGCTGAGCGCGACCGACGAGGCCGCCTCGGAGGCCGCCTACGAGGAGGCGACCGCGACCACTCCGAGTCGGAAGCTCAAGGAGATGAAGCTCGCCGTCGACCTCGAGAAGAAGTACAGCAAGGACGACATCCTCCTCGGCTACCTCAACATCGCGGGCTTCGGCGGTCAGGTCTACGGCATCCAGGCGGCGGCCGAGTACTACTTCTCGACCACCGCGGCCGACCTGAGCCTGGCGCAGGCCGCGAGCCTGATCGCCACGGTCAACAACCCCAACGGCCTCAGGATCGACCAGCCCGAGAACATCCCGGACAACAAGGTCCGCCGCGACTACGTCCTCGACCAGATGCTGCAGGAGGGGAAGATCTCGCAGGCCGACCACGACGCCGCCGTCGCCGAGGAGGTCGTCCCCGCGATCACGCAGACGCCCACCGGCTGCCAGACCGCCGGCAACGCGGCCTTCTTCTGCGACTACATCACCCGCGTCGTCCAGAACGACCCGGCGTTCGGCGACGACGCGGACACCCGCCTCGCGAACTTCCAGCGCGGCGGCTACAAGATCTACACGACGCTCGACCGCGACCTGCAGGACACCGCGGCCAACGCGACGAACAACGCCGTCCCCAAGGTCCCCACCCTCGACACCAACATCGGCAGCGCGACCGTCTCGATGGAGGTCGGCACCGGCCGGATCCTGGCGATGGTGCAGAACAAGGACTACGACGCGGCCGGCGCCGTGAACGGCGCGAACTTCTCCGCCGTCAACTTCAACACCGACACGGCCTACGGCGGCTCCGCCGGGTTCCAGGTCGGATCGACCTACAAGGTGTTCACGCTCGCGCAGTGGCTCGCGAGCGGACGCACCCTGAACGAGACGATCAACGGCCGAGAGCGCACCTTCTCGGGCTTCCCCGCCAGTTGCGCGCCGGGCGGCGAGCTCGACACCTCCTACGAGGTCAACAACGACGACAGCGAGAACGGCAGCTACAGCGTGCTGACCGGCACGATGCAGTCGATCAACACCGTCTACGTCTCGATGGCGCAGCAGCTCGACCTCTGCGCGATCCGCGACCGCGCGGTCGGCTTCGGCGTGAAGGCGGCCGACGGCGGCGAGGTCGACTACAAGCCGTCCGCCGTCCTCGGCTCGGACACGCTCATCTCCCCCCTCTCGATGGTCACCGCCTTCGCCGGCTTCGCCAACAACGGCACCGCCTGCTCCGCGATCGCCATCGACTCGATCACCGACGCGACCGGCGCCGCCGTCCAGCCGCCGACCTCCACCTGCAACCAGGCCCTCAGCCCCGAGCTGACGGCGGTCGCGAACTACGCCCTGCAGCGCGTCGTCACCGGCGGCACGGCCGCCCAGTCCGACCCGGACGACGGCATCGAGCACATCGGCAAGACGGGCACCACCGACAACGCGGAGTCGACCTGGATGGACGGGGCGAGCTCGCGCGTCGCGACCGTGGTCTGGGTGGGCAACATCGACGGCCACACCTCGATGCGCGAGGTCCGCTTCCCGAACTCGGAGCTCGAGAGCCGCCCGTACGCCTCCAACATCCGCCACTACATCTGGAACTCGGTGATGACCCGCGCCGACCAGAAGTACGGCGGAGACGACTTCGAGGAGCCCAGCAGCGCCCTGCTGAACGGCCGCCAGATCGCCGTGCCGACCGTCTCCGGCCGCTCGGTCGACGACGCCACGGAGGCGCTGGAGGACCTCGGCTTCGACGTCGAGGAGGGGGCGACCATCGACTCGTCGCTCCCGGCCGGCGTGGTGGCGGGCACCGACCCGGCCGCGGGCACGACCGTCGCGCGCTACTCCGACATCGCCCTGCTGATCAGCAACGGCTCGCAGGTCCCGGCTCCCGCCACCCAGGCACCGGCTCCGGCTCCGACCGGCACGGGAGTCCCCGCGACCGAGGCTCCCCCGGCGACGCCCACGGCGACCCCGACAGCGACAGCCACGGCGACTCCGACGGCGGAGGTCGAGGAGTGAGCTTCGACGCGGACTTCCTCGGCGTCCCCGCGGGTGCGCCGCTCCTGAGGGTCGAGCGCCCGGTGCGGCTCCTGCCGTACACGCACTTCGAGGTGCTGCTGGATCCGGAGCGGCGCCTGGCCGTCTCGACGGCCGTGAACATCGACGGCGCGCGCCTGGTCGAGCTCGGCCGCGGCGACGACTGGCACCTCGACGACCGCATCCCCGCCTCCGAGCAGACCGGGCCGGAGGTGTACGCCCGCAACGACCTCGACCGCGGCCACCTGGTCCGCCGCCGCGACCCCGTCTGGGGCGACCGGGACGAGGCCGCCGCGGCCAACCGCGACAGCTTCTGCTACACGAACGCCGCGCCCCAGGCGAGCGGCTTCAACCAGTCGCAGGAGCTGTGGCTCGGGCTCGAGACGCTGGTGCTCGAGTACGCGCAGACCTGGCGCACGCGCCTGAGCGTCTTCACCGGGCCCGTGCTCGCGGACGACGACCCGGTCTACCGCGGTACGGGCATCCCCCGCCGCTTCTGGAAGATCGCGGCGTGGAGCCCGGACGGATCGACGCTCGCGACGAGCGCGTACCTGCTCGACCAGAGCGAGCTCGTGGAGCGCGTGCGCGAGGGCCTGGTGCCGCTCGGCGGCTTCAGGACGTTCCAGCTGCCGGTCGCCGCGATCGGCGAGCTGACAGGTCTCGACGTGGACCTCCTCGCCGGGGCCGACGTGCTCGGCTCGGCAGGACTCCGGCCGGAGCCGTGGCGCGAGATCGTCGAGCCGTCCGACGTGGCGAGCGGCCTCCTCCCCCGCTGAGGCTCCGCCGGGGGCAGGATGGGCGGATGAGCACCCCCGTCCTGGTCGAGATCACCTCCGGCGCCGTCGTCCTCCGCGACCCGGAGGGTCCGCTCGTCCGCGTCGACGAGGCGGGCTACCTCCGCGGCGACGGCGTCTTCGAGACCGTCGCGGTCCTCGACGGACGTCCCCGCGCGCTCACTGAGCACCTCGAGCGGCTGGCCGGATCGGCCCGGGCCGTCGGGCTGACGATCCCGGAGGCGCCGCTCTGGTCCCGAGCGGTCGACCTCGCCGTGGCGGAGCACGACCGGGTCGACGACCTGACAGTCCGCTTCATCGCCGCCCACGGCTCGGGCGACTCCGCCCGGTGCACCGTGCGCGCGGCTCCGACTCCCGACTCGAGCGCGCTCCGGGAGAAGGGCGCGGCCGTCGTCGTGCTGGACCGCGGGTACGAGAGCGGTCCGCTCGCGCCGTGGCTGCTCCCGGGCGTCAAGACCACCTCGGGCGCCGTCACCCGGGCGGCGCTGCGCGAGGCGGCATCCCGGGGCGCGGACGACGTGGTCTGGCGCACGAGCGACGGGCTGCTCCTCGAGGGAGCGACGTCGAGCCTGGTGCTCCTCGGCGACGGGGTGCTCGCGACGCCGCTCTCGGGCAGCGTGCTCGCCGGCACGACGGTCGAGCGGGTCCTCGCGCTGGGCGAGCGCCGCGGGCTCGCGTCGTCGCGCCGCGAGCTGCCGGTCTCGGCGCTCACCGGTGCCGATGCGGCGTGGCTGGTGTCGAGCACCCGGCGGGCGATCCCCGTCCGCTCGGTCGACGGCGCACCGCTCGCGATCGACGCCGGCCTGACGGCGGCGTTCGAGGCGGGGCTGCTCGCCGGCTGACCGCGTCCGCGGCTCGGACTCCCTGCGCGTCAGGCCGCTGCGGCCAGCGCGCGGGAGGTGTGCGGGCCGACGCCGGCCTCCTCCGCGTCTCCGAGATCGGCGAGCGTGTCGACGTCCAGCCTCAGCGTCGACGAGCCGGGCAGCACGACGACGGCGCAGCCCGCGTCGCGGTGCCGGGCCAGCGAGCCCGGGCCGAACGCCGGAGCGACGAGGGCTCCGGCCGCCAGCAGGAGCGCCGTGGTGCCGCTCCCCTCGCGGTCCGGGACGACGGCCGGGAGCGACCGCGTCGCGAGCGCCTCGGAGAGGTCCGACGGCAGCAGGGCGGGCAGGTCCCCGGTCAGCACGATCACCGGGGCGCCCGGCCGGCGGTGCAGGGCGGCCTCGGCTCCCCCCGACACGGCGGTGTCGAGGGTCCCCGGGTCGGGCACCACCACCAGCTGCGGGTGCTCCGCCCGTGCGCGGTCGGCCGCACCGGCGTCGGAGGTGACCAGGAGAAGGCTCGTCACCGCCTCCGCGGCGGCCACCGCGGCGAGCGTGTCCAGGAGGAACGCCTCGGCCAGCGCCGCGCGGCCCGGCACGTCGAGGCGCGTCTTCGAGCCGCCGCGGCCCTTGAACACGACGACCGCGCTCCAGCCGGTC
Source organism: Rathayibacter sp. AY1C6 (assembly GCF_002931535.1). Taxonomy (NCBI): domain Bacteria; kingdom Bacillati; phylum Actinomycetota; class Actinomycetes; order Micrococcales; family Microbacteriaceae; genus Rathayibacter; species Rathayibacter sp. AY1C6. The sequence goes on along the minus strand of NZ_PSWC01000001.1, from coordinate 347,025 downwards.
ACGCGCGCTCCTCGCGCGAGGCGGCTCCGGCCGCGAAGCCCTCAGCGAAGGCCTCGTCGGCGCCGAGGCGGAACATGTCGTCGGGGCCCGTGCGGGTCAGCGTGCGGGCGCCCGGGCTCTCGACTCCCGTCACCAGGCGGGCGAGCCCGCGGACGACGGCGACGGGGCGACCGCTCGCCTTGCCCTTCACCAGGTCGCCGAGCGCGGCGATCTCGTCCGCCACGGCCGGCATGGTCACTCCCAGCGTGCGCCCCAGGGCGTCGACCCCGCCGCGGAGGTCGTCGATCACGAGGACGCCCGCGGCTCCGATGGCCGCGTCGGTCTGCCCGACCCGCCACGCGCGGCCCAGGGTGTCGCTGACGAGCACGCCCACCTCCACGCCGAGCCGCTCCCGGAGGCCCGCGCAGAGGGCCCGTGCCGAGGCGTCCGGGTCGACGGGGAGGAGGAGGACCGTCCCCTCCGCGACGTTGCTGGCGTCGACTCCGGCCGCCGCCTGCACGATCCCGAGGCGGTTCTCCACGATGCGGGTGACGCCGGACCCGTGCGCCCGGGTGGCGACGACGCGGACGGTCTCGGCCGTGATCGCGTCCTCGCGGTCGGTCGCGGCGACGACGCGCCCCTCCGCCTTCGAGACGATCTTGCTCGTGACCACGAGGATGTCGCCGTCCGCGGGCCGGTCCTCCTCGAGGGCGGCGGCGACGGCCGCGAGGATCAGCTCGAGCAGGTCGTCACCGGGAGTCACCTCCGGGATGCCGTCGAGGGCCCAGGCCTGCACGCGCGTCTCGCTCACCGGTCCATTCTCCCGGCTGCCGCGGGCGCACGGGTCCACGGCCCGAGATCGCCCGGGCAGGCGATCGGCGGCGCCTCAGCCGGCGGCGAGGTACGCGGCGACCGCGGGCGGCACGTAGGGGGCGACGTCGCCGCCGAGGGAGGAGACCTGCCGCACCAGCGAGCTCGACACGTGGGCGTGCGCGGGGTCGGGCAGGAGGAACACCGTCTCGACGTGCGCGAGGTTGCGGTTCACGATCGCCATGGGGGTCTCGTACGCCACGTCGACCTGCGAGCGGATGCCCTTCACCAGGATGCTCGCCCCGACGTCGGTGCAGTAGTCGACGAGCAGGCCCATGCTCCACGAGGCGACGACGATCCGCCCCTCGACCCCCGCCTCCGCGATCGACTGCTCGATGAGCGAGACGCGCTGGGCGATCGGCAGCAGCGCCGTCTTGGCGGGGTTGTGCACCACCACGACGTGCAGCTCGTCGACCAGGCGCGCGGCCCGCTCGATCACGTCGAGATGACCGAGGGTCACGGGGTCGAAGGAGCCGGGGACGACGGCGATGCGGGCCATGCCGACAGAGTAGCGGGCGGGCACCGCCTAGCTCTTGGCGAGGAACTCCCGGTCGCGGTCCTGCACGCGGCGCTCGAGCGCGGCACGGAGCCGGTCGTGCGCGGCGAGCGACGGGTCCTCCGCGAGGAGCCGCTCGGCCAGCGCCCGCGCCTCCACGATCACGTCGGCGTCCTGCACCACCCGCAGCAGGCGGAGCGACGAGCGCCCGCCGGACTGCGAGTCGCCCAGCACGTCGCCCTCGCGGCGCAGCTCCAGGTCGACCTCGGCGAGCGCGAAGCCGTCGAGCGTCGCGGCGACCGCCTCCACCCGCTCGCGCGCGACCGTCCCCGCCTCCGCCGCCGTCACGAACAGGCACACCCCCGCGACGCCGCCGCGCCCGATGCGCCCGCGGAGCTGGTGCAGCTGCGAGACCCCGAACCGCTCCGCGTCGAGCACGACCATCATCGAGGCGTTCGGCACGTCCACGCCGACCTCGATGACCGTCGTCGACACCAGGACGTCGATCTCCCCCGCGGCGAAGGAGCGCATCACGGCGTCCTTCTCCTCCGTCGTCATCCGCCCGTGCAGCGCGGCCGACCGCCGCTTCCCGAGCAGCGGATGCGCGCGCACGCCCTCCAGCGTGGCCGCGACGGTCGTGAGCGGCGCGGCGGCGTCCTCCTCGGGCGGCTGCGCGCCCTCGGCGGGCTCCCCCGGCTCGATCGCCGGGCAGACGAGGTAGACCTGGTGGCCCGAGCGGATCTCCTCCTCGGCGCGCTCCCACGCCCGCGCGATCCACGCGGGATGGTCGGCGAGCGGGACCACGTGGCTCGTGATGCCGGGGCGCCCGGCGGGCAGCTCGCGGATGGTCGAGGTGTCGAGATCGCCGAAGACCGTCATGGCGACGGTCCGCGGGATGGGCGTGGCCGTCAGCACCAGCACGTGCGGCGGGGTGGCGCCCTTCCTGCGCAGGGCGTCCCGCTGGTCCACGCCGAAGCGGTGCTGCTCGTCGATCACGACGAGGCCCAGGTCGTAGAAGGAGACCGCGTCGCCGAGGAGGGCGTGCGTGCCGACGACGATCTTCGCCGTGCCCGAGACGATCCGGAGGAGGGCCGCGCGGCGCTGCGCCGCCCCCAGCCCGCCGGTGAGGAGGGTCGGCACCAGCTCGGCCGCGAGCTCCGGGCCGAGGGTCCTCGCGATCGAGCGGAGGTGCTGCCCCGCGAGCACCTCGGTGGGAGCGAGCAGCGCCGCCTGCCCGCCGCTCTCGGCCGTGGCGAGCATCGCCCGGAGCGCGACGAGGGTCTTGCCGGAGCCGACCTCGCCCTGCACCAGCCGGGTCATCGGGCTCTCGGCCGCCAGATCGGCGGCGATCTCGTGCCCCACCGCGGTCTGGTCGCCGGTGAGGGCGAAGGGCAGCGCGGCGTCGAAGCGCTCGAGCAGCCCGCCGGGGCCGGGCACGCGGGCGGTCGCGGGGCTGCTGAGCGCCGAGGCCCGGCGCTCGAGCAGGGCGAGCTGCAGGAGGAACGCCTCGTGGAAGCGCAGCGTCTCGCGCGCCTGCGCCTCCTCGCCCTCCCGCTGCGGGCGGTGGATCAGCTCCAGCGCCTCGCCGAGGCCCAGCAGCGAGCGGCCGGCGCGCACCTGCTCGGGCATCGGGTCGGGCACGTCGCGCAAGCCGTCCAGCAGCACGCCGATCGCGGCCTGGAGCTGCCAGCTCGAGATCGCGCTGGTCGCCGGGTAGATCGGGATCGGCCGCTCGGCCCAGTCCTTCGCGAGCTCACCGCCTCCCGTCTCCGTCGCGGCGGCCTCCTCGTCGTCGAACAGACGGTAGTCGGGATGCGTGAGCTGCGGGGTGTCGCGGAACATCGAGACCGTGCCCGCGAAGATCCCGCGCACGCCGCGGTGGAGCTTCGCCGCGCGCCAGGGCTGTCCGAAGAACGTCAGCGAGAGCGTGCCCGAGCCGTCCGAGATGACGACCTCGAGCAGGGTGCCGCGCCGGTTGCGCATCGGCCGCTCGCGCACCTCGCGCACCTCCGCCACGATCGTCACGCTCTCTCCCACGGGGAGACGCGAGAGCGCCGTCAGCTCGCCCCGCTTCGCGTAGCGGCGCGGGTAGTGGCCCAGGAGCTCGCCGACCGTGCGGTACCCGAAGGCCTTCTCGACCGCACTCGCCGTGCGCGGCCCGATCAGCGGCGCGAGCGAGGCGTCGAGGGGGTCCGGGATCACCTAGCGATCATAGGTCGGACCTCGGACGCGCGAGCCGGGCGACCGGGTCCAGCGCCGAGCGGGGCACGACCGACGCGAGCACCCGACGACCGGCACCCGCGGAGCCGCGGAGCGCGGCGGCCACGGCGGTCGCGTCGTCCCACGCCTCCGACTCGCTCGCGGACGGCGAGTAGCGCCGGCGCTCGACGCGCTCCCGGAGCCCCTGCAGACGTGCCGCCGCTCCGGGGTCGAGGGCGGGAGCCATGCGGGCCTCCTGCGCGCGCGGAGACTCCGTGTCCTCCACGGGGACGCCCAGGTCGCGGGCGGTCGCCAGCAGCTCGGCCCACGCGGCCTCGACGGAGCCGGAGCGCGCGGACCGGCGCCGCAGCGCGCGCTGGACGGCGCGCATCAGCCAGGGGACGAGCACGAGCAGCAGGAGCAGCACCCAGAGCGTCGCCGCGGGAGCCGCCGTGGTGCTCGAGGCGCCGACGGCGCCGGGGGTCGGCGTCGCCGACGCGGCCGTCGGAGTGGGTGTCGCGGCGGGAGCGCTGGTCGCACCGGGCGCGGTGGTCGCGGTCGAGCCCGGGGCGGTGGGGCCCGAGGACGCCGTCGCGCTCGGCAGGGTGTACGAGGCCGGAGCGCCGCGGCTGGGCGTCGGCTCGAAGGGCAGCCAGCCGACCCCCTCGAAGTACAGCTCGGGCCAGGCGTGCAGATCGGAGGAGAGGACGCGGTAGGTGGTCAGGTCGCTGCCGCCGGAGGGCACGACGGAGCCGGGCTGGTAGCCGATGGCGAGCCGCGACGGGATCCCGAGCTCGCGCGCCATCACCGCCATCGCCGAGGCGAAGTGGACGCAGTAGCCCTCCTTCGTCGTCAGGAACGCCGAGAGCACGCCGACTCCGTCGCCGTCGTAGCCCTCCTCCGCGGGGGTGTCCTCGGAGTAGCGGAACTCGGACGAGCGGAAGTACGTCTGCAGCGCGCGCGCCCGGTCGTAGGCGGTCGGAGCCTCCGCCGTGACCTCCTCCGCGGTGGTGCGGACGATCTCGGGCACGTCGTCGGGGAGCGAGAGGTACCGGTCGACGCCGGACGGCGCGGGCGCGGCGAGCAGCTGCTGCGGGTCGGGCTCGAGCCGCAGCGCCTGCACCTGGTAGTCGTCTCCGGAGCGGGTCGTCGCGTCGCCGCGGATCGAGCCGTCCTGCACGTCCTGGAGCCAGCCGTCGCCGACGCCCGTCAGCGACGAGACCGGATACGGCACGGGGAGCCACTGGCTCCGCAGCGTCTCCACCGAGACGTCGACCTCCTCCGCCTCGCGCGGCACGCTCTCGGAGAGCCCCTCGGGCGCGATCGGCGCCTCGATCGGAGCGGTCTGCTCCGTCTCGCTCGGCGCCCAGTCGTCACCGTCGAAGTCCGAGACGGTCAGCACGCGGAGGTAGACGGGCAGGTCGGAGTCGGTGGCGTAGCGCAGCACGGTCACGGGGTTCGGGCGGCGCAGGTCCGCGCCGAGGGCGACCACCGGGTCGATCGCGCCGTTGAAGAGGCTCCCGGAGACGCCCGAGGGGGCGGTGGTGCGCGCGTAGCCGGCCGCCGAGCCGGCGACGACTCCCGCGCCCAGGACGACGACGGTCACGGCCGCGAAGGCGGGCAGCACGGCCGAGGCCGCGCTCGGGCCGCTCGGGCGGCGGGGGGCGGCCGTGGCGGCGAGCACGCCCGCGTAGGCGAGCGCGGTGACGACGAGGCTCGCCCAGGACACCTCGGAGGGGTCCACGATCGCCGGCACCGCGAGCAGCGCCGCGGGGAACAGACCGGCCAGGGCGGGGAGGCGGACGGAGAAGGCGAACAGGTCGGCCGCCCAGGCGAGCACGACCACCCCGCCGATCAGGAGGAACGAGATGCCGTCGTCGGCGACCGCCGGGAGCCCCTGCTGCGCGATGGACTGGAAGCCGCCCTGCGCGAGCGCCTCCGCCTGCGCGACGGCGCCGGGCGTGGGGATCACGAACAGCAGGGCCCGACCGGGCACGAACATCGCGGTCAGCACGCCGACCATCGTCAGCGTGCCGAGGATCGGCGGGACGACGGGGTGCACGCGCAGAGCCCGGGCGGCGGCCGGGACGCCGAGCACCACGGCGACCGCGCTCGCGAGGAGCACCAGCCAGTCGACGCCGACGAGGAGCCGGCCGATCCCGGCGGCGGCGGCCGTGATCGCGAGGAAGAGCAGACCGCTCAGAGGAGCCGACCCGGCGCGCGGATCGCTCTCGGCGCGGCGGCTCACGCCACCACCCGCAGAGCGAGGGCCTGCGCCCACGCCTCCTCGACGGAGGCGCTCTGGTCTACGGACACGGCGTACCAGCCGAGCGAGGCGAGAGCCGCCTCCTCCTCAGCGGTGCCGGCGACGACGAAGGCGATCGCGGGGCGCGACTGCGCGGCCAGGGAGCCGAGGGCGTCGAGGTCCGACTCGAGGAGTCGGGTGAGCACGGCGAAGACCGGGCGTACTCCCCCCGTGTCGCGCATGTCGGCCGAGATCCGGGTCACCGCGTCGACCGACTCGCGCGAGGGCGCCAGCTCGGCCAGGCGCAGCAGCACGTCGTGCGCCACCTCGCGCTCGTCCTCCGAGTGCTCCGGCTCGCCGTCCGCACCCGTCTCGACGAGGTGGGTCTCGAAGCCGCGGTCGAGCAGGTGCACGGCGAGGGAGGCCGTCATCGACACCGCCCACTCGAGCCGGTCGTCGCCGCGCCGCTCGAGCACGCGCTCGGCCCGGGTCTCGAGGAGGATCCACGCGTGCGGATCGGTGTTCTGCTCGTCCTGGCGGACCATGAGCTCACCGGAGCGGGCGCTCGCCCGCCAGTGCACCCGGCGCATGGCGTCCCCCGGGCGGTAGTCGCGCGGGATCACGTCGTCCGTGCCGGCGCCGGCCGTCGCGTGCGCGACCGGGCTCGATCCGCCTGCTCCGTGCGCGTCCAGGACGTCGCTCTGGAGCGGCACGACCCGCGGAGTCACGACGAACGGCTGCGCAGCCCCCACGACGCTCTCGCGGAGCGCGAGCCCGAGGCCGTCGCCGCGCACCAGGCGCAGCGGGCCGATGCGGTGGATCCCGCGCCGCTCGGCGGGCAGACGGTAGCGGGCGCGCACGCGGCCGCCCGACGGGACGCCCGGCAGCCCGAAGACGCCCTCGGCGACCGGCCGGCCGACGACGACCCCGCGCTCCACGCGCTCGAGCCGGTCGTGGGCGCGCGCCCCGCTGCGGACGGCGCGGCCGCGGTTCTCGAGCAGCACGTCGACCTCCACCACGTCGCCGGCCGCGACGGTCTGGGGAGCGAAGCGGCGCTGCACCCGGAACGACGCCGGCGCCAGGAGCAGGGAGACGAGCGCGCCCAGGGGCAGGCCCAGCAGCACCAGGCCGACGAACAGCAGCTCGCGGAACTCTGTCAGCGGCGCGATCACCACTCCCGCGACGCCCAGCAGAACGAGCGCCCAGCCGCGCAGCGTCAGCGCGACCCCGCGGAGCGCGGGCAGACCGCCGAGACGGGACGACGGCGTCTCGGCGGGGCGGGCCTCAGTCGCCACGGTTGCCGAAGGGGACGGGGGTGGCCGCGACGATGCGCTGCACGATCTCGGTGACCGAGTGCGAGGATCCGGCGCCGGAGCGGCCGGGGAGGCGGGTGGCGGGCAGGAGGCGGTGGCCGAGCACGGGGACGGCGAGCGCGTCCACGTCGTCCGGCACCACGAAGTCGCGGTCGCTGAGGGCGGCAAGCGCCTTCGCGGCGGCGATCAGCTGGAGCGTGGCGCGCGGGCTCCCCCCGAGCCGCAGCTCGGGGTCCACCCGCGTGGCCTGCATGATCGCCACCACGTACTCCTGCACAGGCGGTGCGACGTACACGGAGCGCACGTAGGCCATCATCCGCTCGAGCTCGGCGAGGCCCACGACGGGCCGCAGCTCCTCGAGCGGGCTGGCCGAGTCGCGGGTGCGGATCATCTCGAGCTCGGCGCGCTCATCGGGGTAGCCGAGCGAGAGGCGGGCCATGAAGCGGTCGCGCTGGGCCTCGGGCAGTGAGTAGGTGCCCTCCATCTCGACCGGGTTCTGCGTCGCGATCACGGCGAAGGGGCGCGGGAGGAGGTGGGTGGTGCCGTCGACCGAGACCTGGCGCTCCTCCATGCACTCCAGCAGCGCCGACTGCGTCTTGGGCGAGGCCCGGTTGATCTCGTCGCCGATCAGGATGTTCGCGAAGACCGGGCCCGGCTTGAACTCGAAGTCGCGGGTCGCCTGGTTGTAGACCGAGACCCCCGTGACGTCGGAGGGGAGCAGGTCGGGCGTGAACTGGATGCGCGCGACGCTGCCGCCGACCGAGGCCGCCAGCGACTTCGCCAGGACCGTCTTGCCGGTGCCGGGGACGTCCTCCATCAGGAGGTGCCCACCGGCGAGGAACACCGTCAGCGCCATCGAGACCTCGGCCGACTTGCCGTCGATCACGCGGGTGAGGTTCCCGAGGACGGCGCCGCAGTGCGCCGTGAACTCCTCGCGGGTCAGGGGCGTCTCGGGTGCCGCTCGGCGGCCGACAGCGGAGCGGGTGTCTTCGAGCGACGTCATAGCTACGGATTCTCGCAGTCCTGACGGGAAAAGGGTCCAGGTTCCGCGAGTTCGCAGTGTGCCGCCAGGCAGGAGCCGCGCGGCGGCCACCGGACGCCGCAGGCAGGGGTGCCGCCCTATGCTCGGTCCGGTGACCAGGATCATCGCCGGATTCGCCGGCTCGCTCACCCTCCGGGTCCCGCGCGCGGGCACCCGCCCCACCAGCGACCGCGTGCGCGAGGCCGTCTTCTCGGCCCTCGAGGCCCGGGACGCCCTCGACGGCGCGACGGTGGTCGACCTCTACGCGGGCTCCGGCGCCCTCGGGCTCGAGTCGGCCAGCCGCGGAGCGAGCGCGGTCGTCCTGGTCGAGCGCGACCCGAAGGCCGCCCGGACCGCGGGCGAGAACGCACGGGCGATCGCGACCGCGGCTGCCAAGAACAAGCGGCCCGCCCCGCGGATCGAGGTGGTGACCGGCTCGGTCCGCTCCTTCCTCGACGGCTCCCCGGCCCTCAACACGGACACGGTGTTCCTCGACCCGCCCTACGACCTCGGCGAGGACGACCTCGCCGCCGACCTCGCCAGCGTCCTGCCGCTGCTGCGCGAGGACGCGGTGGTCGTCGTGGAGCGGAGCTCCCGCAGCCCGGAGCCGCGCTGGCCCGCGGGTCTGGAGCGGGAGCGGAGGAAGGACTACGGCGAGACCACGATCTGGTGGGCTTCGCCTGCGTCGCCCGCGCCGGCCGCCTCGCCCGCTTCCTCCCCGGCCGGCTGACCGGCCTCAGCCCGCCGCGCCGTCCCAGCCGAGGTACGGGTCCCAGCCCCCGCGCCCCTCGAGCGCGACCCCGCCCAGGCGCACCTCCGGGCCCCCCTCGCGGACGACCCCGAGCGGGACGAAGCCCTCCGGCAGCGCCGCGGCGGGCGGGAAGCACGCGAGCATCGCGTGGTCCTCGCCACCTCCCAGCACCAGCGCCCTCGCCAGGTCGAGGTCCACGCCCTCCACCCCCGTGAGCCCGCGCGCGTGCACGTCGACCGCCGCGGCATCGAGGTCGATCGCCACTCCGCTCGCACGCGCCATCCGACGGGCGTCGAGCACCACGCCGTCCGAGACGTCCATCATCGCGGTGGCGGTCCCGCCCGCGGCCTCGCCCGCGGAGATCGGCGCGGTCGGGCGCAGCTGCGCCTCGAGGAGGGACGGATGCCGCTCGCGGAGCCGGTCGGCGAGGTCGGCCGACGGCTCCCCGTCCCGCCGCGCCTGCTCGAACAGCAGGCGCAGCCCGAGCCCCGCTCGTCCCAGCGGGCCGGCCACGGCGAGCACGTCCCCCGGCCTCGCACCGCTGCGGAGCACCGGCGGTCGTCCGTCGAGCGAGCCGAACGCCGTGATCGAGAGCGTCAGTGTCGCGGAGGCGGACAGGTCTCCCCCGACGACTCCGCATCCCGGCGCCATCGCGGCGCAGCCGGCGGCGAGTCCGCCCGCGATCCCCTCCAGCACGTCGACGCCCAGCGACTGGGGCGCCGCGAGCGCGACGACGAGCCCGGTGGGACGGGCCCCCATCGCCGCGACGTCGGCGAGGTTCGAGGCCGCCGCCTTCCAGCCCAGGTCCGCCGGGCTCGACCAGGCCAGCCGGAAGTCGGGGCCGTGCACCATCATGTCCGTGGTCACCACGAAGCGGCCGTCGGGAGCCCGCAGCACCGCGCAGTCGTCGCCGGGCCCGACCAGGGTCTCCGCGCCCGGGCCGCCGAGCCGGGCCAGCACCCTCGCGAGCACCTCGCCCTCGCTGAGCTCGGCCAGGGTGGGACTCCGATCCTCTGCCATGGTTCACACGCTAGCGTTGACGGCGATGTCCCCCCGCCGACTCCGCTCCCCCCTCCTCGCCGCCGCCGCCGTCCTGCTGCTCTCGGGCTGCTCGGCCAGCGTCGCACTCGAGCCCGCCGCCGATGCGACGAGCACCGGCTGCGCCGAGGTCTCGGTGCGCCTGCCCGACGTGGTCGCGGAGCAGCCCGAGCGCGAGACGAACGCTCAGGGCACCGCCGCCTGGGGCACCCCGGCCGCCGTCATCCTCCACTGCGGAGTCGAGGTGCCCGGCCCGACGACGGACCTCTGCGTGAACGTCAGCGGAGTCGACTGGATCATCGACGAGACGCAGAAGGACGAGGACATCTACACGCTGACCACCTACGGGCGCGATCCCGCGGTGGAGATCACCGTCGACCAGAGCCGCGCGTCCGGATCCTCCGCGGCGCTCGACCTGGCGAACGCCGTCTCCTACGTCCCGCAGACGCGCGAGTGCACCGACGTCTCGGACGCCGACACCCTCGATCCGACGGACACGCCCACCGGCTGAGTCTCAGCGGTCAGACGCCGAGGGCTCGACTCGCTGCGGTGAGCGCACCATCGGCGGTCGCCCCCAGCTCACGCGCGCGCGACGCGAACACGGCGGCCGCAGCCTGCAGCTCACGCTCCAGCGCATCCACGCCTCCCGCGACGACCGTGCCCGCCCGGCCGCGCGTCTCGACCAGGCCCGCCGACTCCAGCTCCCGGTAGGAGCGGGCGACCGTCCCCGCGGCGACGCCCAGCGTCTCGGCCAGCGCGCGCACCGGCGGCAGCCGCATCCCGACCGGCAGCTCGCCCGCGGCGATCAGAGCGGTGATCTGCTCGCGGATCTGCTCGAAGGGCGCCGCGGCCGCGCCCGCCTCGACGCGGAGCGCGAGCGCCGGCGTCATCGGGCGGCGACCGGGACGCGGTCGAGCGCCGAGTCGAGCAGCTCGCTGATCAGGTCCGGGTAGTCCACGCCGCTCGCGCCCCACATGCGCGGGAACATCGAGACCGGCGTGAAGCCGGGCATGGTGTTGATCTCGTTGACGACGAAGCCGTCGGCGGTGAGGAAGAAGTCGACCCGGGCGAGGCCCTCGGCTCCGATCGCGTCGAAGGCGCGGATCGCGAGTGACCGCATCTCGGAGAGCTCGCCGTCGGTGAGATCGGCCGGGCAGACCAGCTCGATGCCGGACGCCCCGAGGTACTTCGCCTCGAAGTCGTAGAAGCCGCGGCCGGTGACGACCACCTCGCCGGCGACGGAGGCGCGGGCCGGAGCACCGCGGCGGCCGCCGAGCACGCCGATCTCTACCTCGCGGCCGACGATGCCCGACTCGATCAGTACCCGCGAGTCGTGCGCGAACGCCTCCTCCAGCGCGGCCTCGAGCTGCTCGCGCTCGTCGATCCGGCTGACGCCCACGCTCGAGCCGGCCCGCGCCGGCTTCACGAACGCGGGCAGGCCCAGCTCGTCGAGGGCCGAGGAGGCGTCGCCCGGGTCGGCGCGCCACTCCGCCTCGGTCACGAGGTACCAGGGCGCCACCGCGAGGCCCGCGGCCCGCAGCACCGTCTTGGTGAAGTGCTTGTCCATGCCGAGAGCCGACGCGAGCACGCCCGAGCCGACGTAGGGCAGCCCGACGAGCTCGAGCATCCCCTGGACGGTGCCGTCCTCGCCCCACGGGCCGTGCAGGATCGGCAGCACCACGTCGACCTCGCCGAGCGAGCACGTCGCGCCGTCCTCGGTCGTCACGGTGAGCTCTCGCGAGAGGGCGGACTCCGGCCAGCGCACACGGGAGCCGTCGTCCTCGACCCGGGGCAGCGACGCGGCGTCGAGAGCGAACTTCTCGGGACGGTCCTCCTCGAGCACGAAGGCGCCGTCGGAGGTGATCCCGACGGGGATCACCTCGAAGCGGTCACGGTCGATCGCCCGCAGCACCCCGGCCGCCGTTGCGCAGCTGATCGAGTGCTCGCTGGAGCGCCCCCCGAACAGAACGGCCACGCGGAGCTTGCTGGTCATCGAGGTTCCTCTCACCCTGTGGCTCGTCCGAATCCGTGGTCAGGTGCGGCGCGATGTCCTTCGGATCGAGCGTACCGGCGAGCACCTGCGACACCTGCTCGACGATGGGCATGTCGACTCCCCTGGCGCGCGCCAGCTCGAGGACCGGCGCGACGGAGGCGAGCCCCTCCGCCGTCTGCTGCATCGACTTCACCACGTCGGTGAAGCTGTAGCCCTGGCCGAGCAGGCGCCCGGCCGTGTTGTTGCGCGAGAGGGACGAGCTCGACGTCGCGATGAGGTCGCCGAGCCCCGCGAGTCCGGCCATCGTCTCGGCCCGTCCGCCGTACGCGACCGCGAAGTCCGTCATCTCGGCGAGACCGCGCGTGATGATCGACGCCTTCGTGTTCTCGCCGTAGCCGACGCCGTCGACGATGCCGATCGCCACGGCGATGAGGTTCTTCAGCACGCCGCCGAACTCGGTGCCGATCACGTCGGTGTTGACGTAGGAGCGGAAGTAGCGGTTGGTCGCCGCGAGAGCCACCTCCTGCGCGGTGACGAGGCTCTCGGAGGCGATGACCGCCGCGGTCGGCTGCTCCTTGGCGATCTCGAGGGCGAGGTTGGGCCCGGAGGCGACGGCGATCCGGTCGAGGGAGACCGGCAGCATCTGCGCGATCACCTCGCTCATCCGCTGGCCGGTGCCCTTCTCGACGCCCTTCATCAGGCTCACCAGCACCGTGCGCTCGGTGAGGAACGGCGTGATCGCCTCGAGGTTGCTCCGCAGCGACTGCGACGGGATGGAGAGGTAGACGTGGTCCGCGCCCTCCAGCGCCTCCTCGATGCGCGGCGTGGCCCGGATGTTGCGCGGGAGGTTGATGCCGGGGAGGTAGTCGCTGTTGCGCTTGGCCTCGGTGATCTCGCGGGCCAGCTCGGCGCGGCGCGCCCACATCACGACGTCGGAGCCGCCGTCGGCGAGGATCTTCGCGAACGTGGTGCCCCAGCTGCCGGCGCCGAGGACGGCGACGCGGCGGGGCACGGGGATGGGCGCCTTCCTACTGCTCGGACTCAAAGCGACCCGTGCCCTTCTGGTTGTGCTCGGAGGGGTTCCAGCGCTTCTCGGGCGCCGCCTCGCCGCGCAGCTCCTCGAGCAGGGCGGTGATCGCCGCCATCACGACCGCGGAGGCCTCGTTGAGTGTGGCGGAGTCGAGGCTGCGTCCGCGGAAGGCGGACAGGTCGACGGGGTCGCCGACGATCACGTCGACGCGCTTGCGGCGGAAGAGGGTGATCCGCTTGGAGTAGCGGCCCATCAGCTGCTGCGCGCCCCAGTGCGCGACCGGGACGACAGGCAGGCCGTACTGCAGCGCCATCCGCACCGCTCCCGTCTTGCCGCGCATCGGCCAGAGCTCGGGGTCGCGGGTGAGGGTGCCCTCGGGGTAGATGATGACCGAGCGGCCCTCGTCCACGAGAGCCTTGGCGGTCTTCAGCGGCTCGCTGCCGCGGACCGAGCCCGAGCGCTCGACGGGGATCTGCCCGGAGCCGCGCAGGATCGAGCCGAGCACGGGCACCGAGAACAGCGAGGCCTTGGCGAGGAAGCGCGGTGCGCGGCCGGCGCGCCACAGGGTCCAGCCCGTGATGATCGGGTCGATCTCGCTGTAGTGGTTCGGCGCGAACACGAAGGCTCCGGTGCTCGGGATCTTGTCGCCGTTCCGGATCCGCAGGTCGACCGAGGCGGTCATCACGGGGATCACCGCCGCCGCGAGGAACCAGAAGATGGACGGACGGCTTCGCTCAGACACCCGCCCATCCTCGCATCCCGCATCGGAGGGGCCGCGTCCCCACGCCCGGGAGCAGCGGGGCCCCGCGGTGGGAGGAGCGGCCCGGCCGCCGGGTACGGTACCGGCACGCCCCGTCCGCGTCGCCGCCCGTCGCCGTGGGACGCCGTCGGCCGAGCGCTCGGCCGCCTCGCCGACTCGCCGATCGCGCAGTCCGGCCTGGTGCTCCTGCTCGTGTGGGGAGTCGTGCTGCTCGCCACGCAGGCCGGACGCGACGCGGCCGCGCTCGGCGACGGCCTCCTGCTGACGCTCGCGGTCCTCGTCGGCGGCTCGGCGGCCGTCGCCCTCGTGATCGGCGGGGTCGACGCCCTCTGGCGCGTGGCGGTGGCACCGCTCGCCCACGTCGAGGCGGAGGCGACCGGCGGCGTCGCGGTCCTCGGACGCGGCCGGCTCGGAGCGGGCCTCCGTCGTGTCGAGCCGCGGTTCCCGCTGCCGACGCTGCGGCCCTACGCGGTGGTCGTGCCGCGCCGCCGGGGACTGACCGTCTCCTTCGGCGACTGGGGCGTCGTCGTGCCCTGGGCGCGGATCGCGCGGCTGGAGCGGCGGTGGGTGCTGGTGGGCCTGCGTCCGCGCGAGGCCCTCGAGGTCGTCCTGGCCGGCACGCGGCGCGGACGCCTCACGCTGGTCCTGGTCGAGTCGCCCGGACCGCTGAGCCTCCGGCCCGCGCCGGAGACGACGCTCGCGCTCCTCGAGAAGCGGATCCGGGGACGCCTGGAGGAGGACGCGGAACCGCCCGCGTGGGGCGCGCCCGGGCGCGACAGGACCCCGGGCCGCTGAGGACGGTCGTCCTCAGCGGCCCGGGGTCCCGGTGGGCGGCTACGCGTCGAGCGAGAAGTCGGCGCCCAGCAGCTCGAGCTTGGTGAGGAAGTTCTCGTAGCCGCGGCTGATGATGCCGACGTTCGAGACCGTCGAGGTGCCCTCGGCCGAGAGCGCCGCGATCAGGTGCGAGAAGCCGCCGCGCAGATCCGGCACGACGATGTCGGCGCCGTGCAGCTTCGAGGGTCCCGAGATCACGGCCGAGTGCATGAAGTTGCGCTGCCCGAAGCGGCAGGCCTGCCCGCCGAGGCACTCGCGGTGGATCTGGATGGTCGCGCCCATCTCGACGAGCGCGTCGACGAAGCCGAAGCGCTGCTCGTAAACGGTCTCGTGCACGATCGAGACGCCCTTGGCCTTCGTGAGCGCCACGACCAGCGGCTGCTGCCAGTCGGTCATGAAGCCGGGGTGCACGTCGGTCTCGATGATGACCGGCTTGAGCTCGCCGCCCGGGTGGTAGAAGCGGATGCCGTCCTCGGCGATCTCGAACGCGCCGCCGACCTTGCGGAAGACGTTGAGGAAGGTGGTCATCTCCTGCTGGCGGGCGCCGCCGACGAAGATGTCGCCGTCGGTCGCGAGGGCCGCGGCCGCCCAGGAGGCCGCCTCGTTGCGGTCGAAGAGCGCGCGGTGGGAGTAGCCGGTGAGCCGGTCCACGCCCTCGATGCGGATCACGCGGTCGGTGTCGACCGAGATGATGGCGCCCATCTTCTGCAGGATGTTGATCAGGTCCATGATCTCGGGCTCGATCGCCGCGCCCGAGAGCTCGGTGATGCCGGAGGCGCGCACCGCGGTCAGGAGGACCTGCTCGGTCGCTCCGACGCTCGGGTAGGGCAGCGACACCTTGGCGCCGTGCAGGCCCTCGGGTGCCGACATCCGGATGCCCGAGGGCAGCTTCTCGACGACGGCGCCGAAGTTGCGCAGCACCTCGAGGTGGTAGTCGATCGGGCGGTCGCCGATGCGGCAGCCGCCGAGGTCGGGGATGAACGCCTCGCCCAGGCGGTGCAGCAGCGGGCCGCAGAAGAGGATCGGGATGCGGCTGGAGCCGGCGTGCGCGTCGATGTCGGCGAAGTGCGCGGACTCGACGTTGGAGGGGTCGAGGATCAGCTCGCCCACCTCGGCGCCCTGCTTCACCTTGACGCCGTGGACTTCGAGCAGGCCCTTCACGACGCGGACGTCGCTGATGTCGGGCACGTCGCGGAGGGTGGAGGCGGTCTCGCCGAGCAGCGCCGCGACCATCGCCTTGGTGACCAGGTTCTTGGCCCCCTTGAGCTCGATCCGGCCCACCAGCGGTCGCCCGCCGTTGATGGTGATCCGCTCGGTCGTCATTCCCACCCGTGCTCCCGACGCCTTGGCGTCCTGCAGGGCCTTGGCGTCCTGAAGAAGTGTGTTCACGCTATTTCACCGGCAATGTCTTGGGCCGCCAGCTCTCGCGGCGGGTCTCGAATTCGGAAATGAGCGCTTCGTCGCGCAGGGTCAGGCCGATGTCGTCCAGGCCCTCGATCAGGCGCCATCGAGTGTAGTCGTCGATCTCGAAGTCGAAGGTCTCGCCACCGGCGGTGACCGTACGCGCAACCAGATCCACCGTCGGTTCTATTCCCGGGGTGCCCTCGATGATCTCCCACAGCCGCTCGACGTCGGGCTCCGAGACGACGGCCGCGAGCAGTCCCTGCTTGCCGGCGTTGCCCCGGAAGATGTCGCCGAAGCGGGGGGAGATGACGACCCGGAAGCCGAAGTCGCGCAGCGCCCAGACGGCGTGCTCGCGGCTGGAGCCGATGGCGAAGTCGGGGCCGGCGACGAGGATGCCGGCGCCGCGGTAGCGCTCCTGGTTGAGGACGAAGTCCGCGTCCTGCCGCCAGCCGTGGAAGAGCGCGTCCTCGAAGCCGGTCTTCGTGATGCGGCGGAGGTAGATGCCGGGGAGGATCTGGTCGGTGTCGACGTTGGCGCGCTTCAGGGGCGCGGCGATCGCGGTGACGGTCTCGAACTTCTGCACGGTCAGACTCCTGCTCTCTCGCGGACCGGCTCCAGATCGGAGGGACTGGAGAGGGTGCCGCGCACGGCCGTGGCCGCGGCGACGAGGGGCGAGACGAGGTGGGTCTTCGCCCCCTTGCCCTGACGACCCTCGAAGTTGCGGTTGGACGTGGAGGCCACGCGCTCCCCCAGGACGAGCTGGTCGGTGTTCATCCCGAGGCACATCGAGCAGCCGGCGAAGCGCCACTCCGCGCCGAACGCGGTGACGATCCGGTCGATCCCCTCGGCCTCGGCCTCGAGCCGCACCCGGGCGGAGCCGGGGACGACCATCACGCGGACGCCGGGGGCCTTGGTGCGCCCCTCGACGACGGCAGCGAAGGCCCGCAGGTCCTCGATCCGCGAGTTGGTGCAGGAGCCCATGAAGACCACGTCGACCGGGATCTCCTTCATCGGCGTGCCGGGCTCCAGCGCCATGTACTCCAGCGCTCGCAGAGCGCTGGCGCGCTCGTTCGGATCGTCGAGGACGTCAGGGTCCGGTACCGCCTGCGAGAGCGAGACGCCCTGGCCGGGGTTCGTGCCCCAGGTGACGAACGGCTCGAGCGCGTCGGCGTCGATCACGACCTCGGCGTCGAACACGGCGCCCTCGTCGCTCGGCAGCGTCCGCCAGTAGGCGACCGCGGCGTCCCAGTCCTCGCCCGCCGGAGCGTGCGGGCGGCCGTGCAGGTAGGCGAAGGTCGTCTCGTCCGGCGCGACCATGCCGGCCCGCGCACCCGCCTCGATCGACATGTTGCAGATCGTCATCCGGCCCTCCATCGAGAGCGCGCGGATCGCGGAGCCGCGGTACTCGAGGATGTAGCCCTGGCCGCCGCCGGTGCCGATGCGGGCGATGACCGCGAGGATGATGTCCTTGGCCGTCACCCCCTCCTTCAGCGTGCCCTCGACCGTGATCGCCATCGTCTTGAAGGGTTGCAGCGGCAGCGTCTGCGTCGCCATCACGTGCTCGACCTCGCTCGTGCCGATGCCGAAGGCGATCGCGCCGAACGCGCCGTGCGTGGAGGTGTGCGAGTCGCCGCAGACCACCGTGACGCCGGGCATCGTCAGGCCCAACTGGGGGCCGACGACATGCACGATGCCCTGCTCGACGTCGCCCAGGGAGTGCAGGCGGACGCCGAACTCGCCGGCGTTGCGGCGCAGCGCGTCGATCTGGGTGCGGCTGATCGGATCCTCGATGGGGCGTCCGATCTCGAGGGTCGGCGTGTTGTGGTCCTCGGTGGCGATGGTGAGGTCCGGCCGGCGCAGCGGGCGCCCCGCGGCACGCAGGCCGTCGAACGGCTGCGGGCTGGTCACCTCGTGCAGCAGGTGCAGGTCGATGTAGAGCAGGTCGGGAGCGCCGTTCTCGCCCGCGACGACCACGTGGTCGTCCCAGACCTTCTCGGCGAGGGTGCGCGGCTTCTCGGCTCTCCTGCCGGTCCCTGCTCCACTCGACGCGGGCGCGGCTGTGCCGGGTGTGGTCTCGATCATGACGGTTCCTTCTCCTCCTGGAGTCGCTGCTCGGCCGGGCGAGGCACCGCGACGAGGGAGGCCGTCAGTTCGAGGTCTCGTCGCGGCACGGAAGGAGGTGCGGGCCACTCAGCATGGACCGAGAATAGCACCGCGCTCCCCCGCCTCCCGGGCGGGCGCGGCACGGAGTCGCCCGGCTCAGGCGCGGGCGTCGAGCACGGCGTCGACGACGACGACGGTGACGTTGTCCCGTCCGCCGGCCTCGACCGCCGCACGCACGAGCGCCTGAGCGAGGTCGGCAGGGTCGCCGGAGTCGCGGCGGGCGAACAGGGCGGCGATCCGCTGGTCGGAGAGCTCCTTCGTCAGCCCGTCGGAGCAGAGCAGGTAGCTGGCGCGCGGCACGACGGGCAGCGTCCAGACGTCCGTCTCGACCTCCTCGTCGGCGCCGAGGGCGCGGGTGACGATGTTGCGGTCGGGATGCGACTCCGCCGACTCGGGGGTGAGCAGGCCGGCCGAGACGAGCTCCTGCACGGCGGAGTGGTCCACCGTCAGCTGCTGGAGTTCGGCACCGTCCCAGCGGTAGACGCGGGAGTCCCCGACGTTGAACAGCGCCCAGCGGGCCGGGCCCGCGGGCTCGGGGAGCACGAGCATCAGCCCGGTCAGCGTCGTGCCGCAGAGCGCACCGCCCACGTCGAGCGCGCGCACGGCCGTGTTGGCGCCCTCCACCAGGTCGAACACCGCGTCCACCGGACCCAGGCTCGTCGGCCGGTTCTCGCGCAGCGCCTCGACGGCGGCTGCGCTCGCGAGGTCCCCTCGTGCGTGCCCGCCCATCCCGTCCGCGACTGCCAGGAGCAGCTCGTCGGCGAGGAGGGCGTCCTCGTTGACGCGGCGGACGGCGCCGACGTCGGTGCTGCTGCTGACGGCGAGCCGCAGCGCCCCCTGGGGCAGGTCGACCGTGGTCGTCGTCATCGCGGGATCACTTCTCCTCGGCGGAGGACCGGGCGTCGTCCGCGACGACCTCGGGGTGCCCGTCGTGCAGCTGGATGTGGCGGTGCTCGCGGCGCATCTTCGCCAGGCTCGCCAGCGTCGCCACGGTCATGCTCAGCACGATGACCACGAGCGAGGTGATCGTGTCGATGTCCCACACCGGCACCGGCTCGCCCCCGTTGAGGAAGGGCAGGTCGTTCTCGTGCAGGGCGTGCAGGACGAGCTTCACGCCGATGAAGGCGAGGATGAACGCGATCCCGTACTTGAGGTACTCGAGCTTGTCGATCAGCCCGCCGAGCAGGAAGTAGAGCTGGCGGAGCCCCATCAGCGCGAAGACGTTCGCGGTGAACACGATGAAGGGGCTCTCGGTGATGCCGAAGATCGCCGGGATCGAGTCGAGCGCGAAGAGCAGGTCGGTCGAGCCGATCGCGAGGAACACGATCAGCATCGGCGTGAAGTGGCGCGTGCCGTCGATCGTGGTGCGGATCCTGGAGCCGTCGAACGAGTCCGAGATCTTGACGCGGCGGCGCAGGAGCCGGATGAGCAGGTTGTCGGTGCCCTCGTCCTCGTCCTCCGCGCCGAACGCCTGGTTCCAGGCCGTGTAGACCAGGAACGCGCCGAAGAGGTAGAAGATCCAGCTGAAGCTCTCGATGAGCTGCGCGCCGAGCAGGATGAAGACGCCGCGGAAGACCAGCGCGATGATGATGCCCACCATCAGCACCTCCTGCTGGAGCTTCGCCGGCACCGCGAAGCGGCCCATGATGATGACGAAGACGAACAGGTTGTCGACCGAGAGGCTGTACTCGGTCAGCCAGCCTGCGACGAACTGGCCGGCCAGCTCGCCGCCGCCGAGGATCAGCATCAGCAGCGCGAACACGAGCGCCAGCGACACGTAGAAGCCGACCCACAGCCCCGACTCCTTCAGGCTCGGCACGTGCGGGCGCTTGTAGACCAGCAGCAGGTCGGCGGCGAGGATCAGGCTCAGGACGACGAACGAGCCGATCACGAACCAGACGGGCAGATCGAGCATGAGGGCCTTCCGAGTGGGTGGGGGCCGAAAGTCTCTCCCCGGGGAGCGGACGGCCGTGCCGGTCCGCGTCACCCGTCCCGCCCCCGGCGCCGCGCAGGGGCGGTGCGTACTGACGGGAGCGGAAAGGCGGGATACTCCCCTTCGCGGATGCGATCCTAGCGCCGATCCGGCGGGATGCGGCCCCGGGGAGGCGGAGCGGGAACGAGGCGATCGGCGCGATGCGTCGAGCGGGTGCCGCGTGGCGAGCACCCGGGTGTTAAACGAGAAGAACCCCCGGTCAGACCGGGGGTTCTTCTCGTGTTGCCGTGGTGACCCCAGCGGGATTTGAACCCGCGTTACCGCCGTGAGAGGGCGACGTCCTAGGCCGCTAAACGATGGGGCCGCGTTTTTGCAACTCGAAGAGTGTTGCACACGGATCCGCATCGACGCAAATCGAGCGCCCGGCCCATCCGGTCTCCGCTCGGCCCCGGCCTTGCCCGCCGCCCGCCGAGGCGGTTGGCTCGGGGCATGAGACTGACGAAACTCGAGCACGCCGCCGTCCTGATCGAGGAGGACGGCGCCCGGCTGGTGATCGATCCGGGGTCCTTCACCCGGCCCGTCGAGGGGACGACCGACACCGTCGCCGTGGTGCTCACCCACGAGCACGCCGACCACTGGACCCCGGAGCAGCTGCAGCGCCTGCGCGACGCGGCCCCGTCGCTGCGGATCCTCGGCCCGGCCGGGGTCGCCGCCGCCGCCGAGGGCTTCGACGTCGAGACGGTCGCCGACGGCGATGTCGTGACGGTGGGCACGTTCGAGCTGCGCTTCTTCGGCTCCCGTCACGCGGTGATCCACCGCAGCATCCCCGTGATCGACAACGTGGGCGTCCTGGTGAACGGCCGGGTCTACTACGCCGGCGACTCGTTCACAGTGCCGGAGGGCGTCGATGTCGAGATCCTCGCTGCTCCCTCGGGAGCACCGTGGATGAAGATCGCCGAGGCGATGGACTACGTGCTCGAGCTCGCCCCGCGGCACGCCTTCGCGACCCACGAGCAGGTGCTCTCGGAGGCGGGGCGCTCGCTCGGCCACGACCGGCTCGGCTGGGCGGTGCGCGAGGGCGGCGGCGAGTACCACGCCCTCGAGCCGGGCGACGTGCTGGAGCTCTGACGGCGGGACTCGCCCGCGATCACTCGTACCATCCGGGCGCCCGCTCCTCGTGCCGTGGCTCACCGGACCGGCGGAGCCGCCGTCGCCCGAGCGCGAGAAGCAGCAGGGAGAGGCCCAGAGCGAGGATGCTCGGCGGGACGGCGACGAGGAGCGCCGGGCCCGGAGCGACCGCCTGCAGGACACTGCTCGCGCTCGGCTGCCCGTCGGCCTCGCCGACCACGAGCGCTATCGACGGCGACACGACGATTAGGGCTGCCAGCCACGCTGGAACCAGGACGAGGGCCGGAGCGAGCGACGGTGTCGACGTCGATCGCCGAAGTGCCAGCGCCGCACACGGGAGGACGAAGACGAGCGCTCCAGGAAGGAGCCCGACCGCCGCGAGGAAGAGGAGGAGGGAGGCGAAGCCGGGTTCCACGAGCGCTCCGAGTCCCGCCAGCGCCGCCGTCACGCCGACCGGGAGGAGGGCGACGGCTGCGGCCCACCCGAGAACGCGCAGCGCGCGGGGCTCCGCGCCATCGGAGACGTCGATCACGAGGTCCTCGAGGGGGCCGGCGAGCGTCGGCCGCCGGTGAAGCGAGGGGTCGACGACCCCTCACGGCCTGCTGGAGTCCTGGCGGTGCAACGACGACGGCCGGGCCGGGGGCGCGCCCCGGCCCGGCCGTCGATCCGATCCCTCACCGGATCAGTAGTACTCGCCCTGGCGGTAGTCCCAGGAGTTGAACTGCTCGGCGAGGTTCAGCATGATGCGCTCGTAGTCGAGGCCGCGGCGGATCAGCACGGGGCCCGGGGTGATCGAGCGCTCGCCGCCCTGCACGGGGATGAGGGCGCCCGAGGCGTCCACCATCGAGACCATGACGCCCTGCTCGTGGCGGGAGTCCTCGTCCTTGTCCGGCTGGATCGAGGAGACGTAGGAGTCGGCAGAGACGATGACGTCGGCCTCGTTCTCGATCCGCTCGCCGATGTTCGCGACGCGGCCGCGGTTGCCCACGCCCGAGGGGTTGGCCGAGCTGGCGAAGGTGAGGGTGCGGTCGCGCTCCCACATGGTGGCGACCAGCTGCTCGGCCGGGCGGCCGAAGCGGATGACGAAGCAGCTGGTGCCCCGTCCGTCGCGGACCAGCTCGCGGGCGTCCTCGTCGATCAGGTCGACGGCCTCGGCCTTCCACGGGAGGATGCAGCCGAGCAGGACGTCCTGGTCCCAGTGCTTCTGGTAGAAGGCGAGGACCTCCTCGTTGAGCTCGGCGAGCTCGGTGAGCTGCTCGATGCTGGAGCAGAGCACGACGCCCGGCTTGTTGCGGTTGCGCTGCTTGGCCGAGAACTTGCGCTCGAGGCCCGCTCCGTCGGTCGTCATCAGGATGTAGCCGACCTTGGTCGCGCAGACGACCAGTCCACCGGGGGCGTAGAGCGCGTCCACCGCTTCCGCAGGAGCCTGCTCACGCCATTCGATCACCGTCGTGCTGGTCATTCTTTCCCTTTCGTGGTGTCCAGAGACGCCATGGGCGGGGCCCCGGCCGAGCGGAAGCCTAGCGGATCGCCTCCCGTCGTCCGCGGCGGTGATGCCGCGAACGGACGCGCACCGGGCTCCGGATCGACTCCGGTGCCCGGTGCGCGCCCGTCCGCGCCGCGCGCGCCGACGGGACGGCTCAGGCGAGGGCCGTGAGCGAGCCTCGCGCGAGCGTGTTGACGGTCAGATGGAAGCCGACCAGCGAGGCCGGAGTCGACTCGTCGACCGGCAGCGTCGGCACTCCGAGCGCGTGCACCGTGAAGAGGTAGCGGTGCGGGCGGTCACCGGGCGGCGGGGCCGCACCGGCGTAGGCGAGCGACCCGAGGTCGTTGAGCGCCGGGCGCCCCACTTCCGTCGAGCCGGCGGCCAGCTCGGTGACCTCCTTCGGGATGTCGACCAGGACCCAGTGGTGGATGCCGCCGAGGGTCGGCGCATCGGGGTCGAACACGGTCACGGCGTACGACTGCGTGCCCTCGGGGCCGGCGCTCCAGCGCAGGGACGGGCTGGTGTCGCCGCTCCCCTGGGCCTCGGCGAGCCGCTCGCCGTCGGTCACGTCGTCGCTGGACACCTCCAGGGGCGCCGTCGCGGGCAGGAAGTCGAGCGGGTGCGGGGGCGTGCTCCTGGTCAGATCGGTCATGTCGTTCTCCTTCTCTCTCAGTCGGTGACTCGGCCGCGGACGCCGTCGAGCCAGTAGTCGGAGTGGCGGTCCGCGGTCGCCGCGTCGCGGAACGAGTACGTCTTCAGCAGCCAGCGGAAGCGGGTCTTGTCGCGGTCCTGGACGTCGACGAGCTGACGGCTGTGCAGGCCGTCCTGGTTCGCGATGATCAGCAGGTCCGCGTCGCGGATCCGGTGGTACTGCTCGCTGACCTTCGAGAGCGCATCGCGGAACTGCCAGAGCGCCCACAGGTGCGGCAGGTCGTCCGGGTCGGCCGGCACCGTCCGGGTGTCGTAGTAGCGGAAGCTGTGCTCGTTCTCGAGCAGAGCGTGCTGGTCCGACACGATCTGGTTCTTGTTCTGGGCGCGCGAGAGCTCGTCGAACGGGGTGATGTAGACCGCCTCGCGCAGGAGCGCCTGGTTCTCGGGTGAGATGAAGCGCAGGATCTCGCGGCCGTCGACGTACTTCGTGTAGACGAGGTCGGTCTCGGGCGTGCGCAGTCCCAGGAGCGAGATGAAGTCGGCGCGCACCGGGTGCGCGGTCCGCTCGTTGTGCCAGTACAGCTCGCCGTCGGTCTTCTGCGTCTGGGTGTTCGAGAAGCGGTTGTCGGCGTAGACGTCCTGGAAGAAGTCGCCGTTGTTGCGGGTGGCGTACGCGAGCAGCGGCGAGCCGAGGTACTGCGACTGCAGCTCGAGCAGGCCCTCGCCGACGAACGTCAGCTTCTTGCGGTACTTGTCCTCGAGCGCGTCGTCCTGGTCGAGCCAGGGGATCTCGTCGTCGACCGGGTTGTTCGAGATCAGGTGCGCGTAGGTGATCTTCTCGTCGCGCTCGCGCCGGATGCGGGCGAGCGCGTCGACGAAGCCCTGCGGGACGTCGCCGCTGTCGATCAGCGCGGCGATCGCGTCGCGGAAGCGGTCGTAGTCCTTGTAGGGGTCGATGGCGACCGCCAGCAGCGACTGCTGGAGGGTCGATCTGTCGGAATCGGAGAACGTGTAGATGGGCTGCATTGCTTCACTCCTTGCACGTGGATGAGGGACGCCGCCGGCGGACTCGTCCCGGACTTCCTCTGTCACTCCGCTTCCGCGGTGACGGCCCTCCTCTCCTGTCGTCGCATCGAGACGGCCCCGATCGTCTGCGCGAGGACCGCGAGGACGACGAGGACGATGAGGGTCGGCGCGGTCCCTCCCGTGAGGGGGACGAGTATCCCGGCGCCGACGAGCAGGACGGCCTGGAGGATCCCCTGGTTGCGCTCCAGTCCGCGCATCACCGCGACCCGGGCGCCGTCCTCGAGCCCGTTCATCGCCGGCGCCAGGGCGATCATCGTCGCGGGCCGCACGAAGCCGCCCGCGATCCCGAGCAGGGCCAGGCCGGCGATCGCGGCGCCGAGCACCCCGAGGGTGGTCAGGGCGAGGCCCAGCACCTGGGTGAGCGCCGTCAGCCGGAAGACCAGGGGCGTGCCGGCGATGAGCGGCGAGAGCCGGGCGGCGGCCAGGCCGGCGAGCGTGTAGAGGCCGAGCACCAGGCCGAACGCGGGCAGCGTCAGACGCAGCTCCTGGAACAGCAGCAGCGGGATCACGAAGGTGTAAGCGGCGAGCAGGACGGCGCGGTTCACGGAGTAGTAGAGGGACCAGAAGCGCACCGCGGCGGGCAGGACGGCCGGCCGCACGGCGCGCGCCGCCACTCCCGAGGCGGCGCTCGCGCCGAGCGGCAGGCGGGCAAGGAGCACCACGGCCAGCGCGGCGCACGACACGAGCGCGCTGAGGAGGAACGGCAGCCGGTCCCAGAGCGCGAGCGAGGCGGCCCCGAGCACTCCCGCGCCGAAGGAGGCGAGGAACATTCCGCTCTGCACCCGCGTCTCCTGGCGGCGAGCATCGGCTCCGGCGCGCAGCGAGGAGGCCAGCGCGGCGTCCCGCCCGGCCGTCAGCGAGAAGCCGCAGCCGGCGAGCAGCTGGCTGATCACGACGGCGACCGGATCCGCGTCCAGAACGATCACGACGAGGCCCAGTGCCTTCACGCCCTCGCCGACGACGAGCGCGCCCGCCGAGGACAGGCGGCGTGTGAGCGGCGAGAGCGGGCCGTCGGCGAGCGCCGCCACCACTCCGTAGAGCGCCAGCAGCAGCGCCACGGCCAGGATCGGGTAGCCCCGCGCCAGCAGGAACACCGCGACCACGGGCAGGTGGAAGTAGGCGCGCGAGACGATCCGGTAGACCGTGATCAGCCCGGCGGCGCTGCGGCCGCGCGGGGCGTCCCCGCGCCCGAGGTCAGACAAGGGAGGGCACGACGACGCGCAGTGCGTCGGCGCCCACGTCGCCCTGACGGACGATCGACGCGCCGCCCACGAGGGAGACGATCGTGCTGCTCATCGTGGAGTCGGGGGCGGTGGTGCTGCGGATCAGGTAGTCGCTGTCACCGCCGAGGTGCTCCGCGGCGAGGTCGAAGTCGACGAGTCCGGTCGACACCGTGCCGCTGATGTTGGCGGAGGTGGCCGCGAGCGGCAGGCCCGCGAATATCGAGAGCAGGTTGATCGGGGCGCTGAGGTTGTGCACGACCGACACCGTGTCCTGGCCCGAGGTGACCCAGTCCGGGACGACGGGCTTGCGGCGCAGGATGACGTTCAGCGGCCCCGGCCAGAACGCTGCGACGAGCGCGTCCATGTCGGCCGTCTCCGGGGCGAAGGCCCAGGTCGCCCAGTCGCGGGGCGCGGAGACGAAGAGGGTGAGCGGCTTCGCGCCGTCCCGCTTCTTCATGTCGTAGAGGCGGAAGCAGGCGCTGCGCGAGAAGGGGCTGGCGAACACGCCGTAGTTCGTGTCGGTCTGCGCGATGACGGTCGCGCCCTCGCGGAGCTCCTGCCCGACGCGCCGGAGCTCGTCGAGATCGGTCGCGTCGATGATCTGTGCCGTCATGGGTAGTGCTCCTGCTGCGCTCGGGCGCGTCCGGGCGGGGCCGGATCGCGTCGCTGTCGTGTGGCCCGCTGACGGCGGCGCCCCACGGAGGGCGCCTGGCGGGTCGGACGGCGGAGGCCGTCCGGATGCGGGTGACCACGGAGGAGAGATGCGGCTGCGTCCTCCCCCCGAGGACGTCTGCCCGGTGAAAGTAGCAGGGTGCGCATCCGGCCCGCGTGTTCGCGACGCTGCATGACGAAGGAAGTCGTCGACGTCGGGGAGCAGGGTCGGGGATCGGTATGTTCCGCTGACGCGCCGCATCTCCGCGGCGTTCTCCCGGCTCCGCGGATCCGCGCGATCGTCCGTCTGGCGGCGCACCACGGCCGGGGCTGGACGGCTCGCGGCGACCCGGTCTCCGGGCCCTCCCGCTCCTCGACAGAAGGACCGCCCATGACCGACTACTGGCCCGTGCTCCTCATCCTGCTCACGATCGTGGCCGTCGTGGTCCTGATCGTCGTGCTGAAGGTCGAGCCGGTGATCGCCCTCCTCGTCTCGGCCCTCGGGCTCGGCCTCGTCTCGGGGCAGGGCGGCGAGGGGACGGTGACCGCGATGACGTCCGGATTCGGCGCGGTCCTCGGCGACATCGGCCTGCTGATCGCGCTCGGCCTGCTGCTCGGATCGCTCCTGGAGGCGCTGGGCGTGGCCCCGCTGCTCGCCCGCTGGCTCGTGAAGCGCTTCGGTCGGCGCGCGCTCCCGGTCGCCTACGCGCTGACCCTGGGCGTCGCCTTCCCCTCGATCTACTCCGACGTGCTGGTCGTGATGAGCGCACCGCTGACTCGTCTGGCCTCGCGGGGGCTCGGTGCCGGTGGCTACGGGCTGCTGGCCGGCTCCTCCATCGTCGGGATGATCGTGGGCGTGGTCTTCGTCGTCCCCGGAGCCGCCGCGCTGGCCACGGCAGGCATCGCGGGCGCTCCCCTGCCGTCGATGGTCGCCATCGGCGCCCCGCTGGGCATCGTCACCATCGTGCTGACCGTGCTGGTGTACAGCGCCCTGGTGAAGCGCGGCGGCTGGCGGGACGAGCGCGACCTCGAGGGCGGGGCGGTCCCGGGGCCCGCTCTCGAGCCCGAGGCGGGCGCGGCCACGGGAGGCACGGCGCTCGCGACGCGGCGGGTGCCGCTCGCGCTGGCCGTCGCTCCGATCGCCCTCACCATCGTGCTGATCGCCGCGAACTCGCTCACCCAGCTGGCCGAGCTCGACGTCCCCCTCCTGCGGTTCCTCGGCGACGCGCACATCGCGCTGCTGGCCGGCTTGGTGCTGGCCTACGCGACGGCACTGCGGACGCTCCCGAAGGGCGCCGTGGCCATGGCACTGGGCGGAGCACTGACCCGCAGCGGCCCGATCGTCGTCCTGACCGGGGTCAGCGGCAGCCTCGCCGCCGTGGTCGGAGGAACCGGGGTCGGCGACGCGCTCGCCGGCGCCTTCGACGGGCGGGCCCTCTCGCCGATCCTGCTCACCTGGGTCGTCGCGGCCGTGCTGCACGCGGCGATCGGCTCGGTCTCGACGGCCGCGATCACCGCGGTCGGCATCGTCGCCCCGCTGATCCCCGTGCTCGACGTGAACCCGGCGCTGATCGCCTTGGCCGCCGGCTCCGGCGCTCTCTTCCTCGGGATGGTCAACGCCAACGCGTTCTGGCTCTTCAAGTCCGTGCTCGGCCTCACCGTGCGGGGCACGTTCACCGCCTACTCGCTGACGCTCTCGATCGCCTCGGTGATCTCGCTGCTGGCGCTGCTGGTGGCGGGAACGTTCGTCTGAGCGTCGGCCGGCCCCCACGAGGCCACGCTCGCGAGGTCGGCGCCGAACTCGACCCGGAGGCGCACGGGCGCGCCCCCGCGCAGCACGCCCGGCAGCCAGAGGCGGGCGTCATCCCACATCCGCTCGAACGGCACCTCCTCGACCGGGACGAAGGCGGCGGCGAGCTCGCTCGACTCGGTGACCTCGCCGGTGACGCGGCGGCAGAGGAAGACGTGCGAGCGCTGGCTCCAGGCCGGCCGGTGCGGGAAGGAGTAGTCGAGCACGCCGCGCGGCTCCAGATCAGCCGCTCGGGCGACGAGCCCGGCCTCCTCCTGCAGTTCGCGGACGGCGGCGGCGACGGGCGACTCGCCGGGCTCGAGCTTGCCGCCGGGGGCGACCACGCGGCCCTCGCCGAGGCCCCTGCGCTTGCGGCCGAGGAGCACCTCCGCGCCCCGCGGGCCGTCGCGGAGGACGTAGACGACGCAGACCTCGGGCAGCCCCACCGCGCACCTCCGCTCCGACGGGCCGGGGGCCCGGCACCGCCGTCGTAGGCTAGCCCGGTGACGACGACCGCGCTCGAGCGCTTCCAGGCCCTGCTGCGCGTCGACACCGTGTCCCACTCGGACGAGTCGGCGACCGACTGGAGCCGCTTCCACGCCTTCCGGGAGCTCGTCGCCGAGCTCTACCCGGCGCTGCACGCGGCGCTGGAGTCCGAGACCGTCGCCGGCCACTCCCTCCTCTGGCGCTGGCGCGGTGAGGAGCCGGGCGAGCCGGCCGTGCTGATGGCCCACTACGACGTGGTCAGCGTGACGGCGGCGGAGTGGTCGCACGACCCGTTCGCGGCCGAGACGGTCGTCGCCGCGGACGGCCGCACCTCCGTCGTGGCGCGCGGCGCCCTCGACGACAAGGGCTCCCTCGTCGCCCTCCTCGAGGCGGTCGAGGCGGCCGTCCTGCGGGGCGAGCGGCCCCGGCACGACGTGTACCTCCTCTCCACGCACAACGAGGAGACGGCGGGCGACGGCGCCCCCTCGGTCGTCGCCCTGCTCGGCGCGCGCGGGGTCCGCCCGCGCCTCGTGCTCGACGAGGGCGGGAACGTGCGGCGCGGCATCCTGCCCGGCGTCACCACCCCGATCGCCGTGATCGGCGTCACCGAGCGCGGGATCATGAACCTCGAGCTGACCTGCCGCGACGTCGGCGGCCACGCCTCCGCTCCGCCGCCCCCGCCCGGGCTGCTCGCCACCCAGCGGCTCGCGAGGGCGATCCACCGCCTGACCGAGAACCCGTTCCCCTCGACCCTCCCGGAGCCGATCGCCCAGCTGGTGCGCGCGGCGGCCGACCACGCGGACGCGGCCCACGCCGTCTGGTACGCCCGCCCGCACGAGCACCCGGACGCCGTCGTCGGCGCGCTCGCCGCCCACTCCAACCGCTCGGCCGCGATGCTGCGGACGACGGTCGCGATCACCGAGCTGCGCGGCAGCACCGGAGCGAACGTCCTCGCCTCCAGCGCCAGCGCCACCGCGAACGTGCGGATCAACCCGGGCGGCACCGTGGCGGGCGTGGTCGAGCGCATCCGCGCCGTCATCGACGACCCGGAGGTCGAGGTCGAGGTGAAGGTCGCCCACGAGCCCTCCCCCGTCTCCCCCACCGGCGAACCCGGCGACGGCGGGCCGTATGACCTGCTCCGCGCGGTCGTCCAGGAGTCGTTCCCGGACGCGGTCGTCGCCCCCTACGTGCAGACCGGCGGCAGCGACGCCCGGCACTTCCACGCCATCAGCGACCACGTCTACCGCTTCATCCCGTTCGAGATCAGCCCGCGGCAGCAGCTCGGGATCCACGGGGTCGACGAGTCGGTCGAAGCCGACCAGTTCGAGCGCGCCATCGAGTTCTACGCGCGGCTGCTCGCCCGGCTCTGATCGCGGCGGTCCTCCGGGGTCCGGGAGGACCGCGCAGCGACCGGCAACCTGGGAGAACCGTTCGATGACGCGCCGACCGGTGTTGGCCCGGAGTTCACCCCGCGATGATGGACTGATCGCAGCGGGGTCGCCTCCGCTGGAGCAGTGCGCAAGTGCCGACGCCGGGTCGCGTGATCCGGCTCCCGCCGATCGTGGAACCCGAGGATCATGTCCCTCCGCCAGGCCGAGTACCCCCGGCCCAACCACTTCATCCTTCACCTGAGCGACACCCACTTCATCGCCGGAGACGGCGGCCTGTACGGCTCCGACGTCGACAGCGAGGCCCAGCTGCGGCTCCTGTTCGACGAGCTGGAGGCGTCCGGCGGACGTCCGGAGGCCATCGTCATCACGGGTGATCTCGCCGACAAGGGCGAGCCGGAGGCGTACGCGAAGCTGCGCGCCGTCGTCGAGCCCGCTGCCGCACGCCTCGGCGCCGAGGTGATCTGGGTGATGGGCAACCACGACGACCGCGGCGCGTTCCGCTCGGGGCTGCTCGACCAGCTCCCGACCACGCAGCCGGTCGACCGCGTGCACGACGTGAACGGGCTGCGGATCATCGCGCTGGACTCCACCGTGCCCGGCGCCCACTACGGCGAGATCTCGGACGCGCAGCTCGACTGGCTGGCGGAGGAGCTCTCCAGCCCGGCCCCGCACGGCACGATCCTCGCGCTGCACCACCCGCCGGTGCCGAGCGTGCTCGACCTGTCGGTCCTCGTGGAGCTGCGCGACCAGCCCGCCCTCGCGGAGGTGCTCGAGGGCTCCGACGTCCGCAGCATCATCGCGGGCCACCTGCACTACTCGTCGACGGCGATGTTCGCCGGCATCCCGGTCTCGGTCGCGTCGGCCACCTGCTACACCCAGGACCTCAACGTGCCGGTGGGAGCGACCCGCGCCCGCAACGGCGCCCAGGCGTTCAACCTGATCCACGTCTACGACGGCACGGTGCTGCACTCGGTGGTGCCGATCGGCGCCTCGACCGAGGTGTCCTACGTCTCGGCGAACGAGACGCAGCGGATCCTCGCGGACCACGGCGTCGAGATCGCCGCGGCGACGGCGGCCCCCGTCGCCCGGGACGAGGAGCTCTACCCGCCGCTCGTGGAGCGGGTGGGCGTCAGCGCGTAGCGGCGCGGCGGGGCGTCGGGGTCGCTCCCACGCCTCCGGGCGCCGCGTCGACCGCGTCCTCGGACACGGCCGGCGGTGTCAGCGCCCGCCGGCGCGGTCCCGTGCGAACAGCCACCCGGCGAACGCCAGCGCCGCGGCCAGCGCGACGCCCACGCCGACGCCCGCTCCCACTCCGATGCCCGGGAACACGAGCGAGCTCGCCAGGCCGAGCAGCAGCCCGGCCACCGCTCCCCCGACGGCCCAGCCCACGGTCAGTCCTCGCGCTCCCACGGAGCCGGGATCGGGTAGTACTCCTCGAGGAACCCGATGACGGCCTTGGTGCGCGCCTCCGCCGAGATCTCGGGGAAGCTGCCGTCGTTGAGGCAGAAGAAGTCGACTCCGCGGTTCTTGAGGAGCTTGCGCATGTCCTTCAGCCCCTGGTGCATCGTCGTGTCGACGTACTTCACCGAGGCGTTCTCCTGCACGACCGCGCGCCCGGTCATCAGCGCGTAGTAGTGGTAGAGCGAGTTGGTGACGGAGACGTCGCTCGCGGAGCGGAAGCGGCTCGCGGCGGTCGCGGTGAACTCCGGCTCGAACTCGGCCTCGAGCTCGGCCATCACGGTCTTGCGGAGCGGCGTGGCGGCGTGCTCGAGGTGACGGGTCGTCATCGCGCCGAAGCGCTCGCGGAGCAGGCGCCGGTTGACGCGGGCCGCGTTCTCGAAGCCGCTGCGGGAGGCGTTGGAGTCGCCCATGCCGATGCGCGTCGTCGCCTCGATGAACTTCGTGATGCCCCCGGGCGAGAAGAAGATCGACGGGTCGACCGGGCGCCCGAAGAACATGTCGTCGTTGGAGTAGAGGAAGTGCTCCGCCAGCCCCGGGATGCGGTGCAGCTGGCTCTCGACCGCGTGGGAGTTGTGCGTCGGCAGCACCGAGAGGTCGCGGAAGTGGTCCTCGCTGCGCACGAGGGTGACGTCCGGGTGCTCGTCCAGCCAGCGCGGGCGCGGGGAGTCGGTGACGATGTAGATGTGCCGGATCCACGGCGCGTACATGTAGACGCTGCGCAGGGCGTACTTGAGCTCGTCGATCTGACGGAAGCGCGCCGGAGCGTCGTCGCCCTCCCCCACCACGTAGCTCGCCATGCGGGCCGCCCGGGCGCGCTGGAACTCCAGGTCGGTGCCGTCGACCCACGAGAAGACGATGTCCACCTCGAAGCGGATGTCGCTGACGAGCGGCTCGAACATGCCCTCGAACGTCGGCCAGGTGCGGCCGTACGCCTCGACGTGGGCGTCGATCGCTTCGGCGACGGGGAGGCTGTTGCGCATGAGCGCGTTCTCGGCGGGAGTGATGATCTCCTCCTCGCCCACCTTCCACAGCTCGAGGCGGACGCCGCTGCGGGCGCCGTAGCGCAGCGATCCCGTCGAGGAGACGCGCGGGCGGAAGAGCTTGAAGACGGAGGCGCGCGGATACGGCGCGAGCACGCCCTCGGCCAGGAGCTGAGGCGGGGTGCCCCGCTTGTCGACCGTCTTGGCGTAGAAGGGCTCGGTCGCGAAGGCGCGCGCCAGCAGCGTCGCCAGCTCGGCGCCGAGCACGCGGTCCACCGCGAGGAAGGGCGAGCCGTCGGTGCCGCGGATGAGGCGGTAGGGGAATTCGGCGGCGTCGAGGACCTCGCCGATGGCGATCAGGTCCTCGGTCCAGGCCGCGCGGGGCGTCGTACTCGAGTTCACCAGCGAGAACAGGCCGGCATGGACCACGACGTCGTCGCGGTCGAAGTGGCGCGGGCGCAGGAGCGGTGACGGAAGAGCACGGACGGAAGGCATGATTCACATTATCCGCCGTGGATTTCGTCCGTGTGACCGGGCCGTCGGCTTGACAGCGACCGCGGGGCCGCGCGGTCAGCGCGAGAGCGACTCGAGACGGTCTCGCGCCTTCTCCGCGGCCTTCGCGGCCCGTCTGGCGCGGTGCCGCTCCTCGGCGGCGACGACCCCCAGCGCGAAGGCCCCCTCCCCGCTGCGATCGGCCTGCTCCAGGATCAGCGCGCGGGCGGCGAGCGCGTCGCGCTCCTCCCCCAGGGCGTCGGCGAGGTCCTCGCCCGCTTCGGCGAGCGAGCGGCGCCGGGCGCCGACAGCCTCGGGGACGACCGCCCGCCACGCCTCCACGGTGTAGCGGAGCCGCTTCGCCGCCTTCCGCAGGTCGTGACGAGCCTCGAGCGAGCCGCCGGCCGCCGCGGAGCCCGCCGCGGAGATGCGCGCGAGGTCCTTCGCGACGGAGCGGCGCACCAGCGCCGTCGCGCTCGAGCCCGCCCGCGCGGTGCGGGGCGGATCCGCGAGCAGGGCGTCGAGCGAGGCGAGGAGCGCGAGGTAGCGGCCGCCGCGCAGAGTGCGGTCGACGCGGCGCAGCGCCGAGGCGTGCCGGTGCTCGACCTCCTCCAGCAGGGCGGTGGGGGTGCTCGGGGCGCCCTCGACGGCCGCCAGGGAGGCGCGGAACCGCTCGGCGAGTATCTCCTGGTCGCGGGCCGCGCCGAGGACCCCTCCCAGCCAGCGCAGCTCGTCCCGCACGGGGTCGGTCGCCGCACGGTCGAGCACGGAGCGGGAGGCGGCGAGGACGGACCGGAGCCGGCGCGCGAGCACGCGCATCCGGTGCAGGGCGTCGTCGGCCTCGAGGCGCACCCGCGGGTCGACGGCGCGCAGCTCGCGCAGGAGCGAGCGGACCGCGGCGAGCGCCGCCTCCCCGCCGTTGCGCGGATCCGGGACCGTCTCCTCGATCGGGCCGCCGGTGGCCCGGGCGAGCTTGGAGGCGCTGGCGGCCGGGCGGGCGCCCGCGGCGAGGAGGCGCTGCTCGATCGCGTCGAGGACCCGCTCGCCCTCGTCGCCCGGGACGTCGACGAGCTCGACCTCCCACTCCCTCCAGCGCCGCTCGCGGCCGGTGCGCTGGTCGCGCGCGGTCACCAGGTCGTCGGCGATCTCGGCGAGCTCCCGCCCGTGGGAGTCGAGGGCGCGGGTGATCGAGCGGACCGTCTCGAGCAGCGCCAGCGGCTCGAGCGGCGCGCGCCCCACCTGCCCGAGCACCGGCTCGCGGACGGCGGACGGGACCGTGCGCGAGGCCGTGAGCTCCGCGTGGATCTCGGTGCGGCCGGAGGAGCCGGGCAGCTTGACGTGCCAGCCCTGGTCGGATCCGCCCTCGCGGCGGCGCAGCGTGATCCGCGCCCGGGACAGAGCGCGCTCGGCGGTGTCGAAGTACTCGGCGCGGAGGGTCACCGGCTCCTCCGTGCGGACGCTCGCGACGCTCGCGGTGCCGGTCAGGTCGGGCAGCCGGGTGCCCGCGTCGACGTCGTACTTGCGCTCGACCTCGGTCTGCACTCTCCGCGCACCGCCCGCCAGGGACGTCGCCGACTCGTTCTCCGCACCGCTGGCCATGGTCCATTGTGATCACGCCCGGCGCCGCTGCGGCACCCCGGGGCGGCCAGGGGCGCCCTCGCCCTAGGCTGGAGCGATGACCGCGCCCGTTCCGCCCGTCGCCCGC
This sequence comes from Rathayibacter sp. AY1C6, assembly GCF_002931535.1. NCBI lineage: Bacteria > Bacillati > Actinomycetota > Actinomycetes > Micrococcales > Microbacteriaceae > Rathayibacter > Rathayibacter sp. AY1C6. The sequence continues at coordinate 312,467 of NZ_PSWC01000001.1, read as the reverse complement.
CGCGTCCCCCTCGAGCGCCGCCACCACGGCGACGTGGTGGTCGACCACTACGAGTGGCTGCGCGAGAAGGAGAGCCCCGAGGTGCTCGCGCACCTCGAGGCCGAGAACGCGTACACCGAGGCGGTGCTGGCTCCTCTCGCTCCGCTGCGCGAGCGCCTGTTCGAGGAGATCCGCTCGCGGACGAAGGAGACCGACCTCTCGGTCCCCGTCCGGGAGGGCTCCTGGTGGTACTTCTCGCGCTCCTACGAGGGCCGCCAGTACGCCGTGCACTGCCGGGCGCCGATCAGCGGGCCGGACGACTGGACGCCGCCGTCGATCGCCGAGGGCGGTCCGCTCGAGGGCGAGCAGGTCGTCCTGGACGGCAACGCGGAGGCGGAGGGGCACGACTTCTTCTCGCTCGGCAGCTTCGACGTCTCGGCCGACGGCCGACGGCTGCTCTTCGGCACCGACGTCGAGGGCGACGAGCGCTACACCCTCCGCATCCGCGACCTCGAGACCGGCGAGGATCTGCCGGACGTCATCGAGGGCACCGGCGGCGGAGCGACCTTCGGCGCCGACGCGCGCTTCGTCTTCTACCCGACCGTCGACGAGTCCTGGCGCCCCGACACGATCTGGCGGCACGAGGTCGGCGCCGGGACCCCGGACGAGGTCGTCTTCGCCGAGCCCGACGAGCGCTACTGGATCGGCGTGGGCCTCACCCGCAGCCGCCGCTTCCTCGTCATCGAGATCGGGAGCAAGATCACGAGCGAGTGCCTGCTGCTGGACGCGTCCGACCCGACCGGCTCCTTCCGCTCGGTGTGGCCGCGCCGCGAGGGCGTGGAGTACGAGGTCGAGCACGCCGTCGTCGACGGGCGCGACCGCCTGCTGATCGTGCACAACGACGGCGCCCTCGACTTCGAGATCGTCGAGGAGCCGGCCGACCTGTCGCTGGACGCCGACGCCCGGGCCCGCGAGCGCCGCGTGGTGGTACCGCACCGCGAGGGCCGCCGGATCGAGGGCGTCGACGCCTTCGCCGGTCACGTGGTCGTCTCCTACCGGGCCGACGGAGCCACCCGGCTCGGGCTGCTCCGCGAGGACGGCGCCGGAGCGCGGCTCGAGGAGATCGTCTTCGACGAGCCGCTCTACGACGCGGGCCTGGCGGGGAACCCGGAGTGGGAGCAGCCCTCCCTCCGCCTCGCCTACACCTCGTTCGTCACCCCCTCGACCGTGCTCGCGCTCGACGTCGCGACGGGCGAGCGCACGGTGCTCAAGCAGCAGCCGGTGCTCGGCGACTACGACCCCGCGCTGTACGTGCAGAGGAGGGAGTGGGCCGTGGCGGAGGACGGCACGCGGGTGCCGCTCTCGCTCGTCTGGCGCCGCGACGCCGCCGATCCGGACTCGGCCCCCGCGCCGCTCCTCCTCTACGGCTACGGCTCGTACGAGGCGAGCATCGACCCTGGCTTCTCGATCGCGCGCCTCTCGCTGCTCGACCGCGGCGTCGTCTTCGCCGTCGCGCACGTCCGCGGCGGCGGGGAGATGGGCCGCTCCTGGTACGAGAACGGGAAGACGCTGGCGAAGCGGACGACCTTCACCGACTTCGTCTCCGCGGCGCGGCACCTGGTCGACGCGGGCTTCACCTCTCCGGCCCGCCTGGTCGCGCAGGGAGGGTCGGCCGGCGGCCTGCTGATGGGCGCGGTCGCGAACCTCGCCCCGGAGGCGTTCGCCGGCGTCCTCGCGCAGGTCCCGTTCGTCGACGCGCTCACCTCGATCCTCGACCCGTCGCTCCCGCTCACGGTGATCGAGTGGGACGAGTGGGGCGACCCGCTGCACGACGCCGAGGTCTACGCCTACATGAAGTCGTACTCGCCCTACGAGAACGTCCGCGACGGCGTGCAGTACCCCCGGATCCTCGCGACGACGAGCCTCAACGACACCCGGGTGCTCTACGTGGAGCCGGCGAAGTGGGTGGCCAGGCTCCGCGAGGTCGGCGCTCCCGCGCTGCTGCGCACCGAGATGACAGCGGGACACGGCGGGGTGAGCGGACGCTACGAGCGCTGGCGCGAGATCGCGTTCGAGTACGCCTGGACGCTGGACGTGCTCGAGCTGGCCTGAGCGCCCCGCCGCAAGCCCCTCCGCCCGTCGTCCGCGGCCAGTAGGGTTCGGGGTGCCGACGGAGGGAAGACCATGAGCGCAGGCCTGTCGATCGACCGCATCGCCGCATGGGTGGCGGACCAGAGGTGGTACGCGAGCAAGGGGCGGCGCCCCGAGCTGGAGGTCCGCGGCGCCTGGTCGCTGCACCCCGGCGAGGCGGAGGTGGTGGACCACCTCTTCATCGACCGGGCAGGCACGAGCCCGGTGCTGTACCAGGTGCCGGTGACCGTCCACGCGGCTCCGGTGCCCGGGCTCGAGGACGCCCTCGTCTACTCCGACGACGCGCACTACGTGTACGACGCTCCGCGCGACCCGGTGTTCGCCCGCGCCCTGCTCGGCATGATCGCCGACGGCGGCCGCTCCGACGAGGACGGCGCCCAGGGCGGCGCCCGCGCCGAGGGCCACCGGCAGCCGGGTGCCGCGATCGGGGCGTTCGCGTCCTCGAAGGTGCTCAGCGGCGAGCAGTCGAACACCTCGGTGATCGTTCGCACCACCGCCGACGACGGATCCGACGCGACTCCGGTGATCGTCAAGGTCTTCCGCGCCCTCCACCACGGCGACAACCCGGACGTGACGGTGCAGTCGGCGCTCAACGCCGCCGGGAGCGCCCTCGTCCCGCCCGTGATCGGCAACGTGACCGGCGAGTGGGACGACGAGGGCGAGGAGACGGGCCGCGCCTTCGGGCACCTCGCCTTCGCGCAGGAGTTCCTCCCCGGGGTCCAGGACGCGTGGCGCGTCGCCCTCGAGGCGGTCGCCGCCGACTCCGACTTCACCGGACCCGCCCGCGAGCTGGGCCGCGCCACCGCCGAGGTGCACGCGACGCTGGCGGAGGTCATGCCGACCGAGGACACCACGTCCGAGGTCGTCGACCGGATGGTCGCGGCCATGCGCCGTCGCCTGCGCATCGCCTCGGCCGAGGTCCCCGTGATCGCCGAGGACTCGGAGGCGATCGAGGCCGTGTTCCGCGCCGCCGAGACCGCGCCGTGGCCGAGGCTCCAGCGCATCCACGGCGACTACCACCTCGGGCAGGTCCTGTCCGTGCCCGGTCGCGGCTGGGTGCTCCTCGACTTCGAGGGCGAGCCGCTGCGGCCCATGCACGAGCGCCGTCTTCCCGACGTGGCCCTTCGCGACGTGGCGGGGATGCTGCGCTCCTTCGACTACGCGGCGGGCGCGCACGAGCAGGCCGAGCCGGGCGCCTCGAGGGCGGCCTGGGCGGCGGCGAGCCGGGCCGCGTTCCTCGAGGGCTACACCGAGCGGGCGGGCGACGCGGTCACCGCGCACCGGGCGGTGCTCGACGCGTTCGAGCTCGACAAGGCCGTCTACGAGGCGATCTACGAGGCGCGCAACCGGCCGGAGTGGCTGTCGATCCCGGTCGCCGCGGTGCAGCGCCTCGCCGGACGCTCGTAGGGTGGCAGGCATGAGCGACGACACCGACGACAAGAAGCCCCTGGACCCGCTGAGCGACTTCAGCATCCCGGGCGACACCGATCTGCACACGACCGGCGACGCCTCGGGCGCGGACGGCGACGAGGTCGCGGAGCCCGGAGCGGACGAGGACTGAGCCGCCTGCTCCGCGGGGCCTGCCTCGGCCGTCGGCTCCGCTGAGCCGGCGGCCGTCCTAGTCCAGCGGGGCGAGCGGCTCGACCGCCGGCCCCTCCAGCACCGTCCCGTCGGCTGCGAAGCGGGAGCCGTGCAGCGGGCAGTCCCAGCTGCGCTCCGAGTCGTTCCAGGTGACGATCCCGCCCAGGTGCGGGCACACCGCCGACACCGCGCAGCGCCTCCCCTCCACGGTGGAGACAGCGACGGGCTGCAGGCCGTCGCGGGCGAGCGAGCCCTGGCCCTCCGCCGGCACCACCCCGGCCGAGCGGGGCGCGCGGAGCGCTGCCGACCAGCCGCGGGCGTACCAGGCGCCCACCGCCAGCCCGGCGCCGAGCCCCTCCGCCATCACCCGCGGCAGCGTGGGCCGGCGGTGCAGCGTCCTCGCCCAGGCCGGCGTCCTGCCCTCGAGGTCGGCGACGAGCGTCATCGCGGCCTGCACCGCGTTGGTCATCCCCCACTTGTCGTAGCCGGTCGCCAGGAAGATCCGTCCGCGGCCCCGCGGCAGCCAGCCCACGAACGGCACACGGTGGAACGGCTCGTAGTCCTGGGCGCTCCACTGCGCGACCGGCTCCGCCCCTGGGAAGGACCGCCGCGTCCAGGCGACCAGGTCGTCCACCGCCTCCGAGGTGACGGGCCTGCGCCCCACCGGGTGGCCGTTGCCGCCGATCAGGAGGAGCCGCTCGCCGTCGCGCTCGGCGTCGCGCACCGAGCGGGACGGCTCGTCGACCGAGAGGTACATGCCGTCGGGGATCGGCGCGTCGGTGCGGAACGCGACCGCGTACGAGCGCAGCGCTGCGATCTTGGCGAAGTAGAGGCCGCGGTCGAGGATCGGCGCCCCCGTGAGCAGGTAGGCCCGGTCCCCTGTCACCGGGCCCGCGCTGGTGCGCACCCGGACGGGAGCGGTCGCTCGCATCCCGAGGGCCCGGACGCCCTGCACCAGCGTGCCCCCGGCGGCGCGGAAGTCGGCGGCGAGCGCCGTGAGGACGTCCATCGGGTCGAACTGGGCCTGGTCGTCGAGGGCCACGGCCGCCGTGCTGGGGAACGGCACGTCGAGCTCGCCGACGAGGCGGGTCGCGAGGCCGAAGCGGCGCGCGGTCGCGTGCTCCTTCAGGACGGCGTCCACGCCCTCGGGCGTCTGCGCGTAGCTGTAGGCGGTGCGCCTCTGCACCGGCACGCCCGCGCCCTCGCAGTAGGCGAGCAGCCAGCGGAAGCCCGCGAGGTTCGCCGCGACATAGGCCTCGGTCACCGCGGGGATGTTGCGCTCCGCGATCCGGGAGAGGTGCGCTCCCTGCAGGAGGCTGAGCTTCGCCGTCGTGTTCCCGGTCGTGACCGCGCCGACCTCCCGCGCCTCCAGCACCAGCACACGCCGGCCGGTCCGCTGCAGGAGGAGCGCGGTGACCAGCCCGGTGAGCCCGGCGCCGACCACGACGTCGTCGTAGTGCGCGCCCGGGACGAACTCGTCGGAGGGGATCGGAGCCGCGCCCGCCCGCCAGAGGGAGCGGGGCCGCGGGGCCGTCGTGGTCGTGTCCTCCGGAGTCATCGGGAGTCCCTCCGCTCAGGGGCCGGACGGCCCGCGACCGACGCTACGCGGAGCCTCCGGGACCGTCACGGTGTTGACACGTCGCGGGACGCGGGCTCAGAGCCAGCCCCACCGCTTGAAGAGCCGGTGCAGCACCACGCTCGAGGCGAGCATCGCCGCGAGCGCCGCCGGGTACCCCCACGCCACGTGCAGCTCGGGCATCACGTCGAAGTTCATGCCGTAGATGCTCGAGATCATGGTCGGCGCGAAGAAGATGGCCGCCCAGGCGGAGATCCGCTTGACCTCGTCGTTCTGCTGGTTGCCCACCTCCGCGAGCTTCTTCATGTCCTCGTTCTGGCGCTGGGCGACGAGGGTCGCGTTCACCGCCAGGATCTCCCGCAGCGTGGTGCGGAAGCCATCGACCCGCTCGGTGACGAGCGCGACGTGGTCGGCGACGTCGCGGATGTAGCGGCGCAGCTCCACATCCGACTGGAACACCTCGAAGTCGGTGACGAGCCGCCCGAGCATGCCGGTCAGCGGAGCGACCGCACGCTGGAAGTCCAGCACCTCCTGGCTGAGCTCGTAGATGCGTCGGGACACCGCCGGGTCGCCCTCGAAGACCTGCGCCTCGATCTCGTCGATGTCGTTCTCGAGACCGGCGACGACGGGCGAGTACTGATCCACGACGGCGTCGAGGATCGCGTACAGCACGGCGACCGGGCCGACGCGCAGCAGCTCCGGATCGGCCTCCATCCGCCGCCGCACCAGCGAGAGGTCGGGCTTCTCGGAGTGGCGGACCGTGACGACGAAGTTCGACCCCACGAACAGGTGGAGCTCGCCGAAATCGACCTCCTCGCGCTGGTCGGAGTAGCTGGCGGCGCGCAGCACCACGAACATGTCGCTGCCGTACCGCTCGAGCTTGGGCCTCTGGTGCGCGCTGATCGCGTCCTCGAGGGCGAGCGGGTGCATCGAGAACTCGTCCTCGAGCGCGGCGAGCTCGGCCGCGTTCGGCCGGTAAAGCCCGATCCACGCCATGGCGTCGGGCAGCTTCTGCAGGGCGGCGAGCGCCTCCGGGATGCTGCCGGGTGAGACGACCCGGCGGCCGTCCTGGTAGATCGCGTTGTCGACCGTGCTGGTGCGGGCCGGCTCGTCGTCCGGGCGCAGACGCTGGATGGGAGCGGTGTCCTCGGCGGCGGCGCGGGTGCGCGAGCCCAGACCCAGGATCGTCGCGGGGACGCGGGGCAGCTTCACGACCATCTCCTCTGCTCGACCGACGCCCTATTGTGCACCTCCCGGTGAACGGGAGGTGTCCGCTGCGCCGCCGGTGTCGGAGGGCCTCACTAGCCTGGAGTCGCTCCCCCGGACGACGCAGAGGAAGGACGACCGTGAAGCTGCTGCACACCTCGGACTGGCACATCGGCCGCACCTTCCACGGGCACTCCACGACGGCGGCGCTCGCGACCGTGCTCGAGGCCCTGGTCGAGACGGTGCGGGCCGAGCGCGTGGACGCGGTGCTGATCGCCGGCGACGTCTTCGACTCCGCCGTGCCCGCCGCAGAGCACTACACCCTCCTCACCCGCACGCTCGAGGCGATCCGCGCGGCCGGCGCCGAGGTCGTCCTCACCAGCGGCAACCACGACTCCCCCGCCCGGCTCGGCTTCCAGGCCGGGCTCCTGCGCGGAGCGGGCGTCCACGTCCTCACCGACCCCGAGGCGTACGCCGAGCCGGTCGTGCTGCGCGACGCGTCCGGCCTCGAGGTCGGCGTCCACGGCATCCCCTTCCTCGAGCCCGCCCTCTACCGCCACCGGCACCCGGAGGAGCAGCTGCGCCGCCACGAGGACGTGCTCGCCTTCGCGATGGCGCGGGTGCGCGCCGCCGCCGAGGCGGCGGGCCGTCCCTGGGTCGTGCTCGCGCACTGCTTCGCGGTCGGAGCCCCGGCCGCGGTCCTCGAGCGCGACATCACGGCGGGCGGGCTCGACTACGTCTCGGTCGAGCACTTCGCCGCGGCCGACTACGCGGCGCTCGGGCACATCCACGGACGCGCCGAGCTGCTGCCGGGAGTGCGCTACTCCGGAGCGCCGCTGCACTACTCGTTCGGCGAGGCGTCGAAGCCGCGCGGCGCCTGGCTGGTGACGATCGGGCCCGAGGGGCTCGAGGGCGTCGAGTGGTCGCCGCTCCCCGTGCCGAGGAGGCTCAGCGTGATCGAGGGCGAGCTCCAGCAGCTGCTGCGCGATCCCTCCCTGGCCGAGGTGGAGGGCGACTGGGTCTCGGCGGTGCTCACCGATCCCGTGCGCCCGCTCGACGCGATGGCGCGCCTGCAGTCGCGCTTCCCCGGCTGCGCCACGCTCGAGCACCGGCCCCCGCACGCCGCGGCCGAGCCGCGCGCGTACGCCGAGCGGATCCGCGGGCGGAGCGACGTGGAGGTCGTCGACGACTTCCTCGCCCACGTCCGCGGCGGTCACGGCGCCACGGAGACCGAGCGCGCCCTCACCCTCGACGCGCTCGCGGCCATCGAGGCCGAGGCTCTGCGGTGAGGATCCGCCGACTCGCCTTCGCCGGACTCGGACCGTTCCGCGCCGAGCAGTGCGTCGACTTCGACCGGCTCGAGGACGTGGGCGTGTACCTCATCGCCGGGCGCACCGGAGCGGGCAAGTCGACGATCCTCGACGCGATCGCGTTCGCACTCTACGGCTCGGTCCCCCGCTTCGACGGCACCGCCTCGCGCCTCCGGAGCGACCACAGCGGCCCCGAGGACGAGACCTTCGCCGAGCTCGAGTTCGAGGCGGCGGGGCGCGTCTACCGCGTCCGGCGCTCGCCCGAGTACGAGCGGCCGAAGCGGCGCGGCACCGGCACCACGACCCAGCCGGCGAAGGTCGAGCTGCTGGAGCAGGTCGACGGCGCCTGGGTAGGGCTCTCGTCGAGCGCGAAGGAGGTGGGCGCCGACATCGGCCGGATCGTCGGCCTGACGAAGGACCAGTTCCTCCAGGTGATCCTGCTGGCGCAGAACCGCTTCCACGAGTTCCTGCTCGCGAAGAACGACGACCGGCAGCGGCTCCTGCGCACGCTCTTCGCGACCGAGCGCTTCGATCTGCTCCGCCGCCGCCTGCTCGAGCAGCGCGACGCGAGCGCCGTCGGGCTCGAGGAGGAGCGCGCGGCCGTGACGGCGCTCGCGGACGAGGCCGTCCGGCTCCTCGATGACGGAGCCGAGCCGCCTCTGCCGGACGCCGCCTGGTTCGCCGGGCTGCCGGCGCGGCTCGCCGCTCCGCTCGAGGCGGCCCGGGCCGGCTCCGCCGCGGCCGACGCGGCGCACGAGGCCGCGGGCACCGCTCTCGACGAGGCACGGCGCATCGCCCGGGGCCAGGAGCGGCGCCGGCGCGCCCTCATCGAGGCGGAGGAGCTCGTGGTCGCCGAGGCGCACGTCGAGCAGCAGCGGGCCGCGATCGAGCGCGCGCGCCGGGCCGACGGCGTGCTGCCGCTGCTCCGCTCCGCCCGGGCAGCCGCCGAGAAGGAGCGGGCCGCCCGGCAGCAGCGCGACCTCGCCGCCGACGCCTACGGGGACGCGTCCGGGGGCCCGGCCGCCGAGACGGCCGAACGGCTCGCCGCTGTCCTCGGCGCCCTCGCCGAGGCGCTGGCAGAGGAGCGCCGGCTCCCCGACGCGGAGCGCGTCACCGAGCGGTCCGCACGCGCCGAGCAGGCGGCGGCGACCGCGCTCGCGGGGATCGAGGCGGAGCTGCGCGAGCTGCCCGCCCGCGTCGACGCGCTCGCCGCCGAGGAGGAGTCCCTGGCCGGGGAGGCCGCCGCTGTCCCCACGCGCGTCGACGAGCTCGCCGCGCTCGAGCGGAGGATCGCCGCGGCCCTCGAGCGCGATCTCACTGCGGCGGGTCTGCAGCGGCTCGGCACGGCCTACGCCGACGCGGCGCGCGTCCACGGCGAGCGCGCCGCGGAGCAGGCCGCCCTGATCGCGCGCCGGTTCGCCGGGTTCGCCGGGGAGCTCGCCGAGCGGCTGGAGCCGGGGGAGCCCTGCCCCGTCTGCGGCTCGCGCGAGCACCCCCGCCCGGCCGAGCACGACGGCCCGACGACGGTCGGCACCGACGACCTCGACCGGGCCCGCGTCGCGGTGGAGCGCGCCGCCGCCGCCCTCGACGGCGCCCGCGAGCGCGAGGGAGCCGCGGCTCGGGCTCTCGCGGCGCTAGAGGAGCGCGTGGGCGAGGACGCGGATCCGGAGTCGCTCCGCCCGGCGCACGAGGAGCGGCTCGCCTCGGCGCGCCGCGCCGCCGCCCGCATGGAGGAGCTGCGGCGCGAGCGCATCCGGCTGCGCACCCGGATCGACGCTCTCACGACCGGGCGGGACGCCGCTCGTGAGGAGCACCGCGCCCGCGCCGACGAGTCCGCCCTCGCCGCTGAAGCGCTGCGGCTGCTGCGGGAGCGCGTCGAGGCCTTCCGCGACGGCGCGACGAGCGTCGCCTCGCGCGTCGAGCAGCTGAACGCCCAGCGCCGTCGTGCCGTCGCCCTGGTCGAGGCCGAGGAGGCGGCCGTCTCGCGGTCCGAGGCCGCCGCCGCCGCCCGGGAGGAGCTCGCCGAGGTCCTCGCCGAGCGCGGCTTCACGACCGCCGAGGAGGCCGAGTCGGCCGCGCTGGCCAGCGGGGACCGGGCGCGGGCCGAGGCCGTCGTCGCCGAGCACGAGCGACGGCGGAGCGCGACGGAGGCGGTGCTCGCCGACCCGGAGCTCCGCGGACTGCCGGGCACGGCCTTCGACCTCGCCGACGCCGAGGGGCGCTCGCGCGAAGCCTCCGCCCGTCGCGACGAGGCGCGAGCCGGCCTCTCCGTGCTCGAGCACCGCTCGGAGCGCCTGGCCGAGCTCACCGCGACGGCCGCGGGCCGCCTCGCGGTGCTGGGTGAGCGCCTCCGCCGCCACGAGGAGCTGCGCGCGCTGGCCGAGACCGTCTCCGGCCGGGGGCAGAACACGCGCCGGATGGACCTCGAGGCCTTCGCCCTCGCCGGACGCCTGGAGGAGATCGTGACCGCGGCGAACCTCCGCCTCGACGCGATGACCAGCGGCCGCTACGCCCTCGCCCACGACGACTCGCTCGCCTACCGCGGCGCCGCCTCCGGCCTCGGGATCGACGTGCTCGACGCCTTCACCGGCGTCCGCCGGCAGCCCGCCTCGCTCTCCGGTGGCGAGACGTTCCTCGCCTCGCTCGCCCTCGCCCTCGGCCTCGCCGATGTGGTGACAGCGCAGTCCGGCGGCATCTCGCTCGAGACCATGTTCATCGACGAGGGCTTCGGCTCGCTCGACGCCGAGACGCTCGAGACGGCGCTCAGCACGCTCGACGAGCTGCGGTCGGGCGGTCGGACGATCGGCCTGATCAGCCACGTCGACGCGATGCGCGAGCGGCTGCCGATCGGCCTCCGCGTCGCGGTGGGGCCGCGCGGCGACTCGACGATCCTCACCGGCTGAGCGGCCGCTCCCGGGCGAAGGGGCGACGACGGCCCGCTCCCTCCTCTCGCACTGCAGAAGCGAGCGCGCCCGCGCCCGCTGCTAGGGTCGTGCGCAGTGACACGGGGTGCCCGCCAGGGCTGAGAGAAGACCCGTTGAACCTGATCTAGTTCGTACTAGCGAAGGGATGTCGCGAATGAGCATTCGCACGCCTGTCCACCCGACCCTCCCCGCCGACACGGCGCCCGACCCGGCCTCCGTGGGTCGCGATCTCGCCGAGCTCCGCGCCGCCGGGCCCCTGGTGCAGTGCATCACGAACGCGGTCGTCACCGGCTTCACCGCCAACAGCCTTCTGGCCCTCGGCGCCAGCCCGGCGATGTGCGACCTGCCCGGCGAGGCGGGCGTCTTCGCGGGCCTCGCCTCCGCGGTGCTCGTCAACCTCGGCACGCCCGGAGCGGAGCAGCGCGAGGGTGCTCGCGAGGCGGTCGCCGCGGCCGGACGCGCCGGCACCCCCTGGGTGCTCGATCCGGTCGCCGTCGGCCCTCTGCCCGTCCGCACCGCTCTGGCGGTGGACCTGCTCGAGGCGCGGCCGGCGATCATCCGCGGCAACGCCTCCGAGATCCTCGCCCTCGCGGGAGCCGGTGCGGGCGGCCGCGGTGTGGACGCCGTCGACACCGCCGAGCAGGCGCTCGACTCCGCCCGCGTCCTCGCCCGCCGCACCGGCGGCGTGGTCGCCGTCTCGGGAGCGGTCGACCTCGTCACCGACGGCGAGCGGATCGTTCGGGTCACGGGGGGCCACCCGCTGCTGACCCGCGTGACCGGCGGCGGCTGCGCGCTCGGCGCCGTGATGGCGGCGTTCCTCGGCGCGGGCGCCCGCCCGCTCGACGCGGCCGTCAGCGCCTCCGCGGTCTGGGGCCTCGCCGCCGAGCGGGCCGCCGCTGCGAGCAGCGGTCCCGGGTCCTTCGCCGTCGGCCTCCTCGACGGCCTCGCTGCCCTCCAGCCGGCCGACGCCGAGGCCGGGGCGCGGATCGCATGAGCCTCGACCTCTCGCTCTACCTCGTCACGGACACCGCCCAGTGCGGCCCGCGCGGCGTGCCCGCCGTGGCCGCTGCCGCCGTCCGAGGCGGAGTCACGACCGTGCAGATCCGCGATCACGACGCCTCCGCCGCCGAGCTCGTCGCCCTGACCCGGGCCGTCGCCGCCGTCCTCGACGAGCGCACGACCCTGCTGGTCGACGACCGCGTCGACGTCGCCCTCGCCGCCCGCCTCGCGGGCGCCCGCGTCCACGGCGTCCACCTCGGGCAGTCCGACCTCCCCGTCACCGCCGCCCGCTCGCTGCTCGGTCCCGACGCGGTGATCGGGCTCACCGCGAACACCCCCGAGCACCTCGCCGCCGTCCGCGCCCTGCCCGCGGGGACGGTCGACTACCTCGGCGTCGGCGTCATCCGGCCCACCGCGACCAAGCCCGACCACCCCGCTCCCCTCGGTGTCGACGGGTTCGCCGCCCTCGCCGCGGCCGCGGCGCTGCCCTGCGTCGCCATCGGCGGAGTCGGAGCCGCGGACGCGGGGCCACTCCGCCTCGCCGGTGCGGCCGGGCTCGCGGTCGTGTCGGCGCTCTGCACGGCCGCCGACCCCGCGGCGGCCGCCCGCCTGATCCGAGCGGAGTGGGACCGATGACCGCCGGCGCCCGCGTCCCCCGTGTCCTCAGCATCGCCGGCACCGATCCGACCGGCGGTGCCGGCGTACAGGCCGACCTCAAGTCGATCGGCGCGCTCGGCGGCTACGGCATGGCGGTCGTCACCGCGCTCGTCGCGCAGAACACGCACGGGGTCCGCTCCGTGCACCTGCCACCCGCCGTGTTCCTCCGCGAGCAGCTCGACGCGGTGAGCGACGACGTCACGATCGACGCGGTGAAGATCGGGATGCTCGCCACGGCCGAGTACGCCGGAGTCGTCGCCGAGTGGCTCGACGAGGTCCGCCCGCCCGTCGTGGTCGTGGATCCGGTGATGGTCGCGACCAGCGGTCACCGGCTGCTCGCTCCCGAAGCCGAGGACGCCGTGCGCGACCTGCTCCTCCGCGCCGACCTGGTGACGCCGAACCTCCCCGAGCTGGGCGTGCTCGCCGGAGAGCCGACCGCCTCCGACTGGCCGGCCGCGCTCGCGCAGGGGGCGATGCTCGCCCGCGCCCTCGACGCCGCCGTGCTGGTGAAGGGCGGCCACCTCGACGGCCCCGCCACCCCGGACGCGATCGTCACCCCCGACGGCCTCGTGCGCGAGGTCCCCGGCGAGCGTGTCGCCACCTCGAACACGCACGGCACCGGGTGCTCGCTCTCGTCCGCGATGGCGACGCTCCTGGCCGGGCGCGACACCTCCTCCGACGCCCTGGTCGAGGCGCTGACGGAGGCCAAGGAGTGGCTGACCGGCGCCCTGCGCGCCGCCGACGCTCTCGAGGTCGGCTCCGGCAACGGCCCGATCGACCACTTCCACCGGCAACGTCCTCCGGCGTTCTGCGCGGACGTCTGGGAGAGGACCCGGACCCTCCGCGACGAGATCGACGCGCTCCCGTTCGTGCGGGCCCTCGGCGACGGCTCCCTCGGGCGGGAGGACTTCGAGTGGTACCTCGAGCAGGACGCTCTCTACCTCACCGAGTACGCCCGCGTCCTGGCCGTGGCGGCGCAGCGCGCGCCGACCACCGCCGAGCAGGTCTTCTGGGCCGAGGGCTCGGCGTCCGCCCTCGCGGCGGAGGCGCAGCTGCACCGCGACCGGCTCGGGACCAGGGACGCGGCTCCCGCGCCCGCGACCCGCGGCTACACCGACCACCTGCTCGCGGTCGCCGCGGGCGGCGGCTACGGCGAGATCGTCGCCGCCCTGCTCCCCTGCTTCTGGCTCTACGCCGACGTCGGGTCGCGCCTCGCCGCCTCCGGGCACCCCGAGCACCCCTACGCGGACTGGCTGCTCACCTACGGCGACCCGGTCTTCGCGACGGCCACCGAGCGGGCGATCGAGTTCACGGAGCAGGCCGCCCGCGACGCCTCACCGAGGGAGCGCGCCGCGATGAGGGACGCGTTCCTGCGGTCGAGTTCGTTCGAGAAGGACTTCTTCGCCGCACCGCTCGCCCGGACCGGCTGAGCTCTCAGCCGGCCCGGCCGGGTGCGCTCAGCCGATCGCCTCGCGCAGGACGTGCATGAGGGCGTCCAGCTGCACCGTGTCGGCCGAGGCCGTCTCGGCGTCCGCGCCGTCGAGCGCCCGGGCGGCGAGACCGGCCTTGGCGTCGATGAGCTCCGCGATCTTCGCGTCGATCGTGTGCGCCGCGATGATCCTCCACGCCGTCACCGGCTCCTCCTGGCCGATGCGGTGCACGCGGTCGATCGCCTGCGTCTGCTCGGCCGAGGTCCACGACAGCTCGGCGAGCACCACGTTGGAGGACGCCTGCAGGTTCACGCCGACTCCCGCCGCGGTGAGCGAGCAGACGGCGACAGAGACGTCCGGGTCCTCGTTGAAGGCGTCGATCTGCGTCTGGCGGAACGCCGCGGTCTGGTCGCCGCGGATGGAGACGGACGTCAGCTCGCGCTTCTCGAAGGTGTCCTCCGCCTGGTCCATCACGTCGATGTGCTTCGCGAAGAAGACGACCTTGCCCACCGAGCGGGCCAGCTGCGAGGCGTAGTCGGCGGCCAGCGCCGCCTTGGCCTGGCCGATCCGGCGCACCATGGTGAAGACGTTCTCGCCGGTCTTGGCCGACTTCGACTCCTCGAGCTCGCTCTGCGCCACGATGCGGATGAACCGCTCGCGCTCGTCGTCGTCGAGCTCGTGCGTGATCGAGGAGGTGACCGCCCTGAAGCGCTGCAGCATGCGGGCGCCGAGCTCGCGCTCGGCCTTCTGGATGGAGCGGCCGAGGTCGTCGTCCAGCTCGACGGGCAGATCGACGATCCGCTTCGACGGCAGGTCGGCGGCGACGTCGATCTTCTTGCGCCGGACGATGCCGAGGTCGATCACGGCCTCGCGCGCCTCCGGGTAGAAGCCCGTGTCGGCGGGGGTGAGGCCGGTCTCCTCGAGGCGGCCCATCAGCTCCGGTCCCGGCTTGGTCTCGTCGATCCAGCCGAGGAAGCGCCAGATGGCGCGGAAGTCGTCGACGTCGTTGATCAGCGGGGTGCCGGTCAGCGCGATCATCAGCGGATCGTGCCCCGGAGTGGTCTCACGGATCCTCGACGCCAGCGCGAGCACGCTCTGCGAGCGCTGCGAGCGGAGGTTCTTGATGAAGTGCGCCTCGTCGACGACCATGCCGCGGAAGCCCAGGCTCCCGAGCCAGCCGATGTGCCGGTCGAGGATGTCGTAGTTGACGATGACCACGTCGGCGAACGCGTCGAGCGTGCCGCCGTCTCCGTGGATGACCGTGGCGCGCCGCTGCGGGGTCCAGTGCTCGACCTCGCGCGCCCAGTTCATCTTGACCACGTTCGGCACCACCGCGAGCAGCGGGTACGCCCCGACCACCGAGGCGGCGAGGAGGCTCTGCGCGGTCTTGCCCAGACCCGGCTCGTCGGCGAGCAGGAAGCTGCGGTGCCCCTCGCGGGCGCTCTCGATGAAGCGCGCCTGGTGCGGCATCAGCTCGCGGCCGCGCGGCGAGACCCGGTCGAGCTTCGGCGGCTCCGGGAGCTCCATGCTCGCGGCCCGTCCGCCCGCTCCGTACTCGAACGCCTTGAAGAGCGGCCCGAGCAGCTCCCAGTCGTCGAGCCGGCGGCGCGGCGCCGGGGCCGAGGCCTCGGCGATCGAGAAGTCCGGCGGGAGGAAGGGGTTCGCCAGCTGCCGGGCGCGCACCGACTGCGGCACGACCTGGTTGACCGGCACCTCGGGCTTGGGCTCCGGCTCGGTCACGATGAGCAGCTCGTCGGGGCTGAGCTCCGCGCCCGCCTCGAGCAGCCAGTCGCGGCGGAGCTTCTGCGCGGCCGCCGTGACGCCGGCCTCCGATTCGAGCAGCGCGATCAGGCTGGTGTCGCGGGCGGCCGTCTTGGCCAGGATCGTGGCGATGCCGTCGAGGCGCTTCATCTCCTCGGCGCGCTGCGCGTCGCTGAGCGAGGGATCGACCTTGACCCGCTTGCGCTCCTCGCGCATCAGGAGGGCGATCACCAGGAACTTCGTCCGGTTGGTCGGTCCGACCTTGCCGGTCTGGGCCTTCGCCTCCACCTCGCGGACGCGGCGGGCGAGGATCGGGATGATCCCCGCGTTGTCCACGCCGCGCGAGCGCGATCGGGGTCGGCTCCCGGCGGCGTTCGACGCTCGTCGCGTCTGACCGGACTGACGCTGGCCGCTGCGAGCCATGCTCCTCCTCGATGTGTGACGGGGGGCGGAGGAGGGGTTCCCGCGCGCTGCCGTCGCCGTGCATCCGCCGGATCGCCTCCGGAGAGGCGTCGGGCGTCGGTGCATCCGGTGGCCGTCGGGAGCTCCGAGCAACGGGTCTGGGACCCGGTCGCAGCATCCCCGGCGTGCGGGTGCGCCGCCAGTCTACTCCTCGGGGCGGTCCGGTCGGCGCTCCGCCGCGCGGACGGTCGCGCTCGTCGTCATTCCGGGGTCGGGACGCGGATGACGAGGCCCGCCGCCACGAAGACGCCGACCGCGGCGAGGCTCAGCGAGGACCAGATCGCGTCCGGGAAGGCGAACGGCAGCACCGGGTTCCACAGCACGAGCACCGGGACGAGCCCGATCAGCCAGAGGAGTGCGCGCGCCTGGATCGCGAACCAGCCGATGACCGCCGCGAGGATCGCGACCGGGTAGCGGATGAAGTCGTAGGCGTCGGAGCCGACGAGGGCGAGCCCTGCCAGCAGCACGATCGCGCCGAGGATCCCGGGCGCGAGCGCCATGCGGGCGCGGTCGCGCGAGGGGTAGCGGGCGGCGGTCGCGCGGGACGGCTTGCGGGTGCTCACCCCTCGATCGTAGGCGCGCATACCCCGCCCGGGTACCGCCTGCGGCGCGTAGGCTGGAGGAGTGATCGAGGACCTCAAGAAGCGCTCGCTGCACCGTGCCCGGATCCTGGGCGGCCAGATGCGCGGCCTCGAGCGGATGATCGAGAACGAGGACTACTGCGTCGACATCGTCACGCAGTCCCTCGCGATCCAGAAGTCGCTCGGCTCGCTCAACAAGCTCATCGTCGAGAACCACCTCCGCACGCACATCACCGCGATGTTCGAGGAGGGCGGAGACGCCCGCGAGGCGGCGATCGCCGAGCTCGTGAAGATCTTCGAGCTCTCCAACAACCGCTCGTGACCGCAGGCCTCGTCGCCGCGGCGCGGGTGCGCCCGCTGCTGCTCGACGGGGGCCTGGGCACGGAGCTGGAGGCGCAGGGCGCCGCGGTGGACTCCTCGCTCTGGAGCGCCCGGGTCCTGCTGGAGGAGCCCGGCCGGGTCGTCGCCGCGCACCGCGCCTTCGCCGAGGCGGGCGCCCGGGTCGCGGTGACCGCGAGCTACCAGGTGTCCGCGAGCGGATTCGCGGCCGCGGGCCTGGCCCCGGGCCTCGCGGAGCGCGCCCTCCGGGAGAGCGTCGACCTGGCCCGGCGCGCGCAGAGCGGCTGGGTCGCCGCCTCCGTCGGCCCTTAAGGCGCGAGCCTCGGCGACGGCTCCGAGTACCGCGGCGACGACGGCCTCACCGGCGGCGAGCTCGCCGCCTGGCACCGCCCGCGCCTGGAGACCCTGGCCGCGGCCGGGCCCGACCTGCTCGCTGTCGAGACCATCCCGTCGGTGCGGGAGGTGCGGGCCGTCGTGAAGGCCCTCGCGGGCTCCTCGGTCCCCGCCTGGATCTGCGTGAGCGGCCGTTCGGGCCGCACCGCGTCCGGCGAGCCCCTGGCCGAGGCGCTCGCCGTCGCCGCCGCCTCCGAGGAGGTCGTCGGCGTGGGAGTGAACTGCTGCCCGCCCGGCGACGTCGCCGAGGCGGTCCGCATCGCCCGCTCCGTCACCGGCAAGCTGGTCGTCGTGTACCCGAACAGCGGCGAGGAGTGGGACGCCGTCGAGCGTCGCTGGGCAGGCGACGCGGCCTTCGACCCCGCGCTGGTCGCCTCCTGGCGCGCGGCGGGAGCGGATCTGATCGGCGGCTGCTGCCGCGTGGGACCTGCGGCGATCGCTGCCCTCGGACGAAGCCTGGAGGAGGAGTCGTGATCACCCTGAGAGCCGTGCGCGGCGACCTCACCCGCGAGCACGTCGACGCGATCGTGAACGCGGCGAACTCGTCGCTCCTCGGCGGCGGCGGCGTCGACGGCGCGATCCACCGCGCGGGCGGGCCGGAGATCCTCGCCGAGTGCCGCCGGCTCCGCGGGGCCGAGCTGCCGGACGGCCTGCCCGCCGGCTCCGCGGTCGCCACGACCGCCGGCCGCCTCCCCGCCCGCTGGGTCGTGCACACCGTCGGTCCCGTCCACTCGTGGTCGGAGGACCGCAGCGCCGTCCTCGCCTCGGCCTCCCGCGAGTCGGTGCGCACCGCTGTCGGCCTCGGCGCGCGGACGCTCGCCTTCCCGGCCGTCTCGGCAGGCGTCTACGGCTGGCCGATGGACGACGCGGCGCGCATCGCGGTGGAGACGGTCCGCGAGGCGACCGCGGACGGCGCACTCGACGAGGTCCGGTTCGTCCTCTTCTCCGCGGACGCCCTCGCGGCCTTCGAGGCCGCCCTGGCCGCGGAATGACGGAGGGGGAGCCGACCCTGCGGTCGACTCCCCCTCCACTGTGCTGCGCTAGGCCGTCTTCGGCCGCGCGAACTCGTCGTAGGGCAGCGTGATCGGGCGGGTCCGCGGAGGCATCCGCACGACCGCCTCGAGCGCCGGGCCCAGTGCCTCGCGCCAGGCGCGGTAGCCGTCCTCGTTGAGGTGCAGGCCGTCCGGCGAGTACTGCTCGAGCAGTCCGCCGTCCTCCCCCGCGAGCACCGGCCACAGGTCGAGGTAGCCTGCGTGCGCCGTGGGCGCGAACTGCCACAGGTGGCGGTTGATCTCGCGGATCTGCGGTGCGAACTCGTGTCCGCGCGGCAGGACCGAGGTCACCAGGATGCGCACGTCCGGAAGATCGCGCCGGAACGTCGCGACGATCGTCTCGATGTTGCGCACGACGTGCTCCGTCGTGCGGTGCCAGGCGAGATCGTTGGTGCCGATCAGCAGCACCACCGTGTCCGGCTCCTGCGCGACCAGCTCGGCGAGCCGCGCGACGACGTCCGCCGTGGTGGCCCCTCCGACTCCCTCGTCGACGACCGTCGACTCCGTCAGCCACTCGCCCCAGGCTCCCGCCTGGATGATGCTGTCCCCGATGAAGAGGACCTTCCCCAGCTGGAGTCCGCGCCCCGCGTCCGTACTCGACCGTTCGCTCATCGTGCTCCTCTCGTCGGCGTCCCGGGCGGCCTCGCGGCCGCCGGACCCCTCCATTGTCACCGCTGCACCCGGCGCCCGCCAGGGGAGCGCTCGTCGCCGGAGTCCGGCAGGTCGGCCGCGGTGGCCGTGATGCGGTTGGCCATGCCGTTGAAGATGATGCCGTGGAAGGGCAGGATCGCGAACCAGTAGAGCCTGCCCGCGAGGCCCTGCGGGAAGAAGACCGCACGCTGCGTGTAGACCGAGCCGCCGTCTACGGAGGGCTCGGCGCGCATCTCGAGCCAGGCCCCGCCGGGCACCTTCATCTCGGCGCGCAGGCGCAGGAGCTTCGGCCGCTCGATCTCCTCGACGCGCCAGAAGTCGAGGGCGTCGCCGGCGTGCAGGCGCGCGGAGTCGCGGCGCCCGCGCTGCAGGCCCACTCCCCCGACGAGGCGGTCCATCCAGCCGCGGATCACCCATGCGAGCGGGAAGGAGTACCAGCCGTTGGTGCCGCCGATGCCCTCGATGACGCGCCAGAGCTTGGCCGGGTCGGCCTGGGTGCGGCGCTCCTTGAGGTCCACGTAGACCGTGTGGCCGGCCCACTCCGGGTCGCTCGGCAGCGGATCGCTGGGAGCGCCGACGACCTCCGCGTTCTGCCAGCTCGTCTCGATCTCGCCCGCCTGCATCTTTCCCAGCGCGAGCCGGACGGCGCGGCGGTAGGAGGTCAGCCCGCCCTCGGGGTCGGGGATGAGCGCGCGGATGTCCTGCTCGTGCACGACGCAGTCGTACTGCAGCGAGGCGATGATGGGCACCGCGAGCGAGCGCGGGATCGGCGTGACCAGGTTGACCCACTGCGAGGCCAGCCACGGGGTGAACACCGGCAGGGACGCGATCGGCCGCTGCGGGAGCCCGGCCTCGACCGCGTAGCCGTTCATCATCTGGCCGTAGCGGAGCACGTCGGGCCCGCCGATGTCGAAGGTGCGGTTGAGCGTGGCGTCCTCGAGCGACGCGGAGCCGATCAGGTAGTGCAGCACGTCGCGCACGGCGATCGGCTGGATGAAGTTGCGCACCCACTGCGGCGCGGGCATGTACGGCAGCACGTCGGTGAGGTGGCGCACCATCTCGAACGAGGTCGACCCGGAGCCGATGATCACGCCCGCCTGCAGGGCGATCGTCGGCACTCCCGACTCCATCAGGATCCGGCCCACCTCCGCGCGCGAGCGGAGGTGCTTAGAGAGCTCCTGGCCCTCGGGGTGCAGGCCGCCCAGGTAGACGATGCGGCCGACGCCGGCCGACTCCGCGGCCGTGGCGACGTTGTGCGCGGCGCGGCTCTCGACCTCCTCGAAGTGGGCGTGATCGTTGCCCGAGCCCATCGAGTGGACGAGGTAGTAGAGGACGTCGACGCCCTCGACCGCGGCCTCCAGCGACTCCGGATCGCCGAGATCGCCCTGGGCGACCTCGACCTCCTCCGCCCACGGCACGTCGACCAGCTTGCGCGGGTCGCGCACCAGGACGCGCACCCGGAAGCCCGCCTCGAGGAGGCGCGGCGTCAACCGGCCGCCGATGTAGCCGGTCGCGCCGGTGACGAGCGCGAGGGGGCGCGCCGAGTCGGAGGGGGTTTCGCTCATGCGGCCACGGTACGCCGATGGCCCCGGGACCTCTCCCGCTGGTGCGGGCCCGCGGCCCCTGCTAGGCGGCGCCCGGCATCCCGCTCAGTCGATGCCGAGGACCTCGCGGACCTGCACCACGTCGTGGTTCATCTGGCGGATGAGGGGCTCGACGCCCTCGTAGGCGACCTGGCCGCGGATCCGGCCGACGAACGCCACGTCGACCACGCGATCGTAGAGGTCGAGGGTGTCGAGCGTCTGATCGAGCACGTACGCCTCGACCTGCTTGGGCGGCACTCCGACGAAGGTCGGGTTGCTGCCGACCGAGATCGCGGCGGGATGCGTGACGCCGTCGGTGGTGAGCCGGCCCGCGTAGACGCCGTCGGCCGGGATCAGGCCCTGCGACTCCGGCGAGAGGTTCGCGGTCGGGAAGCCCAGCTCGCGGCCGCGCTTCGCTCCGTGCACGACCACGCCGCGGACGACGGGCTCGTGCCCGAGCAGGCGCGTCGCGTGCTCCACATCGCCCTCGGCCAGCAGCTCGCGGATCCAGGTGGAGGAGACGCGGCGCCCGTCCTCGGGCCGCACGTCGTCGATCAGCTCCACCTCGAATCCGTGCTGCCCGCCAAGCACGCGCAGCAGGTCGACGTCGCCCGCTCCCCGGGCGCCGAAGCGGAAGTCGGAGCCGACGAGGACCACGCGGGCCTCGAGCGCCTCCACCAGCACCTGCTCGACGAACTGCTCGGGCGAGAGCGCCCGGAACGCCTCGTCGAAGGTGAGCAGCAGCGTCGCGTCCACGCCGGTCCCGGCGAGGAGCTCGAGCTTCTGCTCGTTGCCGACCAGGACGGGCGGGCACTTCTCCGGCGCGATCACGCTGAGCGGATTGCGGTCGAAGGTGACGACGACGGCGGCGAGCCCCTGCTCGCGGGCCCGCTCGTGCAGCCGGCCGATGACGGCCCGATGCCCGGAGTGGACGCCGTCGAACTTGCCGATCGTGACGGCGGAGGGTCCGATCCCGGCCAGGTCGCCGGGGCGGGTCTCGACGCGCATCAGGCGGCCGCCCGGGCCGTGCGCCGCCCCTGCACGCGGAGCCACCAGAGACCGAGCACGGGCAGGACGAGCGGGATGAGCAGGTAGCCGGCGCCGAAGGCCGCCCACACCGTCGACTGGCGCCCGAACGGGTCGGCGCTCGCGAGCCCGAGGAGCTGCGGAGCGAGGAGGCTGAGCGCGCCGACCACGAGCACGCCCACCAGCTCGAAGGTGATCGTCACCCACGCGACCCGCTGCCAAGCGCGGCCCGGGACGATCAGGGCGATCGTCGCGACGATGTACACGACGGCCGAGAGCGCCGAGAGCGAGAACGCCAGCGGCGCCTCGTCGAACCGGTCGATGATCTGGAAGACGGAGCGCCCCGTCGCGGCGAGCGCGAGGATCCCGTAGACCACGACCAGGAGGCTGCCGATCCCGCGCGAGCGGGCGGAACGGGTCGGCTCTCCGCTCCCGGGGGCCGAGGGGACTGAGGGGTCGTGAGCGGCCCGTCCGGACGCATCGCTGGCTGGTTTCGACATCGCACGTCCATGCTAGGCGCTCGCCGGGCCGGGCCCGGTGGCGGGCCCGATCAGGCGCTCTGGAAGAACCAGATCTGGTGCATCCGGTAGACCATGACCGCGATCGAGAGGCAGGCGACGCCCAGGATCACGGTGCTCCAGCGGCTCCGCTCGATGAGCGCCCAGAACCCGGCAGCGAGCGGCAGGAGCAGCGCCGAGATCAGGTAGATGTAGTACTCCGGCAGGCTCCCCGACGGGCGGTTGCCGACCAGCGGCGACACGATCGCGACCGCCAGCTGGACGATCAGCAGCAGCTCGACGATCGCCGTCGCGCCGACCGAGACGTCCGAGGGACGGCGGGCGAGCAGCCCGAGCACGAGGCAGAGCAGGCCGGCCGCGACGGCGATCCCCACCTGGAGGATCGTGAACCACTCGATCACGAGGCGGCCGTCCGCAGGTCCTCGGTCGGGAAGTTGACGACGCTCTTGAGCTGGGTGCCGCGCCGCTCGGCGAGGCCGATCAGCCGCTCCCCCGGGCCGACCGCGGCGAGGAGGCCCTTCGCGCCCGCCACCGCCTCCGGGGCCGGGATGCGCTTGCCGTTCGCGAGATCGCCCGCCTCCTGGGCGTCGAGGCGCAGCAGGGGGAACAGCTCGCCCGCCACGAGCGTCGGCGGCAGGAGCGCGGCGGGGACGTCGAGCTCGTCGATCTCGCCGGCCTGGGCCACGGAGAAGGGGCCGACCGCGGTGCGCCGCAGCGCGGTCAGGTGGCCGCCGACTCCGAGGGACGCGCCCAGGTCGCGGGCGAGCGCGCGGATGTAGGTGCCGGAGGAGCAGGTGACGCGCACGTCCAGGTCGAGGAACCCCTCGACCGGGCGGCTCGCCAGGACGGCGAACTCCGAGACGGTCACGGGGCGGGAGGCGAGCACGACCTCCTCGCCGTCGCGGGCGCGGGCGTAGGCGCGGCGGCCGTCCACCTTGATCGCGCTGACCGTGCTCGGGACCTGCTCGATCGCTCCGGTGAGGGCCGCGATCGCGTCGGACACCGACTCCGGGGCGAGGGCCGCGACGAGGCCGGGCTCCGCCGAGGCGAGCACCTCGCCCTCCTGGTCGTCGGTGGTGGTGGAGGAGCCCAGCCGGATCGTCGCCTCGTACTGCTTGTCGAGGCCGACGAGGTAGGTGAGCAGGCGCGTCGAGGGGCCGAGACCGAGGATCATCAGCCCGGTCGCCATCGGATCGAGCGTCCCCGCGTGGCCGACCTTGCGGGTCCCCGCGCGGCGGCGGGTCCGCGAGACGAGGTCGTGGCTGGTGATGCCGCCGGGCTTGTCCAGCAGGAGGATCCCGTTCGGAGCCGGGGCGGGGGTCTCGAGCACGGGTGCGAGGATACACGGACGGATCGGGAGTACCCCCGGGGTGGAGCCGGAGCCCTCGCCCGCCCGTCCTAGGCTGTCCGGATGAGGATCGCAGTACTCGGAGCAGGCGCCGTCGGCGGCACCATCGCCGCCCTTCTCGACCGCGCCGGGCACGACGTCGAGGTCACCGCCCGAGGCGACCACCTCACCGCGATCCGCCGGTCGGGGATCCGGCTCGACGGGGCGTGGGGCGAGCACACCGCCTGGGTCCGCTGCGGCGAGTCCCTCGACCTGGTGCCCGATCTCGCCTTCGTCTGCACGAAAGCGCAGGACGCCGAGGACGCGCTGCGCACCAACCGCCGCACGGTCGACGGCACCCTCGTCGTCGTCGTCCAGAACGGACTGGACGGGCTCACCGCGGCGGCCCGGCAGGTGCGCGACGCCCGGCTCGTGGGTGCTCTCGCCCTCTTCGCCGCGAGCCACCTCGAACCCGGCCGCGTCACCGTCACGGCTCCTGCCACGACCACGCTCGGCGTCCCCGGCCGCCCGGCCGACGACGACGTGCGACGGGCCGCCGCCGTGCTCGGCGAGGCGGTCCCCACCGCCGTCACCGACGACTTCACCGGAGCGCAGTGGACGAAGCTGCTGATCAACGAGGTCAACGCCCTGCCCGCGATCACCGGGCTCTCGGTCCAGGAGACGATCGACGATCCGGGGCTGCGGCGCGTCCTCGCCCGGTCGATGCGCGAGGCCGCCCGGACGGGCTTCGCGTCTGGCGTCCGCTTCGGCTCGCTGCAGGGACTCTCGAACACGTCCGTCCGCGCCCTGGCCGCCGCTCCCCTGCCCCTGGTCGAGCTGCTCCCCCGCCGGATGGCCGCGCGGATGGGCGAGGTGCCGAACCCCGGGTCGACGCTGCAGAGCGTCCGCCGCGGAGTGCCGAGCGAGATCGACCACCTGGCCGGGGCCGTGGTCCGCACCGCTCACCGCGGCGGGCGCGAGGCACCGGTCAACCAGCTGCTGGTCGACCTGGTGCACGAGGTCGAGCGGGCGGGCGCCTTCGTGCCGCCGGCGGAGGTCGTGCGCCGCGCCGCCCTGGTCTGAGCCCGCGGCCCTGTCGGACGGACGCCGCCCGCGGCGGCGGCCTCCGTCCCGAGGCTCAGCAGGAGTCGGCGAAGAGGCGCCGGGGCTGCTCCGGATCGCGGACGTCGACGAGGATCCCCGCCAGCCGGCGCGGGTCCGTCGTGGCGCGGTACGCCGCGTCCACCGGCGGCTCCTGCGTGTCGAGGCGGATGCTGGTGCTCCACGCTCCGCGCAGCTCCGGCCGGAGGGCGAACTCGCCGTCGACGAGCAGCACCGCGTCGCGGCCGGCGGTCCGCCAGCGCGCCTGCCGCGCCTCGTCGCGCACTGCGTCGAAGCCCGCGAGCACGAACCCGGTGCTGCCGCCGAGGGTGAACGGATCGAGCAGCACGCGGCGCAGGAGCTCGTAGTCGTACCCGGCCGCGTAGGAGCGCTGCTCCTCGGGCACGGCGGGGTCGTCCCGATCGGCGCGGGGACGTCGGAAGTCGGCGAGGTGCGCGACGATCGCGTCCTTGCCGGCCCGGCGGAGCGCCTCCGCGAGGTCGACCGCGAACGCCGCGCTCACCGCGGGGTCGTCGCCGTCGATCCCGACCTTGACCCGTCCGCGCCCGTAGTTGTGAAGCACCTCCGCCGCGAGAGCGTCGAGCACATCGGCCTTCTGCGGAGCCCACCTGGTCATCCGCCCACGATACGCGCCGCCGCCTAGTGTGGGCTGATGCCCTCCGACCCTCTCGCCGACGCGATCACCGCCTGGTTCCGCACGAGCGCCCGCGACCTGCCGTGGCGCCGCGAGGGCTTCCCCGCCTGGGGCACGCTCGTCAGCGAGTTCATGCTGCAGCAGACCCCGGTGGTCCGCGTCGTCCCGCGTCTGGCGGAGTGGCTGGAGCGCTGGCCGACACCCTCCGCACTCGCCGCCGTCCCGCCCGGCGAGGCGGTGCGCGCCTGGCAGTCCCTGGGCTACCCGCGGCGGGCCCTGCGCCTGCACGCCTGTGCCGTGGCGATAGCCGAGGAGCACGGCGACGTGGTCCCTGACGACGTCGAGACCCTCCTCGCGCTGCCCGGCATCGGCGACTACACCGCCCGCGCCATCGCCGTGTTCGCCTACGGGAGGCGGCACCCCGTGGTCGACACCAACGTCCGCCGGGTCCTCGCGCGCGCGGTCGACGGAGCGGCGGAGCCCGGTCCGCCCCGCGCGAGGGCCGACCTCGCTGCGATGTCGGCGCTGCTGCCCGAGTCGCTCTCCGAGGCGGCGGCCTTCAACGCGGGCGCGATGGAGCTGGGGGCGATCGTCTGCACCGCCCGCGCTCCGCGCTGCGACGAGTGCCCGATCCGCGACCTCTGCCGCTGGCGGGCGGAGGGGTACCCCGAGCACACCGGGCCCGTGAAGGCGAAGCAGAAGCGGTTCGAGGGCTCGGACCGCCAGGTCCGCGGCCTCATCCTCGCCGAGCTGCGCGCCGCGCACGGCCCGGTCACCGCGGCCGAGGTGGAGTCTCTCTGGCCGGACGCCGACCAGCGCGGTCGCGCCCTGGCCGGGCTCCTCGCCGACGGCCTGGCGACGGGCGGCCCGGAGGACGGCTACCTCCTCCCCGGCTCCTGAGGGCCCGTCGACCGCCGTCCGCGTCGGAGGAGGCGGGTAGGGTCGGCGCCGTGACCGGTCGCCGCCTCCGCCTCCCCCGCCCCGACGCCGCCGTCGAGCGCGCCCTCGACGTCGACCTCGCCCAGGACGTCCAGCGCGCCCTCGCCGCGGTCCGCGTCGAGAACGACCTGCCCGGCCCGTTCCCGCCGGCCGCGCTGGCCGAGGCCGAGCACGCGGACGCCGGAGCGGACGACGAGGACCGCGTCGACCGGACGGACCTCCCCTTCGTGACGATCGACCCGCCCGGCTCGCTCGACCTGGACCAGGCCCTCCACCTGGAGCGCACGTCGGAGGGCGTCGTCCTCCGCTACGCCATCGCGGACGTGCCCGCGGTCGTCCGCACCGGCGGAGCGCTCGACGCCGAGACGCGCCGCCGCGGCCAGACCTACTACCTCCCGGACGGCCGCGTCCCGCTGCACCCCGCGGTCCTCTCCGAGGGGACCGCGTCGCTCCTGCCGGACGAGACGCGCCGAGCGCTGGTCTGGACGCTGACCCTCGACGAGCGGGCGGAGCCGCGCTCGGTGCACCTCGAGCGGGCGCTCGTCCGCAGCGTGGCCCGGCTCGACTACGAGGGCGTGCAGCGCAGCGTCGACGCGGGCGATCCGCACCCCTCCCTCGCCCTCCTCCCCTGGTTCGGACGCGAGCGCCTGGCGCGCGAGGCCGAGCGCGGAGGAGCGAGCCTGACGCTGCCCGAGGAGGAGATCGTCGCCGCCGACGGCGGCTACCGGGTCGAGCGCCGCGCTCCCCTGGCCGTCGAGGGCTGGAACGCCCAGGTCTCGCTGCTGACCGGTATGGCGGCGGCGACGATGATGCTCGACGCGGGGGTGGGCATCCTCCGGACCATGCCCGAGGCCGACCCCGCCACCGTCGCGACCTTCCGCTCCCGAGCCGCGGCGCTCGGCGTCCCGTGGCCCGAGGAGGAGGCCTACGGCGCCTACCTGCGCCGCCTCGACACCGACGACCCCGCCCAGCTCGCCATCATGTACGCCGCGGCGAGCCTGTTCCGCGGCGCCGGCTACACCGCCTTCGACGGCGCCCCGCCGGAGCATCCTGCGCAGGCGGCTCTCGCCGCGCCGTACGCGCACGTCACCGCGCCGCTGCGGCGCCTGGTCGATCGGTTCGGCCTCGCCGTCTGCCTCGCGGTGTCCCGGGGCGGAACGATCCCGTCGCAGCTGCGCGAGGCGCTGCCCCTGCTCCCGCCGCTCCTCGCCGCGAGCGACCGCCGGGCCGGAGCCGCCTCCCGTGCGGCGACCGCGATCGTCGAGGCCGCCGTCCTCCGCGGCCGCGAAGGAGCCTCCTTCCACGGGATCGTCGTCTCCTCGGCGCGCACCCGCTCCTCGGTCCAGCTGCTCGACCCGGAGATCACCGTCGACCTCCCAGCCCCGCTCACGCCGGGAGCCCGTGTCGTCGTCGTCCTGGAATCGGTCGACGTCGCCACGGGCTCCGCGGTGTTCGGGCTCGGCGCCTAGTCCTCGTCGTCCTCGCGGGGCTTCACATAGGGGTCGGCGTCGCCGGCGTAGTCCGCCTGAGCGGCGAGCGACTGCACCTGCGAGTCCTGGCTGCGCGCGGCGGCGAGCAGATCCTCGATGTGCTTCGCGTTCTCGGGCACCGCGTCGAGGATGAATTCGAGCGACGGCGTGAGCCGGGACGTGATGTTCCTGCCCACCTCGGTGCGGAGCATGCCGGTGGCGGCCTTGAGGGCCGCGGCCGAATCGGCGCGCTCCTCATCGGTGCCGTAGACCGTGTAGAACACCGAGGCGTGCTGCAGGTCGCCGGTCACCTGGACATCGGTGATGGTGACGAAGCCGAGGCGCGGGTCGCGGAGACCGCGCTCGAGCCGCTTCGCGACGATCACCTGGATACGTTCGGCGAGCTTCCTCGCCCGGGCCGGATCTGCCATGGCTGGTCCTCACATCTCTCTCGGCGAACCGTTCAGCTCGCCATTCAACCACTCTCCGCCCGGACGACCGGTCGCGTTTGAGGGGGCCTTGCTTCTGGGGCGTGATGCCCCTCGACCGCGCGTCATCGACGGCGCGGGTGGGGTGCCTTCTCGCGGCTCCCTGATCCTCGGGGACCGGATGGGGAGGGAAGGCTCAGGTGCTGGATCGGGAGCCGGACATCGCCCGCAGGCTCGCTGCTCGCGAGCTGCTCGCTCAGCGGGCGCACCCACCGAGACGGGAGCGCCTGATCGGGGTCGGTCTCCCGCACCCGGGGGTGCGGAAGCGCCCACTGGAGGGTCCGCACCTCCGGGACACCGGCGGCCCCCGATTCCTCCCGCAGGGCGCCAGAGGACGAGAGTCCCCTCCCGATCCCGCACGAACAGCGCCGTGAGACGCCGGAAGGCCCGGGCGGACCCGGGCCTTCCAGTGGAGCGGATCAGCCTCGCGGCTTCTCCTTCATCTCGATCGTCTCGATCTCGTCGCCGATCTGGATGTCGTTGTACTTTCCGAGACCGATACCGGCCTCGTAGTCCGTACGGACCTCCGTGACGTCGTCCTTGAAGCGACGCAGCGACTCGATGGCCAGGTTGTCCCCGACCACGACGCCGTCACGGATGACGCGCGCCTTCGAGTTGCGGGTGATCGTGCCGGAGCGGACGATGACACCCGCGATGTTGCCGAACTTGGAGGAGCGGAACACCTCGCGGATCTCGGCGACACCGGACTGGACCTCCTCGAACTCGGGCTTGAGCATGCCCGTGAGCGAGTTCTCGACCTCTTCGATCGCGTTGTAGATGACCGAGTAGAAGCGGATGTCCACTCCTTCTCGAGCAGCGCGCTCACGGGCCTTCGGGTCGGGGCGGACGTTGAAGCCCACGATGATCGCGTTGTCGATCGTCGCGAGGTTGACGTCCGACTCCGTGATCGCACCGACACCGCGGTGGATGATGCGCAGCTGCACCGAGTCGTCGACCTCGATCTTGACGAGCGACTCCTCCAGCGCCTCGACGGCACCGGACACGTCGCCCTTGATGATGAGGTTGAGCGACTCGACCTTGCCCTCCTCGAGAGCACGGGTGAAGTCCTCGAGCGAGATGCGCTTGCGGGCCTTGGCCAGCAGGGCGTTGCGCTGAGCGGCTTCGCGCTTCTCGGCGATCTGACGGGCCGTGCGGTCCTCCTCGGTGACGAGGAAGGTGTCGCCGGCGCGGGGCACGGACGAGAGTCCCTGCACCTGCACCGGACGCGACGGCACGGCTTCGAGGACGGCGTTGCCGTTCTCGTCCGCCATCGCACGGACGCGGCCGTAGGCCGTTCCGGCGACGATCGCGTCTCCGACGCGCAGCGTTCCCGACTGGATGAGCACGGTCGCGACCGCACCGCGTCCCTTGTCGAGCTTCGCCTCGATCGCGACTCCGCGCGCCTCCTTGTTGGGGTTGGCGCGCAGGTCGAGACCGGCGTCCGCGGTGAGCAGCACGGCGTCCAGGAGGTCCTGGATGCCGGTGCCCGCGCGAGCCGACACGTCGACGAACATGACGTCTCCGCCGTACTCCTCGGCGACGAGCCCGAACTCCGTGAGCTGCTGGCGCACCTTGGCCGGGTTGGCGTCGGGCTTGTCCACCTTGTTCACCGCGACCACGATCGGCACGTTGGCCGCCTGGGCGTGGTTCAGCGCCTCGATGGTCTGCGGCATGATGCCGTCGTCCGCCGCGACCACGAGGATCGCGATGTCCGTGACCTGGGCACCGCGAGCTCGCATGGCGGTGAACGCCTCGTGACCCGGGGTGTCGATGAAGGTGATCGGGCGCTCGATGCCCTCGTGCTCCGCGACGACCTGGTACGCACCGATGTGCTGCGTGATGCCGCCCGCCTCGCCGGCGACGACGTTGGCGTTGCGGATCGCGTCGAGCAGGCGCGTCTTTCCGTGGTCGACGTGACCCATGACGGTGACGACCGGCGGACGGATCTCGAGGTCCTCGTCCGTCTCGTCGTCGAGCTCCTGCTCGAGGTCGAGACCGAAGCCCTCGAGGAGCTCCTTGTCCTCGTCCTCGGGCGAGACGACCTGGATCTTGAAGCCGAGCTCGGAGCCGAGCACCTCGAAGGTGGCCTCGTCGAGCGACTCGGTCGCCGTCGCCATCTCGCCGAGGGCGAAGAGGACGGTGACCAGGTTGCCGGGGGGCACCGGCACGCCGGTCATGGCCTCGATCTTGTCGGCGAAGTCCGAGATCGACGCGCCGCGGCGCAGACGGATGACCGTCCTGCCGTCGCCGCGGGGGACGCTGACGCCGCCGAGCGACGGGGCCTCCCTGAGCTCGAACTCCTGACGCTTCGTGCGCTTGGACTTCCGGGCCTTGCTCTTGCCGCCGCCGCGACCGAAGGCTCCTGCGGTTCCACCGCCGGGGCCGCGACCGCGACCGCCGCCGCCACCGGGACGCGGGGCGAAGCCGCCACCGGCACCGGGAGCGCCGCCGGGGCGCTGGAAGCCGCCGCCGGCCGGACGACCGGCACCGCCGGGACGTCCTGCTCCGCCGCCGGGTCCGCCGGGACGCTGGCCGAAGCCGGCGGGGCGCTGGCCCATGCCGGGTCCGCCGGGTCGGGGCGCGCCGGGGCGCGGAGCAGCCGGGCGGGGGATGTTGCCCGGGGTCGGACGCGATCCCATGCCCTGCGAGCTGGCGAAGGGGTTGTTGCCGGGGCGCGGGGCGGCGGGACGCTGTCCCATGCCCTGGTTGCTGGCGAACGGGTTGTTGCCCGGGCGCGGGGTGCCGCCGGGGCGGTTGGAGCCGCCCGAGGCGCCGCCGGGGCGCGGGGTGTTCGCGGCGGGAGCCGGACGCGGGGTCACGGGCTTGGGTCCGCCGGGGGTCGCGCCGGACGCCGGCTTCTCGGCGGCGGCCGGAGCCGCGGGGGCCTCGGTCGGAGCCGGAGCGGCGGCCTCGGCGGGCGCGTCCTTGGCTGCCTGGGCGCGCTGAGCGGCCGCGGCCTCCTGGGCTGCCTGAGCCTGGGCCTGGCGCTCGGCGACAGACATCGGCGGTGCGGGCGCCGGAGCGGGCGGCTTGGCCGGGCCGGGCGTGGGCGCGGACGGACGGGCGCCGGAGGGGCGCGGGGCCCCGGGACGGGCACCGGCGGCGGGGGCGGCCGGGGTCGCCGACGCTCCCGCGGAGGAACCGCCCTGGCCCTGGAGGGCCTGGCGGAGCTTGCGCGCCACCGGGGGTTCGATGCTCGAGGACGGGCCCTTGACGAACTCGCCGAGCTCCTTCAACTTCGCAAGTGCGACCTTGCTATCGACACCCAGTTCGGATGCGATCTCGTGTACGCGTGGTTTTGCCACTTCTCTCCTGTCTTGGGCCTGCACCCAAGACGGGGGCAGGCGTCACGAACGGACGGGTCTCATTTCGAGCCGCTCATCAGTCTTCGCTCATGATCAGTTCACGGGCCGTTCTGCCTGTTCTCTATGGTGTGATCGTGCGCTGCTCCGGCCCCTCCGGTCGAGGGGCCGAGCCGGCCGGATCGTGCGATGTACTGCTCCAGCTCGCTCGCGTCCACGCTCTCGCGTGTCCGGAACGCTCTTCCGAACGCGCGGCGCTTGACCGCGAGCTCGTAGCAGTCGGCTGTGTCGTGGAGCCACGCTCCCCGACCAGGACGGACGGCACGCGGGTCTACCGCGAGGACGTTCGAGTGGAGGACCAGCCTCAGAAGAGAGGCCCGGGGGGCGCGCAGACGGCAGCCGACGCACGTTCTGACGGCTTCCACTCTACTCCCTCCCCTCCGGGACCGCTCCCCCGCACGGCCGATGCTCGGGGATCACTCCCCGTCCATCACCGAATCGGGCTGGATGTCGATCTTCGCGCCGGTCAGCTTGGCGGCGAGGCGGGCGTTCTGGCCCTCCTTGCCGATGGCGAGCGAGAGCTGGTAGTCGGGGACGAGCGCCCGGACGGCCTTGAGGCTCTGGTCGATCACGAACGCGCTGGTCACCTTGGCGGGCGAGAGCGCGCTGGCGACGAAGGTCGGCAGGTCGGAGGAGTAGTCGACGATGTCGATCTTCTCGTTGTTGAGCTCGGCGGTCACCGCGCGCACGCGCTGGCCGAGCTCGCCGATGCAGGCGCCCTTGGCGTTCACGCCGGGCTCGGTCGCGCGCACCGCGATCTTGGTGCGGTGGCCCGCCTCGCGGGCGAGGGAGACGATCTCCACCACGCCGGACGCGATCTCGGGGACCTCGAGGGCGAACAGCTTGCGCACCAGCGACGGGTGGGTGCGGGACACCTGGACCGACGGGCCCTTGGGTCCGCGGCCGACGCTCGTGACGTAGACGCGGATGCGGCGTCCGTGGCTGTAGTCCTCGCCGGGCACCTGCTCCTCGGGCGAGAGGATCGCCTCGATGGAGCCGAGGTCGACGTGGATCATCCGCGGGTTGGGGCCCTGCTGGATGACGCCGGCGACGATGTCGCCCTCGCGGCCCTTGAACTCGCCGAGCACGTGCTCGTCGGCGATGTCGCGCAGGCGCTGGTTGATGACCTGCTTCGCGGCGAAGGCGGCGATGCGGCCGAAGTCGCGCGGGGAGTCCTCGGCCTCGCCCACGACGGCGCCCTCCTCGTCGAGCTCGGGCACGAAGACCGAGACGTGACCGGTCTTGCGGTCGAGGTGCACTCGCGCGTCGACGGCGGTGGCCTTGTCGGCGTCGTCGGCCTGGCCGATGTGCTTGAGGTAGGCGGTCAGGATCGCCTGCTCGATGATCTGCACGAGTTCCTCGAAGGGGATCTCGCGCTCGCGCTCCATGAGTCGCAGAACGCTCAGGTCGATGTCCACGGGCGGGCCTTTCTCTCTATTCACTTGGATGCCGCGGTGGTGACCGCGGTCGTTCGCCTGCCGGGCTCTCACCCGGATCAGCCCTCAAGGGTACCCGACGCGGCCCGGGGTTCCACCCGCGGATCCTGCCGACGCACGGAGGGCCCCGCCTGCCACGGGAAGCGGTGGCGGGGCCCTCGGCGTGTCGGGTCTAGGCGCCCAGCCGGGCGAGCGCCTCGGCGACCGGGAGCTGCTCGCGCTCGCCGGACCGGCGGTCCCACAGCTCGACGATCCCGTCGGCCGCTCCTCGGCCCGCGATGACGATCACGGGCACCCCGATCAGCTCGGCGTCGCCGAACTTGACGCCGGGCGAGACCTTCGGGCGGTCGTCGATCAGCACGTCGCGGCCGGCGGCCTCGAGGGAGGCGCCGACCGACTCGGCGAGCTCGAGAGCCGCCGCGTCCTTGCCGGTCGCGATGACGTGCACGTCGAACGGCGCGACGTTCGCGGGCCAGAGCAGTCCTCGGTCGTCGTGGGTGGCCTCGGCGATGATGGCGAGGATGCGGGTCACGCCGATGCCGTAGGAGCCCATCGTGACGGTGACGAGCTTCCCGTTCTCGTCGAGCACCTTCAGCCCGAGGACGTCGGCGTACTTGCGGCCGAGCTGGAAGACGTGGCCGATCTCCATGCCGCGGGCGGTCTCGATCGGGCCCGAGCCGTCGGGCGCCTCGTCGCCGGTGCGGACGTCCGCGACCTCGACGGTGGCGTCGCCGTGGAAGTCTCGGCCGGCGACCAGATCGAGGACGTGCTGCCCGGAGACGTTGGCCCCGGTGATCCAGGCGGTGCCGTCGACCACGCGCGGGTCGAGCAGGTAGCGGACGCCGGTCGCCGACTCCTCGCCCAGGACGGCTCCCTCGGCCGACCAGGGTCCGATGTAGCCCTTGACCAGTCCGGGGTGCTTCGCGAAGTCCTCCGCGGTGGCGGCCTCGACCTCGGCCGGGGCGAAGGCCACTTCGGCGCGCTTGAGGTCGACGTCGCGGTCGCCGGGCAGGCCGACGATCACGAGCTCGCGGGTGCCGTCGAGCGCGGTGAGCGCGAGGACGACGTTCTTCAGGGTGTCGGCGGCGGTCCAGGCGCGGCCGTCGGGGCGGGGCTGCGTCGCGTTCGCCAGGTCGACCAGGGTCTGGATGGTCGGGGTGTCGGGCGAGTCGAAGACGCGCGCCTCGGGCAGGCCCTCGACGGGCAGCGCCGCGGGGACGGGCGTGCGGTACGCCTCGACGTTCGCCGCGTACCCTCCCGCCGACCGGACGAAGGTGTCCTCGCCGACGGGGGTGGGGTGCAGGAACTCCTCGCTCCGGGAGCCGCCCATCGCTCCGGCGTCGGCCTGCACGATCACGTACTCCAGGCCCAGGCGGGCGAAGATCCGCTCGTAGGCGTCGCGCTGGCGCTGGTAGCTCGCGTCGAGGCCGGCGTCGGTGTAGTCGAAGGAGTACGCGTCCTTCATCGTGAACTCGCGGCCGCGCAGGAGGCCCGCGCGGGGCCGCGCCTCGTCCCGGTACTTGTCCTGGATCTGGTAGATCGACAGGGGCAGGTCCTTGTAGGAGGAGTAGAGGTCCTTCACGAGCAGCGTGAAGAACTCCTCGTGCGTGGGAGCCAGCATGTAGTCGGCGTCCTTGCGGTCCTTCAGGCGGAACACGCCGTCGCCGTACTCGGTCCAGCGGCCCGAGAGCTCGTAGGGCTCGCGGGGCAGGAGCGCGGGGAAGTGCACCTCCTGGGCGCCGGCGGCCTCCATCTCCTCGTGGATGATCCGCTCTATGCGGCGCTTGACGCGCAGTCCCAGCGGCAGCCAGGCGAAGACGCCGGGCGCCTGACGGCGGATGTAGCCCGCGCGGACGAGGAGGCGGTGGCCCGCGACCTCGGCGTCGGCGGGATCCTCCCGGAGCGTGCGGACGAACAGATGCGAGAGACGGGTGACCACGAGGGACGATCCTATCCGCTGCGCTCCCCCGGCTCGCGAGGGCGCCGGGAGCCTCAGTCGGGGATCCGCGAGAAGACGACCGCTCCGCCCGTGCCGTCCAGCAGCACGTCGTCGGGGGTGCCGCCGATCGTCATCGGGCCGGAGAGGAGCGCCCGGAGCCGGATGGCCTCGGGGCTCGGCGTGTCGGAGCAGGTGTCGGAGCCGGTCACCTCGTCGCCGGGGATCAGCACGCCGTCGTCGATCCGGTAGGCGGCGCTGACCAAGAGGCAGCCGGTGCCGACGACCAGGGTCGGCGCACCCCCGACGCTCTCGGAGCGGAGGCGGACGCGGGCGTCCTCGACCCAGGCCGTGTACGGGGTCTCCCCCTCGGCCGCGGTCAGCACCCAGCGGTCGCAGCCGAAGGGGTCCTGCGGGGTGCGGCTGTCGATGCACTCGCCGGCCTCGGAGGACGGGCCGCTGCGGAGCGCGGCGACACCGGAGGCGAGGAGCGCGGCGGCGACGACCACGAGCGCGAGGCGCAGTGCGGGGCGGACCACGTCGATCCGCCCCGCGCCGTCAGTTCGCGCCGACGGTGACGACCGGGGCTCCGGTCGAGGTGTCGTCGGCCGGCATCTCGGCGGCCAGGCGGTTGGCCTCCTCGATGAGGGTCTGGACGATCTCGGCCTCGGGGACGGTCTTGATGACCTCGCCCTTGACGAAGATCTGGCCCTTGCCGTTGCCGGAGGCGACGCCCAGGTCGGCCTCGCGGGCCTCGCCGGGTCCGTTGACGACGCAGCCCATGACGGCGACGCGCAGCGGGACGCTCATGCCCTCGAGGCCGGCGGTGACGTCGTTGGCGAGCGTGTAGACGTCGACCTGCGCGCGGCCGCAGCTGGGGCAGGAGACGATCTCGAGCTTGCGCTCGCGGAGGTTCAGCGACTGGAGGATCTGCAGGCCGACCTTGACCTCCTGCGCGGGCGGGGCCGAGAGGGACACGCGGATGGTGTCGCCGATGCCCTCGCCGAGGAGGATGCCGAAGGCGGTGGCGGACTTGATCGTCCCCTGGAACTCGGGGCCGGCCTCGGTGACGCCGAGGTGGAGGGGCCAGTCGCCGCGCTCGGCGAGCTGGCGGTAGGCCTTCACCATGACGACGGGGTCGTTGTGCTTGACCGAGATCTTGAAGTCGTGGAAGTCGTGCTCCTCGAAGAGGCTGGCCTCCCAGACGGCGCTCTCGACGAGGGCCTCGGGGGTGGGCTTGCCGTACTTCTGGAGGATGCTCGGCTCGAGCGAGCCGGCGTTGACGCCGATGCGGATCGAGACACCGGCGGCCTTCGCGGCGGCGGCGATTTTGCCGACCTGGTCGTCGAACTTGCGGATGTTGCCGGGGTTCACGCGGACCGCGGCGCAGCCGGCGTCGATCGCGGCGTAGACGTAGTTGGGCTGGAAGTGGATGTCGGCGATGACCGGGATCTGGCTCTTCTTGGCGATGATCGGCAGCGCCTCCGCGTCGTCGCGGCTCGGCACCGCGACGCGGACGATGTCGCAGCCGGACGCGGTGAGCTCGGCGATCTGCTGGAGGGTCGCGTTGATGTTCGTCGTCGGTGTGGTGCACATCGACTGGACGCTGACCTGCGCGTCACCGCCCACGAGCACCTTGCCCACCTTGATCTGGCGGGACTTGCGGCGGGGGGCGAGGGTCATGGGGACCTTGGGAAGACCCAGATTCACTGCTGGCACGCGCCCCATCGTACGCGCGCCGCGGGACCCCTCGTCCGCTCGCCGCACCTTCCCAGCCGCCGCCCCTCCTGCGCGCCTCGGAACCCGTCCACCGCACCTGCTCTCAGCCCGAGACCGCACGACGATCCGCGGTCGCCGCGCCCCGAGCCGAACCGCCGATCCCGTCCAAGCGATTCACCGCAGACGCTGCCAGCCCGCTCCCTTCACAGAGCGGACCGCGCCACGCCGGTCAGCGACCGCCCTGCCACCCCCGAGGCGAACGGGTGAATCGCGTCCCAGCGATTCGCCCTAGCCGTCCGCACCCCGCTCCACCCACGCCCCCACCCCGAGAAGCCGACCGCGCCACGCCGGGCGAGGACCGGCGTGGAATCCAACTCAGAACAGCGTGATCGGCTTGACGATGTCGGCGTAGATGAGGAGGGCGCTCATGCCGCCGAGGACGAGGACGACGACGTAGGTGAGCGGGAGCAGGCGGGCGATGTCGACGGGGCCGGGGTCGCGGCGTCCGAAGAGCTTGGCGATCCGGCGGCGCAGGCCCTCCCAGAGGGCGCCGGCGATGTGGCCGCCGTCCATGGGGAGCAGCGGCACCAAGTTGAAGACGAGGAGGGCGACGTTGAGCGAGGCGAGGACGCCGACCATCGTCTGCACCTTCGACACGACGGGGAGCTGGTCGGAGGCGGCGATCTCGCCCGCGATCCGGCCGACTCCGACGACGCTGATCGGGCCGTTGGCGTCGCGTGCCTCCGAGCCGAACGCCGCCTGGGCGACGTCGATGAGGCGCTGCGGCAGGTTGAGGATCACGTGGGCGACGCTGGTGATGTTCGACCAGACCGTCTCGGGCACCGCGGTGACCGGCTGCTGCGCGAGGGCCGACGTGGGCGAGATGCCGATGAAGCCGACCGTCTGCGTCTCGATCGCACCGGAGGCGTCGGTGACGGGGGCGCCGTTCGCGTCGGTCACCGCGACCTCGTTCTCGGCGGGGGTGATCGTGAGGGTCAGCGGCGCGCCGTCGCGCTGGACGGACACGCTGAGCGGGACGCCCGCGGAGCGCTGGATGATCGGGGTCAGGTCGTTCCAGGTGCTCACCGGAGTGCCGTCGATCGCCGTGATCGTGTCGCCCGGCAGCAGGCCGGCCGCGGCTCCGGGTGCCAGCGGGTCGTCGGCGGTGCAGGTCGCGGTCGCGCGCTGCGACTCCGGGACCACGCACTGCGAGACCGCGGCGAGGGTGCTGGTGCTCTGCGGGATCCCGATGCCGCAGAGGAGGACGGTGAAGAGGACCGTGGCGATCACGAGGTTCATGAAGGGGCCGCCGGCCATGACGATCACGCGCTTCCACACGGGGAGCCGGTAGAACGCGCGATGGTCCTCGCCGTCGCCGATCGTCTCGGCGCTGGCGGCACGGGCCTCGTCGATCATCGTGGCGTAGGCGCCGCGCCGGGGCTCCTCGAGCTGGGCCTCGGAGGACGCCAGGCCGTTGAAGAAGCCTGTGCTCGACTCCGTGGGCCGGTCCCCCGGGTGCTTCGGCGGGTACATGCCGATCATGGCGATGTAGCCGCCGAGCGGGATCGCCTTGACGCCGTACTCCGTCTCGCCTCGGCGCCGGGAGAAGAGGGTCGGCCCGAACCCGATCATGTACTGCGTGACCTTGACCCCGAACAGCTTGGCGGGGAGCAGGTGCCCGACCTCGTGCAGGGCGATGGAGAGGGCGACGCCGACGGCGATGATGACGACGCCGAGGACGAAGAGCAGCACGGATTCCACCGACACACTGTAGGCCGGGCCCGCCCGTCCACGCTGGGGTGCGCCTGCACGGATCCGATGAACTCCGCGGCCGAGCGGATCAGCGGCGCGACGTCCGCCGACACGGATCCGCGGAGAAGGAGCCCGTTCGGATGACCCCTGGTCAGACTCCGGCGATCCGCTCGTCCGCCGTGCGGCGCGCCCACTCCTCCGCCGCGGCCAGCGACTCGCGGGTCAGCGAGCCGTCGACGCTGTGCGCGTCGACCACCGCCTCCACCGTCTCGAGGATGTCGAGGTAGCCGATCCGCCCCGCGTGGAACGCCTGCACGGCCTGCTCGTTCGCCGCGTTGAACACGGCCGGGTAGGAGGCGCCCGCCTCCCCGACGCGCTTCGCGAGCCGGACCGAGGGGAACGCCTCCTCGTCCAGCGGCTCGAACGTCCAGGAGTGGGAGCGGGTCCAGTCGAGCGGGACGCCGACCCCGGCGACGCGGTGCGGCCAGTCGAGGCCGAGCGAGATCGGGAGCCGCATGTCCGGCGGCGAGGCCTGGGCGATCGTCGAGCCGTCGACGTACTCGACCATCGAGTGGATCACCGACTGCGGGTGCACGGTGACGTCGATCCGGTCGTAGGGGACGTCGAAGAGCAGGTGCGCCTCGATCACCTCGAGCCCCTTGTTGACCAGAGTGGAGGAGTTGGTCGTGACGACCAGGCCCATGTCCCAGGTCGGGTGTGCGAGCGCCTGCGCCGGAGTGACGTCGCGGAGGGAGGCGCGGTCGCGTCCCCGGAACGGCCCGCCGGACGCGGTCAGCACGAGGCGGCGGACCTCGCGGTGCTCGCCCGCGAGGAGGGCCTGGGCGATCGCGGAGTGCTCGGAGTCGACCGGCACGATCTGGCCGGGACCGGCGAGCGAGGTGACGAGCTCGCCGCCGACGATCAGCGACTCCTTGTTGGCGAGG
Organism: Rathayibacter sp. AY1C6; assembly: GCF_002931535.1. Classification (NCBI taxonomy): domain Bacteria; kingdom Bacillati; phylum Actinomycetota; class Actinomycetes; order Micrococcales; family Microbacteriaceae; genus Rathayibacter; species Rathayibacter sp. AY1C6. The sequence goes on along the minus strand of NZ_PSWC01000001.1, from coordinate 273,160 downwards.
GCGAGCGTCCTGCCCTCCTCGAGCGCCGCGAGCGTCGGGCCGAGCCCCACCGAGCCGGTGATCCCGTTCAGCACGACGTCCGCGTCGACCGAGCGGATCAGCTGCTCGGCCTCCTCCGCGCCGAACGCCGTGTGCTCGACGCCGAACGCGGACGCCTGCTCGTCGACCGCCGTCCGGTTCGAGCCGGCGGCGAGGCCGACGACCTCGAACCGCTCGCGGTTCGCGCCGATGACGTCGAGAGCCTGCGTGCCGATGGACCCGGTCGAGCCGAGGATGATGACCCTGCGCATCCGCCCATCCTGGCACGGAGCGCCCAGCGCCTCCCGGTCAGCTGATGGCGAGGATGTCGACCACGAAGACGAGGGTGTCGGTCCCGCTGATCCCCGCGTTCTGGTTGCCCTGGTCGCCGTAGCCCTTCGACGGCGGGATGGTGACCAGCACCTGCGAGCCGACGGTCTGGCCTACCACGGCCTCCTTGAAGCCCTCGATCACGTCGCCGGTGCCGAAGGCGGCGGGAGCGGGCTTCCCCCAGCTCTGGTCGAACACCTCGCCGGTGCCCCAGACCACGCCCTGGTACTGCACGATCAGCTGGTCGCCGTCGGCCACGGTCGCGCCGCTCCCCTTCTTGAGGACGGCGAGCTGCAGGTCGGCGGGCGGGTCGGTCGAGGGGATGGTGACGGTGGGCGCCCCGTCCTCGGCGAGCGCCACCGTCGGCAGGCCGTCGACCGGGGGCTGCGGCTCGCCGTCGGCGGCGGTCGGCACGATCTGCTCGACGTCGATCACCATGACGATCGAGTCGGTCGCGGCGATGCCGAACTGGCTCTGCCCGGCGTCGCCGAACGCGTCGGCCGGGGGAACGACGGCGACGACGCGCGAGCCGACGGTCGCGCAGTTGACGGCCTTCACGAGGCCGGCGAGGTACTGGTCGGTGTCGACCTCGAAGGCCGCGCGGCCACCGGACGCGTAGCTGCTCGCCGAGAACTCGGCACCGCTCGTCCCGTTGTAGAGCGTGTAGTCGACCAGCACGGTGTCGCCCTCGGCGACCTCCTCGCCGGTGCCCTCGATCGCGACGGAGCGCTCGGTGGCGTCCACGCTGACCGGGCTGGGGAACACGGTGACCGGCTTGGTGGCGAAGTCGCCGCTGGTCTGCACCGCGGCGGTCGCCTCGCCCTCGGTCGCGCAGCCGAGCGGGGTGGCGGAGGCGGACGGCGCTGCATCCGGCTCCCCGGGGGTGCAGGCCGCCAGGCTCAGGGAGGCGCCGAGGACGGCGAGGATCGCGAGGGTTCTGCGCACAGGGGCACCTTTCGTGACCGGCGGCGGCCGGTGGACGTTTGGGGATCGGCTCCATCCTGCACGGCGCGCCTCGCAACGCGCTGGGTGCGGGTCCTCGAACGGTCCCAGGCCTACCATCGGGGAATGCGTGAATTCTCGGTCCCCCAGTCCCGAGAGCTCGTCACCGAGCTCCCCGGCCCGCGCTCCGTCGCCCTCCAGGAGCGCCGCGTCGCCAGCGTCTCCCGCGGCGCCGGGACGCTCGCGAACATCTACATGGACCACGCGTCGGGCGCGGTCCTGGTCGACGTCGACGGCAACCGCCTGATCGACCTCGGCTGCGGCATCGGAGTGACCACCATCGGCCACGCGCACCCCGCGGTCGCCGCGGCGGCCGCCGCGCAGGCCGAGAAGCTGACGCACACCCTCTTCACCGTCACTCCGTACGAGAACTACGTCCGGGTCGCCGAGAAGCTCGCCGAGATCACCCCCGGGGACTTCGAGAAGCACTCGATCCTGGTCAACTCCGGCGCGGAGGCGGTCGAGAACGCCGTCAAGATCGCGCGGAAGTTCACCGGCCGCCGCGCCATCGCGACGCTCGACCACGCCTTCCACGGCCGCACCAACCTCACGATGGCGATGACCTACCGCCCCTGGCCGGAGCGCGCGGGCATGGGCCCCTTCCCGGGAGAGATCTACAGCCTCCCGATCAGCTACCCGTTCCGCGACCCCGAGGGCATGACGGGCGAGGAGGCGGCCGAGCGCACCATCGACTACATCACCACCCACATCGGCGCGCAGGAGCTGGCCGCGCTCTTCGTCGAGCCGATCCAGGGCGACGGCGGCATCATCATCCCGGCGCCGGGCTACTTCCGCCGCCTGTCCGAGTTCTGCACCGAGAACGGCATCGTCTTCGTCGCGGACGAGATCCAGGCCGGCATCGCCCGCACCGGCACCTGGTACTCCATCGAGCACCACGGCGTGGTCCCGGACCTCATCACGACGGCCAAGGGCATCGCCGGCGGCTTCCCGCTCGCCGCCGTCACCGGCCGCGCCGAGATCATGGACGCCGTGCAGCCAGGCGGCATCGGCGGCACGTTCGGCGGCAACCCCGTCTCCACCGCCGCGGCGCTCGCGACGTTCGAGGCGATCGAGTCCGAGGGCCTGCTGGAGGAGGCGCAGCGGGTCGAGCGCCTGCTGCAGGCGCGGATCGGCGACTGGGCCGAGCGCTTCGCGGTCGTGGGCGAGGTCCGCGGCAAGGGCGCGATGTGGGGCGTCGAGCTCGTCCACCCGGGCACGAAGAAGCAGTACCCGGAGGCGCTCACCGCGATCCTGAAGCACGCCACCACGAACGGCGTGATCGTCCTCGACGCGGGCAGCTGGGACAGCGTGCTGCGGATCATGCCGAGCGTGGTCATCAGCGAGGAGCTCATCGACGACGCCGCGACGGTCATCGAGGAGGCGCTCGCCCAGTTCGGCTGATCCGCCGCATGACCGGAGCGGCATGGACGCCCCGGTAGCTTCGTCGGAATGCGGATCGACGACGACCACGAGAGGCCGACTCCCCCGGGGATCGGCCTCTCCGCGCGTCTGGCGCGCCTGTCCATCGGCGGCGTCGGCCGGCTGGTCTACCGGCCGATCGTGGAGGGGCGCGACAACGTCCCGGCCGAGGGACGCGTGATCCTGGCGGCCAACCACCTCTCGTTCATCGACTCCCCGGTGCTGACGCTGCTCGCCCCGCGGCCGGTGCAGTTCCTGGCCAAGTCGGACTACTTCACGGGGACCGGCGTGCGGGGCGCCCTCTCGCGCGCCTTCTTCACGAGCGTCGGAGCCGTCGCGGTCGAGCGCGGCGCCGGCCAGGCCGCTCAGGAGGCGCTGGACCTCGGCCGGGCGATCCTCGAGCGGGACGAGGCGTTCGCCGTCTACCCCGAGGGCACCCGCTCCCGCGACGGGCGCCTCTACAAAGGCCGCACCGGAGTGGCGTGGCTCGCCCTCACCACGGGCGCGCCGGTGGTCCCCGTCGGCATGATCGGCACGCAGGAGCTCCAGCCGGTGGGCACGAGGGTGCCGCGCCTGCACCGGATCACGGTCCGCTTCGGGGCTCCGCTGGACCTCTCGCGGCACGGCTCCGCCGACTCCGGCCGCGTCCGACGCCACGCCACCGACGAGGTGATGGCGGCCGTCCACGCGCTCTCCGGGCAGGAGCTCGCCGGTGCGTACAACGAGTCGCCGCCGACGACCACGGTCGAGCGCATCCGCCGGGCGCTCCCGCACGAGCGCCGCTGAGCCTCAGCGCGCGGACGCCTCCGGCTCGTGGGAGACGGGGAAGTTCACCGAGTTGGCGATGAAGCAGAGCCGGGAGGCCTCGGCGTGCAGCGTCTGGGCGATCGCCACCATCGACTCCTCGGCGACAGTGACGCGGGGCCGGAGGGTCACCGAGGTGAAGCGGCCGCTCTCCCCCTCCTGCAGCATCGAGCCCACCGCGTCGTCCGTGTAGCCGGTGACGACGACTCCGTTCTTGACCGCCACGTGCAGGTAGGAGAGGAGGTGGCACTGCGCGAGCGCCGCGAGGAGCAGCTGCTCCGGGTTCCAGCGGTCGGCGTCACCCCGGAAGGGCGTGTCGGCCGAGGCGAGGATGGGCGCCGGGCCCTCCGCCGTGACGGTCAGCTGGCGCCCGTACTCGCGGTAGCCGCTCGTGCCGGTGCCCCGGTCGCCCTCCCAGACGACGGACACCGCGTACTCGTGCTCGGACTTCATCGGGCTCCTCCTCGACGGCGGTGGATTAGGCCGGTCGCGCCGGTCTGGACCTCTGGACGCGGAACCCCCGCGGGTAGACTCCGAGGACCATGACAGACACGCTCGCCCCCCAGGTTCCCACGTCCGCAGTCCCCCAGGAGCGGCGCGTCGCGACCAAGATCCCCGGGCCGCGATCCCGGGCCCTGCACGAGCGCCGCCTCGCCGTCGTGCCCACCGGCGTCGGCACCGCGCTCCCCGTCTACATCGACCGCGCGCACGGCGCGATCCTGGTCGACGTCGACGGCAACAGCTTCATCGACCTCGGCGCCGGCATCGGCGTCACGACGATCGGGCACACCGACGACTCCGTCGTCGCGGCCGCCGCGGAGCAGCTCGCGCGCCTCACGCACACCCTCTTCACCGTCACTCCGTACGAGCCCTACATCCGCGTCGCGGAGCTGCTGGCCCAGCACACCCCCGGCGACTTCGCCAAGAAGACCGTCCTGGTCAACTCCGGTGCCGAGGCGGTCGAGAACGCCGTCAAGATCGCGCGCAAGCACACCGGCCGCCCCGGCGTCGCGGTGCTCGACCACGCGTACCACGGACGCACGAACCTCACGATGGCCATGAACTTCAAGGCGCTGCCCTACGGCCTGGGCTTCGGACCCTTCGCCAGCGACGTCCACCGTGCGCCGAGCTCGTACCCGTACCACGACGGCCTGTCTGGAGCCGAGGCCGCCCAGCGCGCGATCTCGTACCTCGAGAAGACCGTCGGCGCGTCCGCCCTGGCCTGCCTCGTCGCCGAGCCCATCCAGGGCGAGGGCGGCTTCATGGTCCCCGCCGACGGCTTCCTCCCGGCACTGCAGGAGTGGTGCACGGCCAACGGCATCGTCTTCGTCGCCGACGAGATCCAGTCGGGCATGGCCCGCACCGGCGCCTGGTTCGCCAGCGAGCACCTCGGCCTCGTCCCCGACCTCGTCCTCTCGGCCAAGGGCATCGCCGGCGGCCTGCCGCTCGCGGGCGTGACGGGTCGCGCCGAGATCATGGACTCGGCGCAGGCCGGCGGACTGGGCGGCACCTTCGGCGGGAACCCCGTCGCCGCCGCCGCCGCCGTCGCGGTCTTCGAGCGCATCGAGCGCGAGGGCCTCCTCGCCGAGGCCGACCGGATCGGCGCACGCCTGGGCGCGGCGCTGCGAGGCCTGCAGGAGCGCTACGACATCATCGGCGACGTCCGCGGCATCGGCGCGATGATGGCGATGGAGCTCGTGCAGCCCGGCACCGCCGGCACCACGAAGGAGCCGAACGCCGTCGCGGTCCAGGCGATCATCGACTACGCCGCCCAGCACGGGGTCCTCGTGCTGAGCGCCGGCACCTACGGCAACGTGGTCCGCTTCCTGCCGAGCCTCGCCCTCACCGACGAGCTGCTCGACGACGCCGTGTCGGTCATCGCCGACGCGTTCGCCACCCTCTAGGCGCGATCCTCCGAAGGCCACCGCGGGCGCCGAGGCGCTCCCCGGTGGCCTTCGGCGTCTCCGGGAGCGCGGGACCGGTCGGCGCATCGGGCAGGATGGGTGGATGCCAGCAGGAACCTTCACCGTCGCCGAGTCCGTCGAGCTGGCCGTCGTCGAGCGATCCGGGTTCGTCGAGTCGCGCCACGCCGGCTCCGCCGTCCTCCTCGACTCCGAGGGCCGCGTCGCCCGCAGCCTCGGCACCCCGACGGCTCCCGTCTTCCCCCGCTCCTGCCTCAAGCCGTTCCAGGCCCTCGCGGTGATGACCGCCGGAGTCGAGCTGAACGGCGCGGAGGCGGTCATCGCCACCGCGAGCCACGCCGGCATCCCCCAGCACGTGGCGCTGGTGCAGAACCTGCTCTTCCGCGCCGGCCTGGACCACACCGCCCTGCAGTGCCCGGCCGACTGGCCCGGCGACTCCGGGACCCGCGCTCAGCTGCTGCGGGCGGGCGCGACTCCGGACCCGCTCTACATGAACTGCTCGGGCAAGCACGCGGCGATGCTGCTGGCCTGCGTGCAGAACGGCTGGAGCACCGAGGACTACCTCGAGCGGACGCACCCGCTGCAGCAGCACATCGTCGACACGATCGAGCGCCTCACCGGCGAGCGCGTCGTGGCCTCGGGGATCGACGGCTGCGGAGCTCCCGTGCACGCCCTTCCTCTGACCGCGCTGGCGAAGGGCGTCTCGCGGATCGTGTCCTCCTCCCCCGCCTCACCGTTCGGCCTCTACCGCCAGGCCGGCGTCCTCACGGCCGCGATCCTCGAGAACGCGTGGGCGATCGACGGCCCGGGCCGGGACAACACCGTCGTGATCGAGCGCCTGGGCCTGGTCGCCAAGCTCGGCGCCGAGGGCGTGCTCGTGATGGCCTCGCCCGACGGCACCACCGTCGCCCTGAAGATCCTCGACGGGAGCCTCCGCGCCGCGACCGTGGTCGCGCTGAAGCTCCTGGTCGAGGCGGACGCGGTGGACCGGACCGCGGCGAACGACGTGCTGGTGCGGCTGAACCCGGTCGTGTCGGGCGGCGGGCGCCCGGTCGGCGCGATCCGTGCCTCCTACGTCTGACCGCACCTCCCGGCACACCCTGAGCTACTGCTCGCGCGTGAGGCGCTTCGCCCGGGCCGCCGCGGAGACCTGCGTGATCACCACCACGAGGATCGCCAGGACGAACACCGCCGACGCGATGACGTTCGCCTCCGCCGGGATGCCGCGCGCCGCCGCGATGTAGATGTACTTCGGGAACGTGGTGACCGATCCGGAGTTGAAGTTCGTGATGATGAAGTCGTCGAAGCTCAGCGCGAACGAGAGCAGCGCCGCGGCGAGGATGCCGGGCAGCAGCAGCGGGAAGGTGATCCGCCAGAAGACCTGGTTCGGCGACGCGTAGAGGTCGCGTCCCGCCTCTTCCAGCTTCGGATCCAGGCTCGCCACCCGCGCCTTCACGGTGACCACGACGAAGCTGATGCAGAACATCGTGTGCGCCAGCACGATCGTGACCAGTCCCTTCTCGGCGCCCACGCTGAGGAACTGCGCGGCGAGGCCGGCTCCGAGCACCACCTCCGGAGTCGCCATGGGGAGGAACAGCAGCAGGCTGATCGCCGACCGGAACCGGAAGCGGAACCGCACGAGCGCGATGGCGATCATGGTGCCGAGCGCAGTGGCCAGCACGGTGGCGATCACACCGACCAGCAGGCTGTTCCCGAAGGCGGTCATCACCTCTTCACTGGTCCAGGCCGACACCCACTTGTCGAGGGTGAAACCGCGCCAGGCGAGGTTGCTCTTCCCCGAGTCGTTGAAGGAGAAGACGAAGGTGTACCCGATAGGGATGAGCAGGAAGAGCAGCGCCAGCGCCGTGTACACGCCGAGCCCGAGGCCCCGGAAGCGGCGGCGGCCCCGGATCGGGGCGGGGGGCGGCGCGCCGAGCGCCTCCTGGGCGCTCGCGAGCGGACGGTCGGCCGTCGCGGTCACAGGAGGTCCTCCGTTCCACTGCGCTTCACGTAGAAGCCGACGATGACCAGGATCACGGCCATCAGCACGATCGAGAGCGCGGCGGCCGCCGGGTAGTTCTCGAGCGTGAGGAAGTTCGCCTCGATCGCGTTGCCCACCATCGAGGTCTGCGACGAGCCGAGGAAGTCCCGGCTCGCGTTGATGTAGTCGCCCGCCGCGGGGATGAACGTCAGCAGCGTGCCCGAGACGATGCCCGGCATCGACAGGGGGACCGTCACGCTCCAGAACACGGAGGCGGGGTGCGCGTAGAGATCCGACCCTGCCTCCAGGAAGCGCACGTCGAGGCGCTCGAGCGTCGTGTACAGCGGCAGCGTCATGAACGGGATGAAGTTGTAGGTGATGCCGAAGATCACGGCGATCGGCGTCCCCGTGAGGTGGCCGTCGCTCGGCAGGACCGCCACGGCCTTGAGCGCCTGCACGAGCGGGCTCTCGTCCGCGAGGATCTGCTTCCACGCCAGCGTCCGGAGCAGGAAGCTGATGAAGAAGGGCGCGATCACCAGCGTGAGGAGCAGGTTCTGCAGCAGCGGCCAGGGCCGCGCCTTCACTCCGATGAAGTAGGCCAGCGGGTAGCTGATCACCAGCGCGAGCACCGTCGCGATCAGCGCGTAGCCGAAGGAGCGGAGCACGTGCGGCCAGTAGTCGCCCATCACCACGAGGTAGTTCTGCCAGGCGAACCCGGGGGCGTACTCGCCGATGTCCCCGTCCGGCACCTCGGCCTGGAAGGACGTGAGCACGAGCGAGATCAGCGGCGCCAGGAAGAACAGCAGCATGTAGGCGATGCCCGGCAGCAGCAGGACCAGCGCGATCGTCGACCGCCGGCGGACCGGAGCGTCCTGAGGATCCGCCTGCCCCGTGGCGAAGGCGGCGAAGGCCATGCCTACGCTCCCCCGCTGCGACCGGCCAGGAGCCCCCGGCGCTGCACGGCGATGGCGCTGGTGGAGTCGTCCGCCTCGAAGCGCGGGACCGAGCCCGGTTCGTCCGCGAGTCCGAAGCCGTGCTCGGTGCTGAAGCCGACCCACACCTCCGCTCCCTCGCCGACGACCGGCCCGAAGACCATGTTCTGCGCGAAGACGACCACCGGGCCCAGGCCCGGCATCCGGATCGTGTACTGGGTGCTGACCCCGCTGAAGGAGACGTCGACCACGCGGCCGGGCCCGAGCACGTTCCGGCCGGAGTCCGCCGACGGCTCCTGCGTCAGCAGCAGGAGCTTCTCGGGGCGGACGCCGACCGTGATCTCCCCGCTCGTACGGGCGCAGCGGGCGACGGGCACGACGATCCGGTGCCCGCCCGCGTCGACAGTGAGTGCGCGGTCGGTGCTGCCGACCACCTCGCCCGTGAAGAGGTTGGACTGGCCGAGGAAGTTCGCGACGAACGCGGTGCGCGGGAGCTCGTAGAGCTCCTCCGGCGCGCCCATCTGCTCGATCCTGCCCTTGTTCATCACCGCGACGGTGTCGGCCATCGTCATGGCTTCCTCCTGGTCGTGCGTGACGTGGAGGAAGGTGAGGCCCACCTCCTCCTGGATCGACTTGAGCTCCAGCTGCATCTGCCGGCGGAGCTTGAGGTCGAGGGCGCCGAGCGGCTCGTCGAGCAGGAGCAGGGCGGGCCGGTTGACGAGGGCGCGCGCGAGGGCGACCCGCTGCTGCTGACCACCGGAGAGCTGCGCGGGGCGGCGCTGGGCGAGGTGGTCGAGCTCGACCAGGCGGAGCGCCTCGTGCGCCTTGCCGACGGGGTCGGCGATCCTCCGCCGCTTCAGGCCGAAGGCGACGTTCTCGAGGATCGACATGTGCGGGAACAGCGCGTACGACTGGAACACGGTGTTGACGGGCCGCTGGTACGTCTTCGTCTCGGTGACGTCCCGCCCGCCGATGAGGATCCGGCCGGCGGAGGGCTCCTCGAGCCCGGCGACCAGGCGCAGCGTCGTCGTCTTGCCGCAGCCCGAGGGGCCCAGCAGGGCGAAGAAGGAGCCCGCCGGGATGGTGAGGTCCAGGGAGTCGATGGCCGTGAAGCCCGGGTACTGCTTGCTGATCCCGACCAGCTGGAGGTCGGCGCCGCTCTCGGCGAAGGTCCCGATCGCCATCAGATGCCCAGGAGCACCTTCTGGAACTCGGCCTGGTACTCCTTCTCCTCCGCGGCGGTCAGGGTCCGGAACACGTGCGCCTGCGCGAGCGTGTCCTCGTCGGGGAAGATCAGCTGGTTCTCGGCCAGCTCCGGATCGATGCTCTCCATGACGTCCTTCGCTCCATCCACGGGGGTGATGTAGTTGACCCAGGCGGCCACCTCGGCGGCGACCTCGGGCTCGTAGTAGTAGTTCATCAGGGCTTCGGCGTTGGCCTTGCGCTCGGAGCCCATCGGGACCACGAAGGTGTCGTTCCAGAGTGCGCCGCCCGAGTCGGGGAAGGCGAACTCCCACTTGTCGCCGGCCTCGGCGTTGATCAGGGTGATGTCGCCGGACCAGCAGATCGCCGCGAGGGTGTCCTCGTTCTGCAGGTCGTTGAGGTACGCGTTCCCCTTGATGTTGCGGATCTGTCCGGCGTCGACCTGCTCGCGGAAGACGTCGATCGCGTTCATGTACTCGTCGTCGCCCCAGGAGCCGGCGATGTCCGTCCCCTGAGCGAGCATGATGAGCCCGATCGTGTCGCGCATCTCGCTCAGCACGCCGACGCGGCCGCGGAGCGACGGATCCCACAGCTCCTCGATGCTCGAGAGGCCCTTCGGCAGCTTCTCCTTGTTCCAGCAGATGCCCGAGAACCCCGCCTGGTACGGGAGGGAGAGCCGGCGGCCCGGATCGAAGTCGGGGTTCGCCAGCGAGGGGGTGAGGTTGGCGATGTTCGGGATGTTCGCGTGGTCGAGCTCCTGCACGTAGCCGCGGCGGACCAGGCGCGAGACCATCCACTCCGTCAGGCAGACCGTGTCGGCGCCGATGTACTGCCCGAGCGCGAGCTGGTCCTTCACCTTGCCGTAGTAGGAGTTGTTGTCGTCGACGGCGACGTTGTAGGTCACCGCGATGCCCGTCTGCTCCTCGAAGCCCTGGAGCGTGGGGTGGTTCCCGTCGTCGTCCTCGTCCATGTAGGCGGGCCAGTTGTCCCACACCAGGCGCGGGTCGCCGGCCGATCCGTCGGCGGCGGCGGTCGGAGCGGCACGGGTCTGCGGGGCGCAGGCGGCCAGGGCGAGGGCACCCGCTCCGAGGCCGATCCCGCCGAGGACCGCCCGACGCGAGAGGACCGCCCGGCGCTCGCGCTCGTGCGAGCGTGCCGCGGCGACGGCCCGGCGGAGGACGGGATCCCTCGGGAGGGGACGGGTCATGGCGGGGGCTCCTGACTGCGTCGGGGCTCGTGCCTCGGGGGCCGAACGTGGGGAAATACTGGCACAGCGCTCATCCGCCTGTCACGGCGAACGGAGGAGAACGCTCATCCGGAAACATGATCGTCACGAATTCCGCACCCGGAGGCCGTGTCGACCGCCGATTCGGTCCCCGGAGGCCGTGCCGTCAGCGGGTGAGGGGCGGGCGTCCCGAGCCGCCGGCGGACCCGTCGACGCGCTCGACCGCCATCTCGACCGAGGAGAGCAGGATCCGGCTGCCGAGCTTCGCACGGTAGCGGCGGCCGGCCTCGAGCGGGAGCGGCGCCTGGGTCGGCGCGACCAGCACGGACCCGTTGGCCGACCAGCGGTCCCTGACCCAGAGCCCGCCCTCGTCGAAGCCGAACTCGAGGTGGGTCTTGGAGAGGGATCGCGACGGATCCGGGATCGCGAGGATGTGCCGGAACGTCTCGTTGGGGTCCGGGAGCGGCTGGCGTCCGATCAGGCCGTTGCCGGTCACGATCGCGTGCTGCCCGGTCGCGAAGCTGAGGCGCACGAGCCCCTGCGAGGGCGGCGCCATCGGTGCGCCGGGGGCGGGACGCCGGTGCCGGCCGGGGGCCAGGCCCGGCAGCCAGGCACGGCGGGACGGGTCGAGGACCGTCGTGTCGCCGGAGGACGAGGGGCGGGACGCACCCGTCGTGGCATGCGCCGCCACCGACGAACCGCACTCGCCGCAGAGGATCGCCCCGGGAGCGAGGTTGGAGCCACACGTGCTGCAGATCACCGAGAACGCCCTTCCGCTCACCATCGTACCCAGCGCCGGCGCGGGGAGCCTCGAGCCGGCCGAACCCGACGCGAACCGGCAGGCGCAGGGCCGTCGTAAGGCCGTTCGGCGCGTGCGGGCGGTCGGGCGGCACCGCGACCGCGGCCGTCCCGTGCCGGAGCTCTGCTCGTCAGACCGGTGCGCCGGCCTCCTCGTCGCCGGTGACCGCGAGGACGTCGACGACGATCACGGTGACGTTGTCGCGCCCGCCGTTGTCCAGCGCGGCGTCGACCAGGGCGTCGGCCGCCTCCTGAGCGGAGCCGGTGCCGCTGAGCAGGTGGCCGACGCCGGCATCGGTCAGCTCCTTCGTGAGTCCGTCCGAGCAGATCAGCAGACGCGATCCGGCGAGGACGGGCACGAGCCGGTAGTCGGGGACGGGCGCCTCGTGGAAGCCGACCGCGCGGGTGATCACGTTGCTGTGCGGATGCACGTCGGCCTCGTCGCGGGAGATCAGGCCCGCGTCGACCAGCTCCTGGACGATGGAGTGGTCCACGGTGAGCTGCACGAGGGTCCCGGCGACGCTCAGGTACACGCGCGAGTCGCCGATGTTGAAGACGGACCAGTAGGGCTCTCCCCCGACCACCGTGAGCGCGATCCCGGTGACCGTGGTCCCGGTGCCGACGTCGGCCGTGTGCGACTGCCGGGCGATGTCCCCGACCGCCTCCCGAAGCGCCCGGTCGATCTCCTCCGCTCCGACGGTCGCGCCGAGCGCCGCGGTGGACAGGCGCGACACGACCGCGTCGCTGGCGACCTCTCCTGCCGCGTGCCCGCCCATCCCGTCGGCGACAGCGAAGAGCGGGCTCTTGGCGAGGTAGCTGTCCTCGTTCGCGCTGCGCACGTGGCCGGTCTCGGTGCGCGCGGCCCAGCCGAGGGTCACTTCGGCCGAGGGCGCGTCGGAGCTCCAGGCGGAGACGGGGACGGTGACGGACGCGCGGCTGCGGCCGATCTGCGTCATCGCTGCTCCTCGCATCCCCGTGGCCCGCGCCCGTCCGGTCCGACGGCCCGTGACCGCCGGCTCCAGGGGTGCCCGGCCGCCTCCCGATGGTAGTCGCTGACGGCCCTCCGCCGAGCCGGCCGCCATCGCTGTCGCCCGATGTCCGTCGCGCAGACGGGACCACGCTTAGACCACCGGATCCGATGCCGGAGCGAGCTCCGACGTGCGGATCCACTTGCCCGGGCCCCCGTGGACTGCCAGAATCGCCGCATGGCCCCGTCTCGCCCACCCTCTCAGCGTCCTGTCCAGCTCGACGAGGTGTCGAAGGCGATCATCGAGCAGCTGCAGGCGGACGGTCGGCGCTCGTACGCCGAGATCGGCAAGGCCGTGGGCCTGAGCGAGGCGGCCGTCCGGCAGCGGGTGCAGAAGCTCACGGAGTCGGGCGTCATGCAGATCGTCGCGGTGACGGATCCGATGCAGCTCGGCTTCTACCGCCAGGCGATGATCGGTGTGCGCGTCACCGGCGACACCCGCGACGTCGCGGACCGGCTCGCCTCCATCCCCGCCGTCGACTACGTCGTGCTGACAGCCGGCTCCTTCGACATCCTCGCCGAGGTCGTGTGCGAGAACGACGACGATCTGATCGCCCTGCTCAACCAGGAGATCCGGTCGCTTCCCGGCGTGCTCTCGACCGAGACCTTCGTCTATCTGAAGCTCCACAAGCAGTTCTACAACTGGGGAACGCGGTAAAAGATGACCACCGAGACAGCCTTCTCGACCTCCGGCCTCGAGTCGGGCGATCCCGTCCGCGGGACCGACGCGCCAGGGGGGATCGACGACGCCTCCCTGCAGAAGAAGGCGAAGGACCACCTCTGGATGCACTTCACCCGTCAGTCGACGATGGACTCGGGCGCGGGCGTGCCGATCATCACTCGCGGCGAGGGACACCACATCTGGGACAGCACCGGGCGCAAGTACTTCGACGGCCTGTCCGGCCTCTTCGTCGTCAATGCGGGACACGGGCGGCGCCGACTGGCGGAGGCCGCGGCGAAGCAGGCGTCCGAGCTCTCCTTCTTCCCGCTCTGGTCCTACGCGACCCCCTCGGCGATCGAGCTGGCCGACCGGCTCGCCGACCACGCGCCGGGCGACCTGAACCGGGTCTTCTTCTCGACCGGCGGCGGCGAGGCTGTGGAGACGGCTTTCAAGCTCGCCAAGCACTACTGGAAGCTGCAGGGCAAGCCGGGCAAGCACAAGGTCGTCTCGCGCTCGGTCGCGTATCACGGCACTCCCCAGGGAGCGCTCGCGATCACGGGCATCCCCGGGATGAAGTCGATGTTCGAACCGCTGGTGCCGGGCGGCTTCCGTGTCCCCAACACCAACTTCTACCGGGCTCCCGAGCACGGCGACGACCTGGAGGCGTTCGGCCTGTGGGCGGCGAACCGCATCGAGGAGATGATCGAGTTCGAGGGGCCGGACACGGTGGCCGCCGTGTTCCTGGAGCCCGTGCAGAACTCGGGCGGCTGCTTCCCGCCCCCTCCCGGGTACTTCCAGAGGGTCCGCGAGATCTGCGACAAGCACGACGTGCTGCTGGTGTCCGATGAGGTGATCTGCGCGTTCGGCCGCATCGGGCACATGTTCGCCTGCGACGAGTACGGCTACGTGCCGGACATGATCACCTGCGCGAAGGGGATGACCAGCGGCTACTCCCCCATCGGCGCGACGATCGTCAGCGATCGGATCTACGAGCCCTTCCGCCACGGTCAGGTCGTCTTCCCGCACGGCTACACCTTCGGCGGCCACCCCGTCTCGGCCGCGGTCGCGCTCGAGAACCTCGACATCTTCGAGGAGGAGGGCTTGAACGAGCGCGTGCGAGAGAACTCGCCCGTCTTCCGGTCCACGCTCGAGAAGCTGCTCGACCTGCCGATCGTCGGCGACGTCCGGGGCGACGGCTACTTCTTCGGCATCGAGCTGGTGAAGGACAAGGCGACGAAGGAGACGTTCGACGAGGACGAGTCGGAGCGGCTGCTGCGCGGATTCCTCTCGAAGGGGCTCTTCGACGCGGGGCTGTACTGCCGGGCGGACGACCGCGGCGATCCCGTCGTCCAGCTCGCGCCGCCGCTCACCATCGGCCCGCGCGAGTTCGACGAGATCGAGCAGATCCTCCGGAGCGTGCTCACCGAGGCCTGGTCGCGGCTCTAGCGCCCTCACGCGGCGCGCTCCCGACGATCGGCGGCGAGTGCGGCCGCGACTCGGCGCGCACCTGCGTGGTGCGGATCGAGAGCGACGGCCTCGTCGGCGAGCCGTCCGGCCTCGTCGGCACGGCCCTCACCGGCCAGGATCCGCGCGAGGAGGACGAGCACTCCGGCTCGCTCGCTCGCGGGTGCGACGACGGCGGCACGGCGGAGCAGCGGGGCGAGCGCTCCCGCCGCGCCGGGGTCACCGCTCCGCGCCGACCGCAGCACGCGGTCCGCACCGCGGCTGCGCTGCACGGCCACGACGAGCGCAGCCAGGCCCGCAGGCCGGACCTCGGGATCGGGACCGGTGAGAGCTCGCCGGACGAGGTCGTCGACGCCGTGCAACAGCACGTCGGGCAGTTCGGCCCGCGGGTGGCGGTCGAGGAGACGGTCGACCGCGGCGGCCACCGCTCG
The DNA here is from genome assembly GCF_002931535.1 of Rathayibacter sp. AY1C6. Lineage (NCBI taxonomy): Bacteria > Bacillati > Actinomycetota > Actinomycetes > Micrococcales > Microbacteriaceae > Rathayibacter > Rathayibacter sp. AY1C6. The sequence goes on along the minus strand of NZ_PSWC01000001.1, from coordinate 257,943 downwards.
CGGGTCGTCCCGGTCGCCGGCCTCGAGCCCGTCGTCGCGGCCGGACGACGGGAGCACGGCGACGCGGAGGGCGAGGCCGGGGAGCCGGCGCGCACGCTCCTCGAGGGCGGCGACGAGTCCCTCGCACGACTCCGGACCCGCCTCGCCGGGATGCACCAGCGCGAGTGCTCGCTGCACCCGCCCGAACCGCCCGAGCGCGCCGAGGCAGGCCCGCGCGACCAGGGCCGGATCCGCCCCCGACAGCTCGAAGCGGAGCGAGCCGCTCGGCGCGCCGGCCCGGAACGGGACGAGCACGAGGCTCGCCTCCGCCGCACCCCGCCGGGATCCGTGAGCGGCATGGAACAGTGCGGCGTCGTCGGGTGAGGCCGGGACACGCGAGGCGGGAGCGGGGCGGAGGAGGAGCGCTGAGGAGGTCATGCTGCGATCCTGCCGACCACCGCACCCGCCGGGAGCGACGGTCCTCCGGGATCATCGGAAGGATCTCGAGATCGTCGCCTGTGGAGGAATAGGTCCCATCGACACCGAATCGCCGGCGCACGGATGGCGCCCTCTGGCCAGGAATCCCTCCACAGGGGCCGATCGGCCGAGTTCTGCACCGGCGTCCGATTCCCGCCGGTCGGTGGGGAGTCCCGCGGATACTCTCGACGCATGAGAACGACTCCCCTTCACGTCCGACGGACGACGAGCCCCCTCGGCCGCATCGAGGTGGGCAGCGACGGCGATGCGATCGTCTCGCTCGCCATCGAGCAGGCCGGTCTGCTCCCGCACGAGCACCTCCCGGAGTCGGACCTCCCGGTGCTCCTGCGGGCCGTCGAGCAGCTGGACGAGTACTTCGACGGGACCCGCCGCTCTTTCGATCTGCCGGTCGCTCTGCGCGGCACGCCCTTCCAGCTCGAGATCTGGCAGCGGCTCCAGGCTCTGGGCTTCGGGGAGATCACCTCCTACGGCGCACTGGGCACGGCCGCCGGTCGCCCCCGGGCGGGCCGGCCCATCGGCGGAGCGGTCGGTGCGAACCCGGTGCCGATCATCGTGGGCTGCCACCGCGTCCTCGCGAGCGACGGACGGATCACCGGCTTCAGCGCGGGCGAGGGCGTCGCCACGAAAGCCTGGCTTCTCGATCACGAGGGGATCCCCCACCGATGAGCACGGCCGACGGACTCGTCGAGGGAGAGGACGGCCTGGTCCGCTGCGCCTGGAGCGGCGCGGATCCGGAGTACCGCCGCTACCACGACGAGGAATGGGGCACCCCGCTGCACGGAGATCGCCCGCTGTTCGAGAAGATCTCCCTCGAGGCGTTCCAGTCCGGCCTCTCCTGGATCACGATCCTCCGCAAGCGGCCGAGGTTCCGCGAGGCCTTCGACGGCTTCGATCCGGCCCGGGTCGCCCGGTACGACGACACCGATGTCGAGCGGCTGATGGAGGACAGCGGCATCATCCGGAACCGCGCGAAGATCATCGCCACCCGGGACAACGCCCGGGCCGTGCTCGCGCTCCTGGAGCAGAGAGGCGAGGGCGCGCTCGACGAGCTCGTGTGGTCCTTCCACGATCCGGACGTCGAGGACCGGGTGGTCCGAGCCGCCGACGTCCCTGCGACGACGCCCGGGTCGACGGCGCTCGCGCGAGCGCTGAAGGCCGCTGGGCTCCGCTTCGTCGGACCGACCACCGCGTACGCGCTGATGCAGTCGGCCGGAGTCGTCGACGACCACCTCACCGGCTGCTGGCGCCGACGCTGACGCCTACGACTCCGGCACGACGAGGTCGAGCTCTCCCGTGTGCCGGTTCTCGGCGAGCAGGAACCCGCGCCCGGCCGCCCACGCCGAGAGCTCGCCGAGTGACTCCGTCGCCACCCGGTCCTCCGCCAGCGCCCTGACGAAGCGCCCCTTGCCCTGCTTGTTGAAGTGGTTCAGCGACCGGAGGGCGCCGTCGGCCCCGCGCGAGCGGACGCGGACGAAGAACCGCCCCTCGCCCGCGGGAACCGGTCCGAGCGCCGCGTACGCCTCGCTCCGCAGATCGAGGACGAGCCCGTCGAGCGCGCTCAGCACCCGCCCGGCCTCCGCTGCCCACCAGCGCTTGAGCGGCCTCCCCGGGACGCGGGAGTCGTGGGACAGACGGTAGGCAGGGATCAGGTCGAGGGCGCGGATCGGCCCCCAGAGCGCGGACTGCACGATCGCCGTCCGACCGAGCACCTCCCGTGCACCGGGATCGAGGCTGCGCGCGTCGAGCGCATCGAAGAGCACCCCGTCGAAGCGGTCGACCGCGGGGAGGCCTGCCGCGGTCGCGAGCGCCGCGTTGCGATCGATCTCGCCGAGCTGACGCGGACCGAGCTTCAGCGCCCGGGCCGAGAGCTCGCGGTCCCCGGCCAGCGCGATCAGCGCCTCCGCCAGCTCGCGCCGCTTCGGGTGGAGCTCGGGGAAGGCGAGCGACTCGAGCACGAACGGCTCGTCGCCGCCGTCGCGCTTCGTCTCGGACGGTGGCAGCAGGACGTGCACAGGACTCCTTCGGAGAAGAGGGACGGGCGGCACGACGAAGGGGCCGGACGATCGCGATGATCGTCCGGCCCCTCCGTGCCGCGGTGAGCGGCGGTGTACTAGACCAGCGATGCCTGACGGGCGACCACGGTCACCACGTCGTTCTCGACGGACAGGAAGCCGTCGTCGGCCTGCGCGGTGAGACGCGTGCCGTCCAGGGCCGTGACGCGCACCTCGCCGGTGGCGAGGATCGCGAGCATCGGCTCGTGGCCGGCGAGGATGCCGATCTCGCCCTCGACGGTGCGAGCCGTGAGCTGCTTCGCCTCTCCGGACCACACCTCGGCGTTCGCGGACACGACGCTGACCTTCAGGGTCCCGGCCATGATCAGCCGTTCTCCTTCTGGATCTGGGTCCACTTCTCCTCGACGTCCGAGATCGAGCCGACGTTGAAGAACGCCTGCTCGGCCACGTGGTCGAACTCGCCCTTGGTGATCGCGTCGAACGACTCGATCGTGTCCTTCAGCGGGACGGTCGAGCCCTCGACACCCGTGAACTTCTTCGCCATGTAGGTGTTCTGCGAGAGGAACTGCTGGATCCGGCGCGCACGCGACACCGTGATCTTGTCCTCCTCCGACAGCTCGTCGACACCGAGGATCGCGATGATCTCCTGCAGCTCCTTGTTCTTCTGCAGGATCTGCTTCACGTTCGTCGCCACGCGGTAGTGGTCGGCGCCCAGGTAGCGGGGGTCGAGGATGCGCGAGGTGGACGTGAGCGGGTCGACGGCCGGGTAGAGGCCCTTCGACGCGATCTCGCGGGAGAGCTCGGTGGTCGCGTCGAGGTGGGCGAAGGTGGTTGCCGGCGCCGGGTCCGTGTAGTCGTCGGCGGGGACGTAGATCGCCTGCAGCGAGGTGATCGAGTGTCCGCGCGTCGAGGTGATGCGCTCCTGGAGCACACCCATCTCGTCGGCGAGGTTCGGCTGGTAGCCCACCGCGGAGGGCATGCGGCCCAGGAGGGTCGACACCTCCGAGCCGGCCTGCGTGAAGCGGAAGATGTTGTCGATGAAGAGCAGCACGTCCTGCTTCTGCACATCGCGGAAGTACTCCGCCATGGTCAGTGCCGACAGGGCGACGCGCAGACGCGTTCCCGGCGGCTCGTCCATCTGGCCGAAGACGAGCGCGGTCTTGTCGAAGACGCCCGCCTCCTCCATCTCGGCGATGAGGTCGTTGCCCTCACGGGTGCGCTCGCCGACGCCGGCGAACACCGACACTCCACCGTGGTCCTGCGCGACGCGCTGGATCATCTCCTGGATGAGGACGGTCTTGCCGACGCCCGCTCCGCCGAACAGGCCGATCTTGCCGCCCTGCACGTACGGAGTGAGCAAGTCGATGACCTTGATGCCGGTCTCGAACAGCTCGGTCTTGGACTCGAGCTGGTCGAACTGCGGGGGCTTGCGGTGGATGGGCCAGCGCTCGGTGATCTCGAACGACTCTCCGTTGATCTTCCCGTCGGCGTCGGCGTTGAGCACCTCACCGATCACGTTGAAGACCTTGCCCTTGGTCACGTCGCCGACCGGGACCGAGATCGGCAGGCCGGTGTCGTGGACCTCCTGGCCGCGGACGAGTCCGTCGGTGGGGTTCAGGGAGATGGCCCGGACGAGGTCGTCGCCCAGGTGCTGCGCGACCTCGAAGGTCAGCTTGCTCGAGACGCCCTCGACCTCGACGTGCGTGTAGAGCGCGTTGTAGACCTCGGGGATCGCGTCGTGGGGGAACTCGATGTCAACGACGGGGCCGGTGACGCGGGCGATGCGGCCGATGGCCCCGCCCGACGTCCCGGTCGCCGCCTCAGGTGCGGTCAGTGTCATTGCTACTTCCTTCTGTGGTCTCACCGCTCCCGGAGGGCGGAGTCGAAACTGTGTGGAGCGGAGCCCTCTTACTTGGAGGAGGACAGGGCGTCGGCGCCGCCGACGATCTCGGCGATCTGCTGCGTGATCTCGGTCTGGCGGGCGTTGTTGGCGAGACGGGTGTAGGTCTTGATCAGCGTGTCCGCGTTGTCGCTCGCCGACTTCATGGCCTTCTGGCGTGCCGCGTGCTCCGAGGCCGCCGACTGCAGCATCGCGTTGAAGATGCGGCTCTCGACGTACACGGGCAGGAGGCGGTCGAGGACCGTCTCGGGGTCGGGCTCGAACTCGTAGAGCGGGTACAGCTCGCTGTTCTGCTCCTCGGCGCCCTCGACGACCTCGAGCGGCAGCAGCCGGACGACGGTCGGCTGCTGGGTGACCATGCTGACGAAGCGGTTGTAGACGAGGTGGATCTCGTCCACGCCGCCCTCCTCGTCATCGAGGTTGTACGACTCGACGACCGCGTCCGCGATCTCCTTCGCCGTCTCGAACACGGGCTGGTCGGTGCCGCCCGTCCAGACGCGGACGCTGGCCCGCTTCCGGAACGAGAAGTACGCGTTCGCCTTGCGGCCGACCAGGTAGAAGACCACCTCCTTGCCCTCGCTGCGCAGCAGCGCGGCCAGCTCCTCGGCCTCCTTGAGCACGCTCGAGGAGAACGCGCCGGCGAGGCCGCGGTCGGAGGTGAAGATCACGATCGCGGCCGTGTCCAGCTTCTCGCGCTCGGTCGTGAGCGGGTGCTCCACGTTCGAGTAGGTCGCGACAGCGGACACGGCGCGCGTGATCGCGTTCGAGTACGGCGCCGCGGCAGCGACGCGGTTCTGCGCCTTCTGGATGCGCGAGGCCGAGATCAGCTCCATGGCCCGAGTGATCTTCTTGGTCGTCTGGGCCGAGCGGATCTTCGACCGGTAGACCCGGAGTTGCGCTCCCATGTGTCTCCTGTTGTCCTAAAAGTGGCGAATCGACGGGGTGCCGCTGGTCAGCGACGGCCCTTGACGATCTTCTCCTGGCCGACCTCGTCGGCCGCGATGGCCTGGTGCTCCTCGCGCCCGACCGAGGCGAGCGGCTTGCCCTCACCGGTCTGGAACTCCAGCTTGAAGCCGTCGACGGCACGGTTGAGCTCGGCGACGGTGTCGTCGGAGAGCACGTTGGTGTCGCGGAGGGTGTTCAGCACCTGGGTGTTGCGGCCCAGGTAGTCCAGGAGCTCGCGCTCGAAGCGCAGCACGTCGGGGACCGGGACCTCGTCGAGCTTGCCGTTCGTTCCGGCCCAGATCGAGACGACCTGCTCCTCTACGGGGTACGGCGAGTACTGCGGCTGCTTGAGCAGCTCGGTCAGGCGGGCGCCGCGGGCGAGCTGACGGCGCGAGGCGGCGTCGAGGTCGGAGGCGAACATCGCGAAGGCCTCGAGCGAGCGGTACTGCGCCAGCTCGAGCTTCAGCGTGCCGGAGACCTTCTTGATCGACTTGACCTGCGCGTCGCCGCCGACCCGCGAGACCGAGATGCCCACGTCGACCGCGGGACGCTGGTTGGCGTTGAAGAGGTCGGACTGGAGGAAGATCTGGCCGTCGGTGATCGAGATCACGTTGGTCGGGATGTAGGCCGAGACGTCGTTCGCCTTGGTCTCGATGATCGGGAGACCGGTCATCGAGCCGGCGCCGAGCTCGTCGGACAACTTCGCGCAGCGCTCCAGCAGACGGGAGTGCAGGTAGAAGACGTCACCCGGGTACGCCTCGCGTCCCGGCGGGCGGCGCAGGAGGAGCGACACGGCGCGGTAGGCCTCGGCCTGCTTCGACAGGTCGTCGAAGATGATCAGGACGTGCTTGCCGCCGTACATCCAGTGCTGGCCGATGGCCGAGCCGGTGTAGGGGGCGAGGTACTTGAAGCCGGCGGGGTCGGAGGCCGGGGACGCGACGATGGTCGTGTACTCCATCGCTCCGGCGTCCTCGAGCGCGCCCTTCACCGAGGCGATGGTCGAGCCCTTCTGGCCGATGGCGACGTAGATGCAGCGGACCTGCTTGTTCGTGTCGCCCGACTCCCAGTTGGCCTTCTGGTTGATGATCGTGTCGATCGCGATGGCCGTCTTGCCGGTCTGGCGGTCGCCGATGATGAGCTGGCGCTGGCCGCGGCCGACCGGGATCATCGCGTCGATGGCCTTGATGCCGGTCTGCAGCGGCTCGTGGACCGACTTGCGCGACATGACGCCGGGAGCCTGGAGCTCGAGGGCGCGGCGGCCCTCGGAGGCGATCTCGCCGAGCCCGTCGATCGGGTTGCCGAGCGGGTCGACGACGCGGCCGAGGTAGCCGTCGCCGACGGGGACCGAGAGGACCTCGCCGGTGCGGGTGACCTCCATGCCCTCCTCGATGCCGGAGAACTCGCCGAGGACGACGACGCCGATCTCGTTCTCGTCGAGGTTCTGGGCCAGGCCCAGGACACCGTTGGAGAAGCGGATGAGCTCGTTGGCCATGACGCCGGGGAGGCCCTCGACGTGGGCGATGCCGTCGGCGGCGTCGATGACGTAGCCGACCTCGGTGGTGGAGGCCTTGCCCGGCTCGTACGACGAGACGAAGTCCTTCAGCGCGTCGCGGATCTCATCCGGGCTGATGGTGATATCTGCCATGGGAATTCCTATTCGTTGGGTCCGTGCGAGCCGAAGAGGTCGTCGGGGCCTGACCTGGATGGTGCGGGGGTCGAGGGCAGTGCCCTCTGAGGATACGTGCGCCCGTCAGGACGCGAGCTGGAGCTTCAGGTCGGACAGCCGTGCGGAGACGGTTCCGTCGATGACCTCGTCGCCGACGTGCAGGCGCATCCCGCCCAGGAGGGAGGGATCGACCACGACGTTGACGGAGACCGGTCGGCTGTACTGGCGCGTGAGCGCCGAGCGGAGCCGGTCGAGCTGCTCGGGGGCGATCGGTGCGGCGACCGAGACCGTGGCGAGGATGAACCCGCCCTGGTCGGCGACCACGCCTGCTGCGAAGCGGACGAGCTCCGGGATGCGGCGACCGCGCGGGTGCGCGATCAGCTGCCGGAGGATCGCCAGCGTCTCGGCCGCGGCCTTGCCCTCGAGGAGGCGCTGCACGAGCGCGACCTTCGAGTCGGCGGCGGCGAGCTTGCTGCCGAGCGCGAGCTCGAGCTGGGCGTCGGAGGCGACGACCTCGCCGAAGGAGTGGAGCTCCTTCTCGAGGTTGACGCCCTCCGGAGCGGAGGACGCGATCGCGCGGACCCCGACCTCCTCGACCCCGGCGACCATGTCGCTCGGGCTCGACCAGCGGTGGCCGACGATCACGGTGAGCAGGCGCTTGGCCGGCTCGCCGAAGGGACCGAACACGCGGGCGACGAGAGCCTGCTTGCTGCTCGAGTCGGCGCTCGGGTCGGCGAGGGCCGCGCGCAGCTGCGCCTGGCCGTCGATGACCCGTGCGGCCTCGAAGAGCTGCTGGGCCGTGTCGAGGGACGCCTGACCGGCGAGGGCGGAGAGCTCCGCCTTCGCCGATGCGAGTGCCTGCCTGGACGCGCTGCCCATCAGTTGTTCGCCTTCTCCGAGGCCTCGAGGTCGGCGAGGAAGCGGTCCACGATCGCGGACGCCTTCGCGTCGTCGTTGAGGCTCTCGCCGATCACGCCGGAGGCGAGGTCGATGGCGAGGGTTCCGACTTCGGAGCGGAGCGAGACCACGGCGGCCTGACGGTCCGCCTCGATCTGGGCGTGCGCGTTGTGGAGGATGCGCTCGGCCTCGACCTGCGCCTGCTCCTTCTTCGCCGCCACGATCGCGTTGCCGTCGGCGTTCGCCTTCTCGCGGATCACTCCGGCCTCGGCGCGGGCCTCGGCCAGCTGGGCGGTGTACTTCTCGAGGGCGGCCTCGGCCTGTCGCTGGGCCTCGTCGGCCTTCGCGATGTTCCCCTCGATCGCGGCGGAGCGCGCGTCGAGCATCTTCTGCAGGCGCGGCAGGACCAGCCTCCAGAAGAAGAACAGCAGGATGAGGAAGATCACCCCCGACCAGAAGAAGTCGTAGAACTCCGGGATCAGAATGACCGCGGGGACGTCACCTTCTTCCGCAGCGATGTTCACAGCGGTGCTGAACACGACTACGCCGCGAAGATGAAGTAGGTGGCGAGGCCGATGAGCGCGAGCACCTCGGTGAACGCGATGCCGAGGAACATCGTGGTCTGGAGGCGGCCGGCCATCTCGGGCTGACGCGCCATGGCCTCGACGGTCTTGCCCGCGACGATGCCGACACCGATGCCGGGGCCGATCGCTGCGAGGCCGTAACCGACCGTCGCGATGTTGCCGGTGAGTTCGGCGAGAACGGTGACTGAGTCCACGAGTGGGTCCTTTCAGTGGGGTGATCGTGAGAACGGGCGGGAGCCCGTGAGTAGTGGGGTCAGTGCTCCTCGGCGACGGCCAACTGGATGTAGACCGCAGCGAGGAGGGTGAAGATGTAGGCCTGCAGCACGGCGACGAGGAGCTCGAAGAGCGTGAACGCACCGCCGAAGGCGAAGGTCACGACGCCGAAGAGCTTGAAGCCCGGGTCGATCTGGGAGCTGAAGAGGAAGAACTGCGTGGCCGAGAAGCACAGCACCAGCAGGAGGTGGCCGACGATCATGTTCATCACGAGCCGCAGTGCGAGCGAGAGCGGACGGATGATGAACGTCTGCAGCAGCTCGATCGGCGTGAGGATGAAGTAGATCAGGAACGGCGCTCCGGGCGGGAACAGGGCGTTCTTGAAGAAGCCCATCCCCCGGTCCTTGATGCCCGCGTAGATGAACGTCACGTAGGCGACCAGGCCGAGGAAGAGCGGCATGCCCACCACGGAGGTCCCCGCGATGTTCAGGAACGGGACGATGCCGGTCAGGTTCATCGAGATGATCGCGAAGAAGATCGTCACGAGGATCGGGAGGAACCGGCGCGCGTCCTTCTCGCCGAGGATGTCCTTGGCGATGGTGACGCGGACGAAGTCGAACGCGAGCTCGACGACGTTCTGGAATCGGCCGGGGACGAGGCGCAGCTTGCGCGTCCCGAGCCAGAAGAACAGCATCAGTGCGATGACCGCGATGAAGCGGACCAGCATGACGCGGTTGATCTCGAAAGGGGTTCCCTCGAAGAGGAAACCGGGCGGGAAGAACTCGGAGATCGACGGGGTGTGGAAGTCACTCTCACCGGTCGAGGACGAGACCAACAGGGTCACAGCGTTAGCAAACAGCGCTAGCTCCTGGAATTCGGGGCGTGGCACGTTGCAGCCGACCGAATCGAATCATTCGGACGCAACGCTCTCGCGACGACGAAAGGTGGGGTTTTCCGCTCGGACGGCGATCGTGCTCGACGACCGCCATCAACGATGAGACGATCTGAGGACACGTTCGCCTGCGGGATTCGTCCCTACTGTAGCAACAGAACGGCCTGAGAGCCGAATCGTGGTCCTCTCAGGAACCGTTCGGCTCGTCCTCATCGAGCGATGTCGCTGACGTTCGGCATGCGCGAGCGCGAGACGACGAGGACGTCGATCACCAGGGACCCCAGGACGGCGACGATGATCGTGACGAACATCGCGGTGCTGTTCAGCCACGGCTGATCGCGCAGGACCAGGGCGGCGATCACGAACAGCACGAACTTGGCGAGCCACGTGCCGAGGACGACGGCGAAGAACCCGCCGATGTCGAGGCGGTTGGCGACGAGGATGCTCGCGGCGGTGAGGAGCACCATCACGCCGCCGACGATCGCGCCGAGGAGGGCTCCGATCGCGCCCTCTCCCCCGGCGGCGATCCCGCCGACGACGGTGCCGAGAACGGCCAGGGCGAGCACGAAGAGGCCGCCCACGACCAGCGCGCGGCGCAGGACGGGGACGGACGCGGGCTGCGGACGGGGGGTGGCCGGGGAGGCTCCGGTCATGATGCTTCCTTCCGCGCCGTGGTCGGCGCTGTCGTGTCCCGGTCGATCGGGAGTCCGGCCGGCGGACGGAGCAGCTCCGTCGAGGACGCGCGGTCGAGGGGGTCGAGGACGGGTGAGGCCTCCGCGGACTGCGCCGCCGCCTCGAGCCGCTTGCGGCGGCTGAGCGGGGCGAGCGTGACGACGGTGCAGACCAGCAGACCGACTCCGAGGAAGACGAGCGGGACCCACAGCACGTCGACCACGAACATCAGCAGGCAGCTGACGGCGACGACGGCGGTCCACGCGTAGAAGATCAGCACGGCGTGCAGGTGGGAGTGCCCCATGTCGAGCAGGCGGTGGTGCAGGTGCTTCCGGTCGGCGCTGAACGGCGACTTTCCCGCGCGCAGGCGCCTGATCACAGCGAGGCCGAAGTCCATCAGCGGCACCACGAGGATCGCGAACGGCAGGATGATCGGGATGAACGCGGGCAGGAGCTCCTTCGCCGCGAGCTGGGCCGGGTCGATCTGGCCGGTGACCGCGATCGCGGAGGTGGCCATCAGCATCCCGATCAGCAGTGCGCCGCTGTCGCCCATGAACATCCGCGCCGGACGCCAGTTGATGGGGAGGAATCCGGCGCAGGCGCCGACCAGCAGGACCGCGATGAGCGAGGCCAGGTTGAAGTAGTCGGTGGGCGAGGTCTGCTGCACCAGCAGGTAGCTGTAGAGGAAGAAGACGCCGTTGGCGATCAGGGCGACGCCCGCCACGAGGCCGTCGAGGCCGTCGATGAAGTTGAGAGCGTTGGTGACCAGGACGATCGCGAGCACGGTGATGATCAGCGACATCCACGGCGAGCCGACGGTCAGGCCGCCGATCGGCAGGGAGACGATCTGCACGCCCTTCCAGGCGATCAGGCCCGCGGCGATCAGCTGACCGGCCAGCTTCGTGGTCCAGTCCAGGTCCCAGATGTCGTCGGCGACGCCGATGAGGACGATGAGCAGGCTCGCGCCGAGGATCGCGAGGATAGGCTCGGGATTGGCGAACACCAGCCGGAAGTAGGGCAGCTGGGAGGCGATGCCGAAGCCGACGAGGATCCCGAGGAACATCGCGATGCCGCCCAGGCGGGGGGTCGGCCGCGTGTGCATGTCCCTGACGCGGATCTTCGGGTAGAGCCGGTACTTCAGGCTCAGCTTCCAGATGACCCACGACAGCGCTCCGGTCACGAGCGCGACCGCGAGCGAGACGAGGGCGAAGGTGATCACCGGTTACTCACCCGGAGCGGAGTCGGTGCGGGCGGCGCCGGTGCCGGGCGTCGGCGCGTTCGTGCTCGACGAGCCCGTGTCCGGCGCATCGGCGGAATCGACGGGCGCGGAGTCGCCGGGCGCGGAGTCGTCCTGCAGGCGGGCGCCGGAGGCCCAGTCGGGGCGCGCGGTCGGGGTCCGCTCGAAGGCGTACGGGTCGCTGCCGGTCGCGGTCTCGGCGGGCTCCTGCTGGTCCCCGGCCTGCGCCGCGCCGGCCGTGGAGGCGTCGGGCTCCGACGTCTCGGCACGAGGCGCGTCCGGATCCGGCAGCAGGTCTCCGACGACCTCGCGGATCCGCTCGGCCGACACGACGCCCTGGCGCAGGATGCGCAGGGTGCCGCCCTCGAAGCTCAGCGCTGTCGCGTCGACGATCGTCGAGGACTCGCTGGCGCCCGCGGGGCGGTCGCTGTAGCGCGATCCGGCGGCGCCGGCGTCGAGATAGACGTCGACGGAGTCGCCGAGCTGGTCGAACGCCTCCTGTGCGGTCGTGGCCGAGGGCTGCCCCGTGCGATTGGCGGAGGAGACCGCCAGCGGGCCGGTCTCGGCGAGGAGCTCGATCGTCACCGGGTTGTCCGGCATGCGCAGCGCCACGGTCCCGCGCGTCTCGCCCAGGTCCCAGACCAGTGAGGGCTGGGCGTGCAGGACGATGGTGAGCCCGCCGGGCCAGAACTCGCGCGCGAGGTCGCGCACCGCCTCCGGCACGTTCTCGGCGAGGGCGTCGAGGGCGGCCACGTCCCCGATCAGGACGGGCGGCGGCGACTGCCTCGTCCGTCCCTTCGCGTCGAGCAGGCGCTGGACCGCGGCGGCGTCGAACGCGTTGGCCGCGACGCCGTAGACGGTGTCGGTGGGGATCACCACGAGCTCGCCGCGGCCGATGGCCGTCCGCGCGAGACGGGTGCCGGTCAGGAGGTCCGTGTCGACGGAGCAGTCGTAGATGCGTGCCATAACGGGTCGATGATACCGGCGCGGTCCGTGTCCGGACCGGCTGCGGCGCGGCGGTCGCGTCAGCGCCGCCCGAGGCCGGGGCTCGGCGGCCGTCGCAGCGGCGCCCGACCCGCGCCGGCCGAGGCCGCCGGAGCGCTTCCGTGAGGCACTCGGCCCGGCGTGGCGGGCGCCTCCGCCGACAGGACGCCCACGAGCGCCACGGAGACGGCGAGCGTCGCGAGCGAGTGCTGATCGCCGAACCAGGTGGTGTTGTCGGCCATCCCGTGCAGGAACGTCCAGAGGACGGCGACGGCGAGCGCCCCGACGGCGACGGCCTCGTTCCGGGCGACCCGGAGGAGCAGGCGCACGACGGCGACGGTGGTGAGGAGGAGGAACGCGAGGACGGGGAGCGCGATCAGGAGCCCGCCGTTGGTCCACGCGGTGACGAGGAGGTTGTGAGGCGGGCGCGGCTCGCTGTGCTGGGTGAACTGCGACCCGCGCGCCAGCCACAGCTCCTGCCATCCGCCGTACCCCAGCCCCAGCAGCCAGTTGTCGGGGAACGCACTCGCAGCCAGGCGCAGGAAGTCGCCGCGGGCCCCGAGCGTGAGCAGGCCCGCCTCCGCCAGCTGAGGGAAGGACACGGCGACGGCGTACACGGCCGTGATCCCGGAGGGGATGGTGATCATCCAGGCGACCGGACCGAGGCTGCGTCCCTTGAGTCCGCGGATCGCGGCGACCAGCAGGGGCAGGACGATCGCGAGGACGATCGCGGTCTTGGACAGCGTGAAGAGGGCGCCGACCAGCCCGGCGACGGCGACGAGCAGGAGGAGCCTCCCCCGCTGCCGTCTCCAGACGGCGAAGGCCAGCGCGCCGGTCGTGGCCATGTACATCGAGGCGATGTTGCCGTTGAGGAAGAACCCTCCCGACTTCTCCTGCAGGACGTTGTTGAAGGACGTCGTGAAGATGTCCCGCACGTAGATGTCGGAGAACAGCACCGCGTCCGGCCACCGGAGGTAGGCGGTCTCCTGCACGGGATCGAGCTGGAAGAGGATCGTGAGCGTCACCTGGAGGAGGAACACGGGCGCCGCCCAGTTGAGGGCGCGGCCGACGACACGCCAGGCGCCGTCGCCGAGCCCGCGGACGGCCAGGTACGGAGTGAGGAAGGAGACGACGGAGACCACGTCGCGCAGCGCGGCCGCGCGTGCTCCGGAGTAGGTGAGCGCGAAGAGGGTGCCGGCGATCACGAGGAGGACCACGACCACGAACCGGTCGATCCGCCCGCCGCGCAGCCGAGCCACGGAGTACGGGAGGAAGAGCAGGCTCCAGGCGACCGGAGCGGTGACGGGGCCCAGGGTGTAGAGCTGCACGACGCTCAGCGCCAGGAGCACCGCGAGGAAGACGAGGACGATCCGCTCGTGCCGCCGCTGAGCGGGATCCGCCGACGCGCGCGACGGCCGCCCGCGGGTCTCCGGAGCGTCGGTGACGCGGGTCGCGGCGATGACGGAGGGACGAGAGGCGGTCGGGCGGCGGAGGAGGGCGTCGTCGGCGTGGCGGCCCATGTCAGAGCCGTTCCGCGGAGGTGCCGGTGGCGGCCTCCGTCTGGCGGAGCGGAGGAGCGGCGCGCCGATTCCGGGACGACGGGCCGACCTCTCGCGGCGGGAGGGTCGTCCGCGGGCGCCGGTCCGGGGCGGGAGGCGGATCGAGCAGCACGGGAGAGGCGGTGGCGTCGGCGGACGCGGGCGGGAGAAGGGATGCAGGTGGCATGTCGCGCCGACACTAATCGCGCGGCACGAGCCTCGACGGGCTTGGCGCGGAACGTCGATCCGTGTGCGCGCGGCGGTCCCGCCTCAGTCGCGGGGGTGTGCCAGCAGCTCGTCCGCGCGGCGGGCGATGCCCGGCCAGCCGAAGTCCGCCGCTCGGCGCCGCGACGCCGCAGCGACCTCCGCGCGTCGCCGGGGATCGCGCAGCGAGGCGATGAGGGCGGGGAGCTCCGCGAGGACGGCGTCCGCGACCTCCTCCTCCGTGCCCGGCGGGACGAGGACGGATCCGTCGACCACTCCGTCGGAGGTGCGCAGGATCTCGGGGAGGCCTCCGCGCTCGACCGTCACGACGGGGATCCCCCGCGAGAGCGCCTCCACCACCACCATCCCGAACGGCTCGTCCCAGCGGCAGGGGTAGAGGAGGAGCGCCGAGGAGCCGAACAGCTCCAGCAGGTCCTCGCGCCGGAGGAACGGGAGCCGGCGCACGACGCCGGGCAGGGTGGCGACCGCCTCGTTGAGCGCTCGGACGTACGGGGTGGGCGTCGCGTCGTCCCCGAGGCCCGATGCGCCGGCGATGACCAGCCGCAGATCGGCGCCGTGCTCGGTCCGCATCCGCTTCACGATCTCGACGGCCTCGCGGGCTCCCTTCTCGGCCACCAGCCTCCCGGCGAAGACCGCCTCCGCAGTACCGCCGAGCGGCGCCGGCGGGACCTCGGGCGGAGGGACGACCCCGTTGTACAGGACGGCTGTGGCGATCAGGCCGTACCGGTCGACCGCCCGGGCGCGCAGGAACTCGCTGCAGAAGATCCACTCGTCGACCGCGTCGAGGTAGCGCCGGGACGCGGCGGGATCGGGCGGCAGGTGATCGAGCAGGTCGTTGTGAAGGTGTGCGACGATCCGCCCCCGGTAGCCCAGGCGGCGCAGGCGCACGGCGTAGCGGGGGCGGTTGTGGATCCAGACCGTCGGGACACGGCGCAGCGACGGAGCGAGCACCAGCAGCCAGAAGCGGCCACCGAAGGACAGCCGACGCAGCTCGGCGCCCGGGTCGCTGTCGCGCCGACGCGCCAGGAGGAGTGCCGCGCGCCGCTGGACCGCGTAGATCCGCCGGTACAGGCGGTGCGGCCGGACGTCCACACCCGGTGACGCCGACGACCACGGCGCGTGCACGGCGATCCGGAGCGAGGACCGGGACACCGTCTCGCGGACCCAGGTCGCCACGGCTCCCCCGCTGCCGTCGAAGCGCTCCTCGGCGGCCAGCACCACGGCGACCTCGACCGGGGCGGCGGAGCCGAGCCGGAGCCGGGCGGGCAGTCGCGACAGGACGAGCGATCGCGCCTCGGCGATGTCGCGCCCCGGCGCCAGGAGGGCGGTCGCTCCCAGCACGAGGACCGCGAGCGCCAGCTCCACCGGGAGCAGCCGCAGGGGCGCGCCCTCGGGGAGCAGGCGGAGCAGGAGCAGCACGATCGCCATCGGTGCGGCGAGCAGCGGCCCCGCGGCGCACGCGCGCAGGAACGCGCCGAGGCGCACTCCGAGCACCACCCGCAGCACGGCGCAGGTGACGGCGAAGCCGAGAGCGCTCGAGAGCAGCAGCCCGCCGATCAAGCCGTCGAGTCCGAACAGCACTCCCCCGCCGACGATCATCGGGACCGTGATCGCGGTCTTCACGATGTTCACGACCAGCCCGAACCGCACCCGGTCCATCGCCATCAGGATGAAGCCGACCGGATTGCCGATCGCCCGCACCGCGCCCACCACCGTCAGTGCGCTCGTCATGCCCGCGATCCAGCCCCAGCCGGGTCCGTAGAACAGTCGCACGATCTCCTCGGAGCGCAGCGCCACCAGCATCAGCGGCGGGATGCTCGCCATGCTGAGCACCGCGGTGACGCGGAGGTGGTTCCGCGCGACGCGCTCACGGTCGTGCTGGATCGAGGAGAACACCGGGAACATCACCCGCGTCACGATCGGGTTGACCCTCGCGGGGAGGTTCACGGCGAGGTTGTATCCCAGGGTGTACCCGCCCAGCTGTGCCGGTCCGAGCAGGCGGCCGATCGCGAGCGAGCCGGCGTTCGAGCCCAGGTAGTTGACGATGCCGTCGAGGGTCTGGAAGACGCCGAAGGAGAGGAAGCGGGCGGTCTCGCGGATCCGGAACCGGAACCGCAGTCGGAACCAGCGCCGAGCCTGCAGGAGGGCGAGCACGGAGCGCAGAGCCGCGGTCGCGACGAGCCCCCACGCGTAGGAGAGCGCCCCTGCGCCCGAGACCGCGAGGCAGACCGTCACGGCGAAGCCGCCGACGAGAGCGATCGTCTCGGACACGGCGACCGCTCGGAACCGGATCCCCTTCTCGAGCACCGCTCTCGGCACCTGCCCGGCTGCGCTGCCCACGAACACGAGCGAGGCGACGGTGAGGACCGGCGCCGCGGCGGCGGACCCGAGCAGGGAGGCGATCGGTGCGGCGCCCAGGAGGACGGCGACGGTGACCAGGAGCCCGACGGAGAGGTTGAGCCAGAAGACCGACGAGAGCTCGAAGCTGGTCGCCCGCCGGCGCTGGATGATCGCCTGGGCGACCCCCATGCCGAGGAAGATGTCGACGAACGCGTTGAGCAGGGCGACGATCGCGATGATCCCCATCTCGGAGGGGTCCAGCAGTCTCGCCAGGAGCGCGAACTGCCCGAGCTGCACGACGAGCGCGACGGCGAACGAGACCGCCGTCCAGGCGGTCGCGTCGACGGTGCTCCGGCGCAGGCTCACCTTTCCCGCCCGGCGGAGGCCGGACGGAGGCCCGGTCGCGGATCGTCGGCGCGGTGCTCGGCGCGGCTCATCCGCGATCTCCGTCCGTCGTCGACGCTGACCGCCCGGCCGTCCGGTCGTAGAGGTCCTCTAGGTCGCGGATCCGCTCGGCGAGGTCGAACGAGGCGAGCACGCGCTCCCGCCCGGCCGCGCCCATCCGCGTCGCGCGGTCCGGGTCCCGGAGCAGGGCGGCGAGCGCCCCGGTCAGGCCGGGCACGTCCCCCTCCGGGACGAGCAGCCCGGTGACGCCGTCCTGGACCGCCTCCGGGACGCCGCCGTGGCGGTACGAGACGACGGGGACGCCTGCGAGCGCGGCCTCGAGGAAGACCATGCCGAAGCCCTCGGAGTCGCCTGTCGCCGCGGTCCGCGACGGTGCGCAGAAGACCGCGGCGCCGGCGAGGATGCGGGCGACCTCGGCGGGGGGCAGGGAGCCGGTGAAGGTCACCTGCAGGCCCAGCCGCGCCGCCTGCTCGACGAGCGCCTCCCGCAGGTGGCCGTCGCCGACGACGGTCAGGGGGACGTCCCGGATCGGTCCGGGGAGGGCGGCGACCGCCTCGAGCAGATCCGGAACGCCCTTCTTGTCGGTGAGGCGTCCGACGAAGACGATTCCCGCGCGCTCCGCAGCCGGTGCGGCCTCGGGGCGGGAGGTCGGGACGCCGATGTAGCCCACTCCGGTGCGCCGCGGGTCCGCCCCCAGGCGCAGGAGCCCGTCGGTGATGAAGCGGGACACGCCGATCACCGCGTGCGCGGTACGGAAGACGGTGCGGGCCTCGAGGGCGCGGTGAGCTCGGGCGAGGGGTCGGAGCAGGCGCGGAGCTCCGGTCGCGAGCGGCCAGCTGGTCACGTCGTAGCCGTGCCCCGTCACGACGAGCGGAAGGCGCCTCCTCCGTGCGTACCGGGCGATGGAGACGGCGTCGATGAGGAAGTGTGCATGGATGAGGGCGGGCCGGTGCTCATCGACGATCGCGTCGAGCCGTCGTGACACTCCGAGCCATCGCAGGAGGAGGGACCGCCGCCCGCGAGGGGTGATCGGATCGTGCAGGACGATGTCCGTGCGGTCGTGGAGGACGCCCGAGCCGGTGCGCTCGAGGCCCACTCCGAGGGCGCGCCAGCGCTCGAGTCCGTGCATCTGATTGCGGACGAACGTCTCGGAGTCCTGCAGCCACGCGCGCTTCCAGACCAGGACCAGCGGCCTCTCGCCGGCGACGCCGCCCGCGTGCTCAGCGGACGGCACGGCGCACCCGGTAGCGGAGGGCCGCGACCACGCTCGGCAGCACCCGCACGGCGTCGCCCAGATAGCGCCGCCAGAGCCTGCCGGGCTCCCGGCTGAGCCGGTGCGCCCACTCGAGGCCGAGGCGCTGCACCACGAGCGGCGCCCGCGGAATCTCGCCGGCGAGGAAGTCCACGGCGGCGCCGACGCCGAGGCACACCGCTCCCGTGCCGCCGACGACGAGCAGGCGCTCGCGAACCTCCTCCTGCTTGGGGGAGCCGAGGCAGAGCGCGACGATGCGGACGTCGGCCGTGCGCAGAGTCGAGGAGAGGCGGGCGAGGTAGGCGTCGTCCGCGAGCTCGGCCGGCTCCGGCGAGACGACGACCGGAACCTGGAGCCCGGCGAAGCGCTGCTGCAGCTCGGCGGCTGCGCGATCGCCGACTCCGGGGCGTCCGCCGATGAGAGCGACCGGCGCACCCTCGAGCGCCGCGCGGCGGCAGACCTCGGTGAAGAGGTCGATGCCCGTCACGCGGCTCGCCGTGCGGTGGCCGTACGAGCGGGCCAGCCAGACCAGAGGCGCCCCGTCGAGCACCACGAGGGACGCCCGGCCGTAGTACCGCCGGAACTCGCCGGAGTGCTTCCAGCGCACGAAGTGGTCGGTGTTCGGCGTGACGACCAGCTCGTCGCGGCCGCTCCGGGACAGCTCGAGCACGGCCTCCGCCGCCTCGTCGAGCGTGGTGATGCTGGCCGGCATCCGCTCGATGCGGCCGGTGATGTAGGAGGTCATGCCGGTGCTCCTCGGGGGTCGGTGCGGGAGGGAGGGAACGGAGCTGGTGTGCGGAAGGGGCCGGTCGCGGCCGCCTGCACGGGGACGGTCACGTCGTCCACCGGGTTCTCCTCCGATCGGAGAGCCGGCGGCGGGTGTCGTGCACGGCGTAGAGGATCCGGCTGAGCGCCGTGAAGGCGGCGGGGACGTGCTTGAGCACCAGCCCCAGGACGAGCAGCCGCGGCGACCGCGCGGAGCGGAGCACGCGGACGTCGCGCAGCGCCTCGGACCCGAGCCGGACGCCGGTCTCGACGAGCGCCGCGTCGGAGTTCTGGCGGATCGGGGTGAGCGCGACGGGGACGGCGTAGAACCAGGTCGTGAACCAGTCCGACAGCGGGCGCGGCACCTCCTCGAACGTTCGGGCGAGCGCCGCGCGCATCTCCTCGGCGCAGACCAGGAGGTTCCGGAGGTCCGGGTCGCGCCGACGGGTGATCGAGGACGCCGTGTAGACGTAGGAGTAGAGGATCTCCGGCACGAAGAGCACCCGTTCCGACGCCTGGACCGCCCGCAGCACGCCGACGAAGTCGGACTGGGAGCTCAAGCGCGGGAAGAGCTCCTCCTGCAGGACGGCGCGGCGGAAGAGCTTGTTCCAGAGGAAGCCGTGCAGGCGCCCGGACGCCATCCGCTCGAGAGCGAGTTCGGACGAGACCAGTTCGCGTCGGTCGAGACCGTCGATCACGCGTCCGGAGGTCGACTGCCGGGTGCGGTAGAGCGCCCGGCAGACGACGACGTCGGCCGCCGTCCGCTCGGCCTCGGCGGTGAGGGTCCGGAGGATCTCCGTGTCCCACTCGTCGTCGACGTCCACGAACCAGACGAACTCGGAGTCGATGCCGTCGAGGGCGCGGTTCCGGGCGGCAGCGACGCCGCCGTTCTGCTCGAGGAGCAGGACCCGGGCGTCCTCGCGTCCCTCGGCCCACTTCTCGAGCACCTCCGCCGTGCCGTCCGAGGACGCGTCGTCGACGAGGACGACCCGCGTCCCCGGTCCGAGAGTGAGTGCGAGCCGCGCGAGGAAGCCGTCGAGCCGGGCGATCGCGTTGTAGCAGGGAGCCACGACGGTCACCGAGTGCACGCCCCCGCTCACCGTCGGCCCCCGAGCTCGCGGTAGGCGGCGACGACGGGTCCGAAGACGGCGTCGGGCGAGGCGGCCTCGTCCACCCACGCCTTCGCGCGGTCGGCCTGCATCAGGAGCCCCTCGGGTCGCTCCAGAGCGGCGGCGACGAGCTCGGCGATCCGCTCCCCGTCGGCGTCGGCGGGGAGCAGGAGGCCCCGACCGTCGGCGAGCAACTCACCCACACCGCCGACGTCGGTCGCCACGACCGGGCGACGGCGTGCCATCGCTTCCAGCATCACGAGCGGAGTCCCCTCCCACCGCGAGGTCGACAGGAGGAGGTGCGCCGCGTCCAGCGCTCCGGTCACGTCCGCCGACGGACCGGCGAAGTCGACCACTCCGGCCCCCCGGGCTCGCTCGCGCAGCACCGGCAGCATCGGACCGTCGCCGAGCCAGGTGCCGGTGACGGGCCGGACCCGGGCGAGGGCCTCGACTGCCGCGAGGAAGCGGATCGGGTCCTTCTGCTCCGCGAGCCGCCCGATGCCGAGGACGCGGACGACCGGCTCGGCGAGTTCCGGCGCGAGCGCGGGCTCCGCGGTGACGTTCGCCGGGGCGTTGCCGGTGACCACGACGCGCTCCTGCGGGCGGCCGTAGCCCTCGACGACCATCCGCCCCACGGAGGCGGAGACGGCGAACACCCGCCGGGAGCGGAAGGAGAGCGCTCGACGGTCGATCCCGGGCAGCTCGGTGTGCGCGTGCTCGACCACGGGGACACCGAGCGCGGCGCCGACGAGGAGGGCCAGCAGAGCCTCGCGGCGCTGGTGGGCGTGCAGGACGTGCGGGCGGAACCGGCGGACGGCGAGTGCGATCTCGCGCAGATCGGCCGCGAAGCCCTGTCCGGGTCTCGGCACCACGAAGACGGGCGACTCCTGCGCGGCGCGGTCGCTGAGCGGCCCGGGACGCCCCCAGTAGGCGGTCTCGCAGCCGTGCTCGCGGCTCCACGCACCCAGGGAGAGGGCCACACGCTGCGCGCCCCCGTCCTCGAAGGAGTCGAGGACGTGCAGGATCCGCAGGGATCGGGAACGGGCGGCCCTCATGAGAGTGCCCCGTCGGGAACCGCGCCCGGGAAGCGGACGTCGAGTTCGGCCAGGACGGCGTCGACGTCGCGGCCCATCGTCCCGGGGTCGACGTCGTAGTGATCGGCGAGGAGGTCGACGACCTCGTCCCGGGGCCGGCGCTGCCGGATCGCGGCCTCGAAGACCGAGGCGGCGCTCAGCGAGAGCACGATCGGGGGCACCGACGGGCGGGACAGGTCGAGCACGTAGACCTGACGGTCCGTGCGCTCGACGGCGAAGCGCTGGGCCGGCGGCGCGCTGCCACCCTGCGCCTCGGCGGAGGCCTCCACCGGATGCACGGCGCTCGCCGCGGGATCGGACGAGGCCGGGAGGTCGCTCACCGGCGCCGTGGTCGCCGCGATCGCCTCGAACGAGGACGCCGGGCCCTGCTTCTCGCTGCGGCCGCTCAGCGCCACCCTGGCGAAACCGGTGAGGGCCAAGGGGAGGCCTCGGAGCGCCCGCAGGGTCCGCTCCCCCCGGAGCCGGAGCCGACGTCGGACCGTCGTCGCCTCGGGATGGCTCGCCTCGAGATCCGCGCGGGTGGGGAAGGCGGCTCTCAGCAGCAGGCCTCCCTTCAGGCGCCAGGGAGCGGACGCCACGGCATGCAGCCAGTTGAAGGTGTGCCGGTCGGAGCTGCGGCGCACGTCCCAGAGAGTCTGGGCGTGCCGGTAGCGCTCCTCAGGCGCGGCGGGGACTCCCCAGGAGGTGAGGAGCTCCGTCATCGGCGTCTGCGCGCCGAGCTCGACGGCCGCGTCGCGGATCGCCTCGCGCTCCTCGCTCGGAAGGCCGGCGCCGTGCGCCTTCAGAACCGCCAGCGCCGTGGTCGCCGAGGCGGAGCGCGCGCTGCGCAGCTGGTGCAGGGCGTGCAGCACGAGGTGGTGCGCGCGCCCGGGGATCCGCAGGGTCTCGTCGCTCAGCGGCAGATCCTCGGCGGCCGCCCAGAGGCGGTCGAAGACGATCCGCTCCTCCTCGAAGGCACCCGGGAAGGAGCGGTGGACGTCGACGTCGCACGGCCACGAGGGGTGGACGAGCGTGATCGAGTGGTCGACGAAGAGCGTCCAGCTGAGAGCCTCGGCGCGGCGGCGCCAGCCCATCGAGGCGAGCAGCCCGAGAGCCTCGTCGAAGCGCTCGGGGTCGACCCAGAGGTCGACGTCGGCCGACGTCATCGGCGCGCGGATCCCCTGGCGGTGCAGACCCTCGCCCTTCACCACGAGGCTGCGGACGCCGTGCGTCCGCAGGGTGTACTGCACCAGCACGGCGGCCAGGCGCAGGGCGACGGCGTTCGGCAGCATCGCGTCGGCGGAGGCGCCGACAGCAGGAACCGGTTCAGGCGACACGGACGCGTCCCTCCGCGAGGGCGAGGATCTCCTCGGCCGCGACGGACCACGGGCGCTCCCGCGCGAGCTCGGCGGCCCCCCGGGAGAGAGCCGTCCACTCGCGCCGGAGCCGATGGAGGGCGTCCTCGTACTCCTCGCGCGTCGCGTCGTCGGAGAGGACCACGCCCGCCCCCGCCGCGCAGAGATCGGCCAGGACGCTCGACTCGATCGCGAGGACCGGCAGCCCGCTCGCCAGCGCGTCGAGTCCGGCGGCCGCGCCGGTCGTCGACGGCGTCAGGTGGGCGTACACGTGGGAGTGGCGGAGCACCTCGACGACGCCGTCGCGGTCCTGCTCGCCGACGGAGCGCAGCCCCGACGCGAGGTCGTCGGCGATGCCGCCGCCGTCGTCGATCACGGTGACGTACTCGGTGCCGTCCAGCCGGGCGAGGAGATCGAGCCGCTCGGCGCCCCGGTCGAGACCGGAGGCTCCCACGGCGGCGAAGCGGAGGGGCCCGTCGGGGGCGGACGGTGTCGGGAACGACGCGTCCGGCAGGCCCAGGGGCACGACCGTTCCCGCGAGGGCTGACGCGAGCCGCTCCGTCGGGGCGACGACGACAGCACCGCGGCGCTCCTCCTCGAACCGGAGGCGCGGGAGTGCCGGGAGGTCGTCGGCCAGGAGGACGGTCATCGGAGCGAGCCCGGCGAGCTCCACGGCCGTCCCCGGGAGAGCCACCACGAGGTCGGGCCGCTCCGGAGCGAGCAGTCGGCGGGCCCGGCGCGTGACGACGGCGAGCCCGACGGACCCGGCGCCCCTCCGGCGGGCGGGCTCGAGGAAGCGGGCGAGCACGCTGGGGCGGAGCTCCGCCCCGCTGAACCCCTCCGGGTCACCGGTCACCACGACCACGCGGTGCCCCTGGCGGCGCCAGGCGCGCTCGAGCGGAGCCGCGTGCCAGGCGTCGAGGGCGACGATCCCGATGGTCAGCACGGGCGGACTCCCCCCGTCAGGGGGGATCGGCGGCAGGGACCGGGAGACGGGAGGAGCGCGGAGTCCCGCTGGTCGATGACCTCGTGCACAGGGCGGTACCTCTCTCCGTCGCGGCAGGCGGAGCCGCGGACGTCGGAGAAGTTATCCCCGTGCCCGGCGGCCTCCGAGTGGGAGGCGCGATACGGACGCGGAGGCGGCGTGCGCGCCGCTCACGGAGTCGGATCGCGTCGGCAGCGATCGCTCGACCGTCAGTCCCCGCCACGGGTTCCGCGCCCGCCGCACCGGCATGCGGAGGCACCGAGGCGCCGCCGATAGAGTCGGCTCCGTGACCCTCTCCCCGCAGATCTTCACGCTCCCCTCGGCGGTGCAGCGGACCCCCGCCGCCACTCCTCACCCGGGGCTGCTCCGATGAGGGGCATCGTCCTCGCGGGTGGTTCGGGGTCGCGGTTGTGGCCGATCACCAAGGGCATCTCGAAGCAGCTGATGCCGATCTACGACAAGCCGATGATCTACTACCCGCTGTCGACGCTGATGATGGCCGGGATCGACGAGGTCCTCGTGATCACGACCCCCGAGTACAACGACCAGTTCCGCGCCCTGCTGGGCGACGGGTCGAGCCTGGGCATGCGGATCGAGTACGCCGTGCAGCCCTCCCCCGACGGGCTCGCGCATGCGTTCCTGATCGGCGAGGAGTTCATCGGCGACGAGTCGGTCGCCCTGGTCCTGGGTGACAACATCTTCCACGGCACCGCCCTGGGCACCGCCCTCGCGGCGAACACCACGATCGAGGGCGCCGTCATCTTCGCCTACCAGGTCGCCGACCCGCGCGCCTACGGAGTCGTCGAGTTCGACGAGCACTTCCGAGCCGTCTCCATCGAGGAGAAGCCCGAGCAGCCGCGGAGCAACTACGCCGTGCCCGGCCTCTACTTCTACGACAACGACGTCGTGGCGATCGCGAAGACGATCACGCCCTCGGCCCGCGGCGAGCTCGAGATCTCGACGATCAACGAGCGCTACCTCGAGGCGGGGCGGCTGAACGTTCAGGTCCTCGACCGGGGAACGGCCTGGCTCGACACCGGGACCTTCGATTCCATGATCGAGGCGACCGAGTTCGTGCGCGTGATCGAGCAGAGGCAGGGATTCAAGATCGGCTGCATCGAGGAGATCGCCTGGCGCAACTCCTGGATCGACGACGCCCGCCTCGCCGAGCTCGCCGCACCGCTGGTCAAGAGCGGATACGGCGCCTACCTCCACCGCCTGCTCAGCCTCGAAGGCGTGAACGCGGGCCGCTGAGCCCGGCCTCCCCCGACCTTCCCGACCTCCAGGAGAACCCGTGCGGATCCTCGTCACCGGCGGTGCCGGCTTCATCGGCAGCAACTTCGTCCACCTCACCCTGCGCGAGCGTCCCGACGCGCGGATCACCGTGCTCGACAAGCTCACCTACGCGGGCAGCCGCGACTCCCTCGCCCCCGTCGCCGACCGAGTGCGGCTGGTCGAGGGCGACGTCGCCGACGCCGAGCTGGTGGACCGGCTGGTCGCCGACGCGGATCTGGTGGTCCATTTCGCCGCGGAGTCGCACAACGACAACTCCCTGCACGACCCGACGCCCTTCCTCGCGACGAACGTCATCGGCACCTTCGCGCTCCTGCAGGCGGTGCGCGCTCACGACGTGCGGTACCACCACATCTCGACGGACGAGGTGTACGGCGACCTCGAGCTCGAGGACCCCGCGCGCTTCACCGAGCACACCCCCTACAACCCCTCCAGCCCCTACTCCTCGACCAAGGCCGCCAGCGACCTCCTCGTGCGCGCCTGGGTGCGCTCCTTCGGCGTGCGCGCCACGATCTCCAACTGCTCCAACAACTACGGCCCCTACCAGCACGTCGAGAAGTTCATCCCCCGCCAGATCACCAACGCCATCGACGGCATCCGCCCCAAGCTCTACGGCACCGGCGCCAACGTCCGCGACTGGATCCACGTCGACGACCACAACACCGGCGTCTGGGCCATCATCGACCGCGGCGAGATCGGCGAGACCTACCTCATCGGCGCCGACGGCGAGAAGAGCAACCTCGACGTCGTCACCCGCATCCTCACCGCCTTCGGACAACCCGAGGACGCCTTCGACCACGTCACCGACCGCGCCGGACACGACCTCCGCTACGCCATCGACTCCACCCGCCTGCGCACCGAGCTCGACTGGCGCCCCCGCTACACCGACTTCGACGCCGGACTCGCCGCCACCATCGACTGGTACCGCGCCAACGAGGACTGGTGGCGCCCCGCGAAGGCCGCCACCGAGGAGAAGTACTCCGCTCAGGAATGAGAGAGGAGAAGCACTCCCCACAGAAGCAGGAATGAGACGCGGAGAGGCAGAGCAACCGTCGGTGACTCATTCTCCTTCTCCAGCTACCCTCTCCGGGGGACGCTCCAGAGGCCGAAACAGGGCCTGACGGGGCCTCCTGTGATTTCGGCGAAACGTGACCTTGCTACGGTTACGCCCGTGCTCATCTCCTCTCCTCCGGCAGCCGCCGCCGGCGGGACCTGCTCCGCTCAGGAACCGCTCCGTGCCTCCGCCGCTCCTGTGTCGAGAGGGCTTCATCTGTGAGGGGCATCATCCTCGCGGGTGGTTCGGGGTCGCGGTTGTGGCCGATCACCAAGGGCATCTCGAAGCAGCTGATGCCGATCTACGACAAGCCGATGATCTACTACCCGCTGTCGACGCTGATGATGGCCGGGATCGACGAGGTCCTCGTGATCACGACCCCCGAGTACAACGACCAGTTCCGCGCACTGCTGGGCGACGGGTCGAGCCTGGGCATGCGGATCGAGTACGCCGTGCAGCCCTCCCCCGACGGGCTCGCGCAGGCGTTCCTGATCGGCGAGGAGTTCATCGGCGACGAGTCGGTCGCCCTGGTCCTGGGCGACAACATCTTCCACGGCACCGCCCTGGGCACCGCCCTCGCGGCGAACACCACGATCGAGGGCGCCGTCATCTTCGCCTACCAGGTCGCCGACCCGCGCGCCTACGGAGTCGTCGAGTTCGACGAGCACTTCCGAGCCGTCTCCATCGAGGAGAAGCCCGAGCAGCCGCGGAGCAACTACGCCGTGCCCGGCCTCTACTTCTACGACAACTCCGTGATCGGGATAGCCAAGAGCATCAAGCCGTCCGCGCGCGGCGAACTGGAGATATCGACGGTCAACGAGCGGTATCTCGAGGCCGGTGCTCTCACTGTCCAGGTGCTCGATCGGGGAACGGCCTGGCTCGACACCGGGACCTTCGATTCCATGATCGAGGCGACGGAGTTCGTGCGCGTGATCGAGCAGAGGCAGGGATTCAAGATCGGCTGCATCGAGGAGATCGCCTGGCGCAACTCCTGGATCGACGACACCCGCCTCGCCGAGCTCGCCGCACCGCTGGTCAAGAGCGGATACGGCGCCTACCTCCAGCAGCTGCCCGCTCTCGCGCGGGGATCATCCTCCGTCTGAGCGCCCACCGGAGTCCGCCCGTGTCGTCGATCGCGACCCGGGCGTCCGACGCCTTTCGTCCCTTCCTCGAACCAGTAGGAGCACTCGTGCGGATCCTCGTCACCGGCGGTGCCGGCTTCATCGGCAGCAACTTCGTCCACCTCACCCTGCGCGAGCGCCCCGACGTCCGGATCACCGTGCTCGACAAGCTCACCTACGCCGGCGACCTCCGCTCGGTAGCGCCGGTGTCGGACCGGATCACCTTCGTCGAGGGCGACGTCGCCGACGCCCCGCTCGTCGACCGGCTGGTCCGGGAGTCGGATCTGGTGGTGCATTTCGCCGCGGAGTCGCACAACGACAACTCCCTGGAGGATCCGGCGCCGTTTCTGGCGACGAACATCCTCGGGACCGCCGCCCTGCTCGAGGCGGTGCGCCGGCACGACGTGCGGTACCACCACATCTCGACGGACGAGGTGTACGGCGACCTCGAGCTCGAGGACCTCGCGCGCTTCACCGAGCACACCCCCTACAACCCCTCCAGCCCCTACTCCTCGACCAAAGCCGCCAGCGACCTCCTCGTGCGCGCCTGGGTGCGCTCCTTCGGCGTGCGCGCCACGATCTCCAACTGCTCCAACAACTACGGCCCCTACCAGCACGTCGAGAAGTTCATCCCCCGCCAGATCACCAACGCCATCGACGGCATCCGCCCCAAGCTCTACGGCACCGGCGCCAACGTCCGCGACTGGATCCACGTCGACGACCACAACACCGGCGTCTGGGCCATCATCGACCGCGGCGAGATCGGCGAGACCTACCTCATCGGCGCCGACGGCGAGAAGAGCAACCTCGACGTCGTCACCCGCATCCTCACCGCCTTCGGACAACCCGAGGACGCCTTCGACCACGTCACCGACCGCGCCGGACACGACCTCCGCTACGCCATCGACTCCACCCGCCTGCGCACCGAACTCGACTGGCGCCCCCGCTACACCGACTTCGACGCCGGACTCGCCGCCACCATCGACTGGTACCGCGCCAACGAGGACTGGTGGCGCCCCGCAAAGGCCGCCACCGAGGAGAAGTACGCGGTGCGGACAGCGTGACCGGACCGTACTCGAGGTCGGCCGCTGCGCGGAACCGGGGACCAGTGGCCTCGGCCGGATCGCCCTGCCTCCGTCACCGGAATCCGCGCGCCGCCGGACTCCGGGGGACGGGGCGTGCCGCATGCTGATCGTCGCCGCCGCCCTCGCTCTGCTGTTCCTGGTCGTCACCTTCCCGCGGCGCGCCGTCGGCCTCCGCGGCTACGCCGTCGGCCTCTCGATCTTCGTCCTCGGCATCGGCGCGAGCACCTCCGCTCCGGACGCCGTCCGCTACGCCTCGACGGGCGTCGCTGCGGTGTTCCTGATCCTGGCCTGGGCGTTCGGCGAGCGGACGCGGCCGAGGAAGCGCACGCGGCTCCTCCTGCTCGCCTGGTTCGTCTGGACGACCGGGGTGAGCCTCCTGATCTCCTCGAGCTCCCCGGCGACCGTCCTCGCCCTCATCGCGGTGCCGCTGCTGCTGTTCCCCGTCGTGTCCCGCCTCGGCGAGCAGGACCTGGTGCCGCTGCTGCGCTGGACGGCGCTCACCGTCCTCGTGCAGGTCGCCGTCGGCATCGCCGAGCTCACCGTCCTGCCCGAGCCGGTCTGGGGCTACCGCAACCTCACCACGGCGGGTCTTCCCGTCATCCGGTACAACCCGTTCCTCCCCGGCCTGATCCGGATCCAGGGCACGACCGGCCACCCGATCATCTTCTCGCTCATCGTGATGTTCGGCTTCTTCCTGATCCTCGCTCTCGGGTCGAAGCTGTCCCGAACGGTCCGGCTCGTCTCGCTCGCTGCTGCGGTCGCCGGCCTCGTCCTCTCGGGGACGCGCAGTGCGTTCGTCGCAGCGGCCATCGGCTTCGTCGTCTACCTCTTCTTCGCTCCCAACACCCGGACGCGGGTGAAGAACGTCCTGATCGTCATCGGGGCGGGAGTCGCGATCTTCCTCGGCGACTTCGGGCTCTCGGCCGTCGCGACTCAGGCGGCCACCTCGGACTCCTTCGGCCACCGCCTCGAAGGATGGGCGAGCGCGGATCAGCTCCTGCACCGCGGCTCTCCCACCGGAGCGATCGGCAGCGGCTTCTTCTCGGAGCTGAGCATCTTCGCGCAGGGCCTGCTGCAGCAGGACGGCTTCCTGGTCATCGACAACCACTTCATCTGGACGCTCGCGATCAGCGGTGGCATCGGGCTCGCCCTCATGGTGCTGGCGATGGGGGGCGCGTGGATCGGCTCCGACCGCCTCGGCCGGGCCCAGGTCGCCGTGATGCTCGCGATGGCCTTCTCCTTCGACCTGATGACGTGGGTCGTCTCAGTGAGCGTCTTCGTGATCTCGCTGACGCTGCCGCCGGACCTGATCGCGCTCGCCCGCCCGGCTCCGCCCCGCGAAGCGGAACCGCCTCCGACGCGGCGGGGGACGCCGAGTCCTCAGCGCGGAGGGGACCGCACCCGCGTGAGGACCTTCCCCCGCTCCTCGCGGTGACAGCACGCTCCCCCTTGCCCGACCAGACCGCACCAGACCAGCCGATCGGAGCTCACATGCCTGAGATCATCGACACCGAGACCTTCGTCATCGGCGATTCGACGAAGACGAACTCCCTGGGCCGTGCGCTGAGCATGGCGCTCACCGCGGCTGAGCTCGGACGCGTGCGGGTTCTCGCCTTCGAGGACGGGGAGCTCTGGGCCGGAGCGAGACAGTTCCCTGCGGAGGTCGTTCCTTTCGGTCGGAGGGATCTGGCGCGCATCGAGCGGGACGTCCGCGCGTCAGCGTCGGAGCGGAGGACCATCGTCTGGTTCTCGAAGGGGACGGACCCCCTGCCGCGTCTGGCTCGGCGCCTCTCCCGCATCCCGAACACAGTCGTGGTCGCGGATTTCGACGACGACGACGTCTCGATCATGGAGGCCTTCCGATCCGAGTCCCTCCTCAACCGGGCGAAGGCGAATCCGCTGCGCCGGAAGGCTCCGTCCCGGCTCCGCCGGAGCCAGGCCAGGATCGCGCGCGACGCCGGCCTCGTCACCTTCTCGAGCGCGGGACTCCGCGGGGTGTACGCCGAGCGCTTCGATCTCGGTGACGCGTCCGCGGTCATCCCCCACACCCGGGTGTCGACGACGCGTGATCGGCCGCGCGGGCCCTCCACCGACGGCCGTCTGACTCTGGGCTTCATCGGGACCGTCCGCAGCTACAAGGGCGCGGACACTCTGAACGCCCTGCTGCGGGCCGATCCGGACGTCGGCATCGTCACCTTCGCCCAGTCATGGACGCCGCCCTCCGATGTGGCGGCGCAGTGGGTCATGCGGCCTCCAACGACACCGCTGTCCGAGATCTACGCGGACGTGGACGTGCTCGTCCTCCCCATGGACATCCGCAGCCCGGCAGCGCTCTACCAGCTCCCCGCGAAGCTCGTGGACGCGGCCGTGTTCGGGACTGCCGTGGCGGCGACGCCGACCCCGCCGATCGAGGAGTTCGCGGCCGGAGCCTTCCTGCCGGTCACCGACTGGTCGGATCCCGTCGGCGTCCTCGCAGCGATCAGAACCGCCGACAAGGAGCAGCTGGGAGCAGCGCTCCAGGCGAGGTTCACCACTCTTCTCTCCCCCGAAGCAACAGCCGACACTCTCGACACCGCTGTCCAGAAGGCACTGATCAGAAAGAGCACCCACCGTGCATGAACGACCGGCAGCCGTCCAGGTCCCCCTTCTCTCCGTGAAGGTCACTCCGATGACCGCTGCGGGAGTCGCCGACCTCGTGTCGAGCGAGCCCTCCGGGCCGACGCTGATCCTCAACCACAATCTGCACAGCAGCTACCTCCACCTCAAGCACGCCTGGTTCCGCAGGTTCTACGAGCGCAGCGACATCGCGGTGATCGACGGGTGGCCCGTCCTGGCCCTGGCCTCCCTGAAGCGCCGGGTCACGACCGAGGAGCGCATCGGGTCGACCGATTGGATCCACGCGCTCTGGTCCGACACGCGCTCGCCCGGCCGCCGGGTCTTCATCCTCGGCGGCACCGAGGAGATCAACGCCGCGGCCGTCAGCGCCTGGAGCAGGGCGCGTGCCGTCGACGACGTCGCCGGGATGTCCGGGTACTTCGCACGGGAGGACGAGGAGTCGGTGGTCGACGCGATCCGCAGCCACGCGCCGACCCTCCTCATCGTCGGCCTCGGGATGCCGAAGCAGGAGCGATTCCTGGACGAGCACTGGGACGACCTCCCCGACGCGTACATCGCCACCGTGGGCGGGGCCGTCGACTACATCGCAGGCGCTGTCGAGCTGAGTCCGCGCTGGCTCGGCTCGGTCGGCCTGGAGTGGGCGTGGAGGTTCCTGCACGATCCGCGGCGCCTCTGCACCCGGTACTTCGTGGAGCCGTTCGCGCTGGCCGGACTGATCCTCCGCAACACGCTCCGCGGAGCGGGGACCCGATGAGCCTCACCACCCGCGACGTGACCACCGTCGTCCCGACCCTCGGCAGGCCTGCGCTCGCCCGCGCTCTGCAGTCGGTGCGCGGACAGACGGGCGCTGGAGGCCGGACGGTCGTCGTCCTCGACGACCCCTCCCGCGAGAACCACGTACGGAGTCTTCTCGAGGACGAGGTCCTCCTGGTGACGGCGGGCAGAACCGGCGGGGCGAACGCCCGCAGCACCGGAGCCCGAGCGGCCGAGACCTCGCACGTCGCGTTCCTCGACGACGACGACTGGTGGGAGCCGGAGAAGCTCGCTCGCCAGGTGAAGGCGCTCTCCGAGTCCTCGGCCGATCTCTGCTACACCGCCACCTACTTCCACGAGTCGGGCGACGGCGTGCGCCGACTGCCGACGCGCGAGCTCGCGGCGGGTCAGTCCGTCGCGTCCTATCTCGTCGCCCGTCCGAGCCTCAAGCACGGCACGGGGTACATCCAGACGAGCTCCCTGCTCGCGAGCAGGCGCCTCCTGGACGAGCACCCGTGGGACCCCTCGATGAAGAAGCACCAGGACTGGGACCTCGTCGCGCGGTGGGCTGCGGCCGACGCGCGGATGACCTACGTCCCCCTCGCTCTCGTGCACGTCCAGCAGGGTTCCGCCGCCTCGATCTCGAAGACGGCGGACTGGCGCGCGAGTGCCGCCTGGCTCGCCCGCCACGGCGACGCCCTGGACTCCCGCGCCTACGGAGACTTCGTCGCCACGCAGATGCTGCGGGGCGCCCTCAGCGCCCGCGATCCGCGCGGAGTCGCCGCCTCGGTCGCGGAGCTGTCCCGCCGCCGACCCCACGTCGCCGCGATGATCGTGGGTCTCCACGGTCTCGTGGAGAAGTAGATGCGGGGAGCCGCTCCGAACGGTCCGCGGCGCTCGAAGCCGATCCTTCGCCTCCTCGGTTTCGTCCTGATCCCTCTGATCAGCGCCCTGAGCCCGCTGATCGTCATCCCCTCCATCACCAGCTCCTTCGGAGCGACGGCGTGGGCGTCCGTCGCCGTCGCCCAGTCCATCGGGTCCGCCGCAGCGGTCGTCGTCGAACTCGGCTGGGGCCTGAACGGCCCCCAGCGGATCGCCCGGATGGGGCGGCGGGCTCGATCGCAGACCTATGCTCTGGCCACGGCGACGAAAGTCCTCGTCTTCCTGCCGCTGGTCGTCCCCGTAGTGATCGTCACCGGCCTGCTCGCGCCGGCGGATCCGGTCGCGGCCGCGTGGATCGCCGTCGCAATCGCACTGAGCACGCTGTCGCCGGCGTGGTTCTTCATCGGCGCAGGCCAGCCGCGGAACATCCTGCTTTTCGACGCTCTGCCCAGACTGGCCGCCAACGGGCTCACCGTGCTCCTGATCAGTGCCGCGGGAGCGCCGCTGGCGGTCTACCCGCTGCTACTCGCCGTCGGTACGATCGTGCCTCCGGTCCTC
This sequence comes from Rathayibacter sp. AY1C6, assembly GCF_002931535.1. Classification (NCBI taxonomy): domain Bacteria; kingdom Bacillati; phylum Actinomycetota; class Actinomycetes; order Micrococcales; family Microbacteriaceae; genus Rathayibacter; species Rathayibacter sp. AY1C6. The sequence continues at coordinate 225,055 of NZ_PSWC01000001.1, read as the reverse complement.
GGCTGGTCCGCTGCAGGGAGCCGACTCGGGTTCCTGCGCTCTCTGGGCCCGCGCCGGATCCTCCGTGCTGTCCGCGCGCAGAACGTCGCCCTCCAGGGACGACTGGCCAGCGCGGCCTACATCGCCCTGCCGGTGGCGATCGTCGGAGCGGCCTCGCCGGGAGCTCTCGTCGTCTTCTCCGCCGCGGAGCGGCTCCAGCGCCTGGTGCTGGCGCTGCTCGCCGCCTTTCCCAACGCGCTGCAGGCATGGGTCGGGGCGCCCGGATCCGATGCCGACCGCTTCCGCCGCATCGCGCGCGCCGTCGGCGCCAACGCCGTCCTCGGGCTCGTCGCCGGAACCGGCTTCGCCTTCTTCGGGGGCTTCGCGGCTCAGATCCTGTTCAGCGGGGAGATCACCCTCCCGCTCCCCATCACCGCTCTCTGCGGAGGGGTCATCGCCATCACCTGCGTGTCGCGGGCTACCGGCGGTCTCGGCCTGGTCGCTCTCCGTCGCCTGAAGGCGCTGCGCAACAGCGCGCTCGTCGGAGCGGCGACGGGGCCGGTGCTCATCTGGCTGCTGTCCCGGACCTTCGGCGCGCCCGGAGGTCTGGCCGCCGAGGTCGTCACCGAGCTCACCGTCCTCATCGTCCAGATCGTCTTCCTGCTCCGCGCTCGGAAGCGCTGAGCCCGTACCCGGAGCGGACGACCCGCGTCTCCTCCTACCCTTTCGAGGGTCACCGGCCTCGAGGCTTCGTCAGTCCGGCCCGATCGCTCCTCACCGTGGATACCGTCGCAAGCGCACCGCATCGGCAATCCCGGGAGGACGCGCCATCATGCTCGACGCCCCTGAAGCGACTCCCCTGCACGACCGCTCTCACCGACGGCCGGACCGGTCCTCCTCCTCGCGCCGGCGGTTCCTCCGCTTCGGCAAGGCGTTCGCGGTGTCCTCGGTCATCGCTCTGCTGGCCGTTCTCGGCGCGGTGTCACCGGCCGGCAGCGCAGCCGCAGCGGGCACGGGCCCCACGGCCGCCGACGTCACGACGGCGCACCCGAGGCTCGAGCTCGACCAGCAGTCGGTCGTCGATCTGCGAGCGTCGGTGTCGTCCGATCCCGCCGTCACCGCCGTATGGAACCGCGTCCGCGCGGAGGCCGACCGGATGCTCACTGAACCGGTTCTGAAGCGGAGCTCTCCGGACGGCATCCGCATCCTGGAGACGTCGCAGACCCTCGTCCAGCGCGCCCGGACTCTGGGCATCAGCTATTTGGTGACCGGGTCCCCCGCCTACGCGGACCGGCTCTGGCTCGATCTCGACGCGGCATCGAAGTTCGCCGATTGGAATCCGGATCACTTCCTCGACACCGCCGAGATGACGCAGGGGATGGCCATCGGCTACGACTGGCTCTACGCCCGCTGGACACCCTCCCAGCGGAGCACACTGAGCTCCGCCATCCAACGGCTCGGCCTCCAGCCGTCCGTGCCCGTCTACTCCGCGCCGGCGAACACCTCCGGCCCCTATGCGCACGGCGGCAATTGGGCCGTCGTCACCAACAACTGGAACATCGTGGCGAACGGAGGGATGATCGCCGGTGCAGTCGCGACGGCGCAGGACAATGCGGGCCTCTCCGATCGGATCCTCGGCTACGCGACCCCCAGTCTCCGCCGGGGCCTCGCGCAGTTCGGGCCCGACGGCGGGTACGCCGAGGGGCCGACGTACTGGGAGTACGCGACGCGGTATCTCGCCTCTGCGTTGAGCACACTCGATGTCGCAACCGGGACGGACTGGGGCCTGGCAGCCTCGCCCGGCGTCAGCACGACGGGCTACTTCCCCGTGCAGATGCTCGGGGCGTCGAAGGAGATGTACGACTTCGGCGACAGCGACTCGACGCAGCTCAACCCGCCGTCGCAGCTGTACCTGGCGAAGAAGTTCGACAACGCCGACTTCCTCTCCGTCGGCGGCAAGCAGACCGGCAGCGATGCGCAGCGGCTCATCTGGTACCAAGCCGCCACGACCGCCGCGGCCGGCCCCGGGGCGTCGAGGGACTCCTTCTCCGCAGCCGCCGGCGTGAGCACGATGAGATCGTCCTGGGACGCGGACGGCACCTCCGTCGGCTTCCGCTCGGCCAGCAGCCCCACGAGCGGGCACCAGCACCAGGACTCCGGCTCCTTCATCCTCGACGCTCTGGGCGAGAGGTGGTCCTCCGACCTCGGACGGGACGACTACAGCCTCGCCGGCTACTTCGAGGGCGAGTCCCGGTGGACCTACTACCGGAACAGGCAGGAGGCGCACAGCACCCTCCTCGTCGACCCCTTCAGAAGCTCGACCGCCTACGCGACCGGGCGGTCGACGATGGTCCGCTCGGACGCCAACGCCTCCTCGTCGCTGGCGGTCAGCGACCTGTCCGCCCTTCTCCCGGGCGGCACCACCTGGCAGCGGGGCGTGAAGCTCTTCGACGGACGCGACCAGTTCCTCGTTCAGGACGAGGTCGAGCGGTACGGCCCCGTCGAGGCGCTCTGGTCCATGAACACCGAGGCCCTGATCGACGTCTCGGACGACGGCCGCAGCGCCACCCTCTACCGCGACGGCCAACGGATGCTGGCCCGCATCGTCACCGACGACTCCTTCCGGTTCTCCGTCATGGACGCCGCTCCCCTGGCCACCTCACCGCGACCGGCCGGTCAGAGCTCGAACCTCGCCGACAGAAAGCTGACCATCGCGGCCTCCGGGACCGACAGCGTCCGGATCGCCGTGCAGTTCTCCCCGCTCCACGGCGACGCCCCCGTGGCAGCGGCAGCCCCGGTCGTCGGCCTGTCATCGTGGTCACTGGATGCGGTCGGGACGAGCCGGGCCACCGGCGTGACGGTGGGCGGCACCCCCCTCCCGTCCTTCGCGGGCGACGACGTCGCCTACACAGCAGCAGTCGACCCGACCGGCCCGGTGCCCGTGGTCGCCGCGCAGGCCGCGGCCGGATCGGTCGTCACCTCGACCTCGCCCGCCGCCGTTCCCGGCTGGGCCTCGACCACCATCACAGAGCCCGGCAGGACTCCGACCACCTACCGCGTCCTCCTCACACCGGGGCCGATCCGGATCGAGAGCGCGGTCGCCTCCCGGACGACGGCGGGGTCACCGGAGGTGACTTTCGACGGGACCGAGGGAACGTACTGGTCCACGTGGGGCGACAACTCGATCACGTGGCAGCTCGCGCGCGCCACGGCGGTCGAGCGCCTCGATCTCTCCTGGGTCGCCAACTCCAGTCGACTGTCGAAGTTCGATCTCCTCAGCTCCCCCGACGGCCGGACGTGGACCGCTCGTACCTCCGGGTCCTACCTCGGGACCGGCGGATGGGCCTCCGTCGCTGCGGCGATGCCCTCCGATTCCCGGTTCGTCCGCCTGGTCGGTCACGGGGACGGCACGAAGGACGTCTGGACGGCGCTGCGGGAGGTCAGGATCTACAGTTTCACCGAGGACGCGCACGTGCACGTGCCGGACAAGAGCCTCTCGTTCGCGACGGCCGCGATCTCCGCGTCCGAGGTGCAGGCCGGCGCAACGGCCGCGGCCTCGGCGACGGGTACCGGGCCGGACGGGCGGACGCTCCCCGCGTCCTCGGTGAGGCTCACCTGGGGCTCCTCCGATCCCGCCGTCGCCTCGGTCGACCGGTCGGGTTCGGTCACCGGGCGCACCGCGGGGACCGCCATGATCGGCGTGCTCGTCGAATCGGGCGGCGTCATCCGCTCGGCGAGCGTTCCGGTGACGGTGGTCGACAGGACGAAGGTCCGTCTCTACCCGACCGCCGACTCCTACGTCCAGGGCGGAGCATCAGCGGGCACCAACTACGGCGCCATCACCGGAATGCTCGTCAAGACCAGCGCCTCCACCACCACCGACCAGAGCTACACCCGCGTCGGCTACCTCCGCTTCGACCTCAGCGCCCTCCAGGGCCGCACCGTCACCGGCGCCACCCTCACCACCACCGCCGCCATCACCGACAACGGATCCCCCGTCCTCCTCGACTTCCACGACACCCCCACCACCTGGACCGAGAAGGGACTCACCTTCACCAACCGCCCCGCCCTCGGCCCCATCCTCGGCAGCACCCTCGTCGACACCACCAAGACCACCCGCACCACCGACCTCACCGACGCCCTCGCCGCCAAAGCCGCAGCCTCCACCCCCACCCTCTCCCTCGGCATCGACCAAGCCCACCTCCCCCCGGGAACAGCAGGCAGCGTCGTCCGAATCGAGACCCGCGAATCCACCACCACCCCCTACCTCGACATCACCTTCGACGACTGAGATCGGACGGCTCGGGCGGCCAGGCCGGAGCTCCGCGACGCCTCAGCGCACCGCCACCGTCGCGCGGTCGCGGCCGGTGAGGTCGCGCTGCGTGGTCGCTCCGCGCCAGCCGTCGGCGGTGAGCAGGGCGCGGATCTCGGAGCCCTGCAGCTCGCCGTGCTCCATCACCAGCACTCCCCCGGAGCGGAGCAGGCGGAGGGCGGTCGCCGAGAGCGAGCGGACGACGTCCAGGCCGTCCTCGCCGCCGTAGAGCGCCGAGGGCGGGTCGAACAGGCGCACCTCCGGGTCGCGCGGGACGGCGGCGGCCGGGATGTAGGGCGGGTTGGAGACGACGACGGAGACGGTGCCGTCCAGCTCGGGAAGTGCCCGGGCGAGGTCGTCGAAGACGATGCGGGCGTTCTCGAGCCCGAGCCGCTCGCGGTTGCCGCGGGCCCAGATGAACGCCTCGGGAGCGTTCTCCACGCCGATCACGCGCGCGTGCGGCACCTCGTGCGCAAGCGCGAGCGCCAGGGCTCCGCTGCCCGTGCCGAGGTCGACGGCGATCGGCTCCGGATCGACGACCGCTCGGAGCGCGTCGATCGCGATCTGCGCGACGCCCTCGGTCTCGGGTCGCGGGACGAACACGCCGGGTCCGACCGCGAGCTCGAGCGAGCGGAACGGTGCGATCCCGGTGATGTGCTGCAGGGGCTCGCGAGCCGACCGGCGCTCGATCGCGCTCGCGAACGCCGCGGCGTGCTCCTCGTCGACGCTCAACCCCGTGATGAGGCGCGCCTGCAGCCGGCCGCGGCCGAGCCCGAGCAGGTGCCCGAGAAGCAGCTCCGCATCGACGTCCGGCGTGGGGACGCGGGCGGCGGCGAGGCGGGCGACCGCGTCCGCGAGGAGGGTGCGCGCGTCGACACCGGTGGTCACGAGGGTCACGCCTCCTCGGAGCCGATGTCGGCCAGGCGGGCCTCCTCGTCGGCCTGGATGGCGCTCTCCACCACCGGGTCGAGCGCGCCGTTCATCACGCCGTCGAGGTTGTACGCCTTGTAGCCGGTGCGGTGGTCGGCGATGCGGTTCTCGGGGAAGTTGTAGGTCCGGATGCGCTCGGAGCGGTCCATCGTGCGGATCTGCGTCTTGCGCGCGTCCGAGGCCGCCGCGGCGATCTCCTCCTGCTGGCGGGCCAGGATGCGGGCGCGCAGCACGCGCATGCCCGCTTCGCGGTTCTGCAGCTGGCTCTTCTCGTTCTGCATCGACACGACGATGCCGGTCGGGAGGTGGGTGATCCGCACGGCGGAGTCGGTCGTGTTGACGGACTGCCCGCCGGGACCGGAGGAGCGGTAGACGTCGATCTTCAGGTCGTTCTGGTTGATCGCGACCTCCTCGGGCGCGTCCACCTCGGGGAACACGAGCACGCCCGTGGTCGAGGTGTGGATCCGCCCCTGCGACTCGGTCACGGGGACGCGCTGCACCCGGTGCACGCCGCCCTCGTACTTGAGGTGCGCCCACACGCCCTGCGAGGGATCGGTGGCGTTGCTCTTGATCGCGACCTGCACGTTCTTGTAGCCGCCGAGGTCGGACTCGTCGCGGTCGAGGATCTCCGTCTTCCAGCCCTTCGCCTCGGCGTAGTGCAGGTACATCCGGAGGAGGTCGGCCGCGAACAGCGCGCTCTCGGCTCCGCCCTCGCCGCCCTTGATCTCCATGATGACGTCGCGGCCGTCGTCGGGGTCGCGCGGGATGAGCAGGCGCCGCAGCTTCTCCTGCGCCACCCGCAGCGACTCCTCCAGCTCGGGGACCTCCTCCGCGAAGGCCTCGTCCTCGCGGGCGAGCTCGCGCGCGGCCTCGAGGTCCTCGCCGGCCTGGATCCAGGCGGAGTGGGCCGCCTTGATCTGGCTCAGCTCCGCGTAGCGCCGGTTGACCTTCTTGGCGCGGGCGGCATCGGCGTGGAGTGCCGGGTCGGAGAGCTGCGTCTGCAGGTCCTCGTGCTCGGCGAGGAGGACGCTGACGGATTCGAACATGGGGTCCTGGCTTCCGGAGGTGGTCGGGGTCGGGCTCATCGCCCGGGGACGCGAAAACGTCCGCGGCCGCCCCCGGTGACAGGGGCGACCGCGGACGTCGGGGCGCTAGTGGTGGCCGTTGCCGTGGCCGGCGGTGGCCGGGCCGACGGCCGACTTCGAGACCTGCATGAGGAACTCGACGTTGGACGAGGTCTCCTTCAGGCGCGACAGGATGATCTCGAGCGCCTGCTGCTGGTCGAGCCCGGCGAGGGCGCGGCGCAGCTTCCAGGTGATCTTGACCTCGTCGGCGCTGAGCAGCATCTCCTCGCGGCGCGTGCCGGAGGCGTTCACGTCGACGGCGGGGAAGATCCGCTTGTCGGCGAGGTGACGGGAGAGGCGGAGCTCCATGTTGCCGGTGCCCTTGAACTCCTCGAAGATCACCTCGTCCATCTTCGAGCCGGTCTCGATGAGCGCCGTCGCGAGGATGGTGAGCGAGCCGCCGTTCTCGATGTTGCGCGCCGCGCCGAAGAACTTCTTCGGCGGGTACAGCGCCGAGGCGTCCACGCCGCCCGAGAGCACGCGGCCCGAGGGAGGAGCGGTCACGTTGTAGGCGCGGCCGAGACGGGTGATGGAGTCGAGCAGCACGACCACGTCGTGGCCCAGCTCGACCAGGCGCTTGGCGCGCTCGATCGCGAGCTCGGCGACGGTCGTGTGGTCCTCGGCCGGGCGGTCGAAGGTGGAGGCGACGACCTCGCCGCGCACGGTGCGCTGCATGTCGGTGACCTCCTCCGGACGCTCGTCGACCAGGACGACCATCAGGTGGACCTCCGGGTTGTTCTGCACGATCGCATTGGCGATCTGCTGCAGGACGATGGTCTTGCCTGCCTTGGGCGGCGCGACGATCAGGCCGCGCTGTCCCTTGCCGATCGGGGCGACCAGGTCGATGATCCGCTGGGTCAGCTTGCCGGGCTCGGTCTCGAGGCGCAGGCGCTCGGTCGGGTAGAGCGGCGTGAGCTTCTGGAACTCGACGCGCGCAGCGGCCTCCTCGACGGTCTGGCCGTTGATCGAGTCGACGCGGACGATCGCGTTGTACTTCTGGCGGCCGCCGCCCTCGCCCTCGCGGGGCTGGCGGATGGCGCCGACGACCGCGTCGCCCTTGCGCAGGTTGTACTTCTTGACCTGGCCGAGGGAGACGTAGACGTCGCTGACGCCGGGCAGGTACCCGGTGGTGCGCACGAAGGCGTAGTTGTCGAGGACGTCGAGGATGCCGGCGACCGGGATGAGGACGTCGTCCTCGCCGATCTCGGGCTCGAAGTCGTCGCCGATCGCTCCGCCGCGGCGCTTGCGGTCGCGGTAGCGGCTGCGGCGGCCGTCCTCGCCCTCGGCCTGCTGGCCGTTCTGGGGCTGTCCGGAGCCGTTCTGCTGAGGAGCCTGCTGGCCCTCGGACTGCGCGGCGCCGCGCGCGCCTTGGCCGTTCTGCGGCTGGGACTGCGCGGCGGGGCTCTGCTGAGCGTCGTTCTGGCGGTCGTCCCCGCGGTTGCGGTTCCGGTTGCGTCGGTTGCGGCCGCGGCCGGTGCCCTGCTGGTCGCCGTTCTGCTGCTGGTCTCCGCCCTGCTGCTCCTGCTGGTCGCCGGAGTCGGAGGAGTCGGCGTCGTTCTCGGCGGGCGCCTGCTCGGCCTGCTCGCTCTGCTCGGAGGCGCCCCCGCGGCTGCGGCGGCGTCCGCGGCGCTCGCGCTGGCCGCCCTCGCGGGAGGAGTCGTCCGACTCCGGCCCGTTGGGCAGCTCGATGTCGATGACGGGCTTCGCGGCCTGGTCGGCGTCGCGGTCCTGCTCGATGACGGGGAGGTCGGGGATCAGCGACTCGACGCCGGTCCCGCCGGGGATGTTGAGGTGCTCGCCGGCGGCGACGGTGCCGCTGGAGGCGCGGCGCGAGCTGCGTCGGCGGGGCGCTCGCTCGGCGGGCTCGGCGACCGGCTCGGCCGCCGCGGGGAGCTCGAGCTCGACGGGGGCCGACTCGGCGGCCGTCGCGGAGGGCTCGTCGACGGTGGGCGCGGCCTGCTCGAGGACGTCGGCCGTGTCGGCCTCGGTGCTCTCGACGGGCGTCGGCAGCTCCGCCGGCACCTCGGGCTGCGGAGCGGACTGCTCGGCCACATCGGCCGGCTCGGCCTCGACGCCGGTGGCGTCGACGTCCGGGGCGACCGCTGCGTCGTCCGGAGCGACCGCGTCGGCGATCGCGGCGGGCGCGTCCTCGGCGGAGGCGGCGCGCAGGTCCGAGATGGCCTGGACCAGCTCGCCCTTGCGGAGCTTGGAGGCGCCGCCGAGGCCGAGCCGCGTCGCGAGAGCCTGGAGCTCGGCGACGCGCAGACCGGAGAGGTCGGCGGTGAGGTCCACGGTCGAGCCGTGGGTGTTGACGTCTGTCACTGGAGAGGGTTCCTTCCCCCCGGGAACGAGTGCTCACCGGGAGAGCTCATCGACCGTGCGGTGCCATCGCGTGTTCTGATCCACGCGATGCTCTCGGCCGCCGGGACCGACTGCCGCAGAGAGCGAGGAGAGGGCCCGGAGACCAGGCGCCGGTCTGCAAGAGGAGCAGGGGCGCCCTTCACACGATGTGATGGCCGTGGTTGTCGGGACGATCCGTCGGACAGATTCCGCTCGTTACGCGGTTCCTCGGGATGCGGTCCCCACTGTAGCACCCTTGAAGTCGACGGCCAGCATGTGCGCGCGCCACGGCGTGGGGGCCTCCCGCTCCACCAGATCCGCGGCGGCGAGGCGCTGGGCGGGGTCGCTGCAGAGCACCAGGACGCTCGGTCCGGCACCCGAGACGACGGCGGCGTAGCCGTTCGAGCGCAGCAGCGCGATCAGCGCTGAGGTCTCGGGCATGGCGGCCGCGCGGTAGTTCTGGTGCAGCTTGTCCTCGGTCGCCGCGAACAGCAGCTCCGGGCTCTGGATGAGGGCGGCGATCAGGAGAGAGGAGCGCGAGACGTTGAACACCGCGTCCTCGTGCGGCACGCTCTGCGGCTGCAGCGAGCGGGCCAGCCGCGTCGACATGGTGTGCTCGGGCACGAAGACGACCGGGGACACGCCGCGGTGGACCATGAGCTTCTTCGAGCGCGGGCGCAGCGGCGAGTCGTCGGCGCCGGAGGCGTGCGGCTCGACCCAGGCGATGGTGAGGCCGCCGAACAGCGCGGGCGCCACGTTGTCGGGGTGCCCCTCCATCTCGGTGGCGATGCGGAGGAGGTCGTCCGAGTCGAGCTCGACGACGCCCTCGAGCAGGCCCTTCGCGGCCATGATGCCGGAGACGATCGCGGCGCCGGACGAGCCCATCCCGCGGCCGTGCGGGATGATGTTGCGCGCGATCACCTCGATGCCGGGCATCTCCTGCCGCTGGTCGGCGAACGTGTACGCGATGGCCTGCACGACGAGGTTCGTCTCGTCGGTCGCCACCTCGCCCTCGCCGACTCCGTGCACGGTGACCCGCGCACCCGTGGCCGCGACGGCCGTCACGTCGAGCTCGTCGTAGAACGAGAGCGCCAGGCCGAGCGTGTCGAAGCCGGGGCCCAGGTTCGCCGAGGTGGCGGGGACCTTGACGTGGACGGTGCGGCCGACGGGAACCGCCGAGGTCATGCGCCGGCCAGCCCCAGCACGTCGGCGATCGCGGCGGTGTCGACCGGGACGACGGTCGGCGTGATGTCCGCGCCGTCGGCCGTGCGGAGCGCCCACTGCGGGTCCTTGAGCCCGTGGCCGGTGACCGTCAGGACGATGGTGGCGTCCTTCGGGATCGCTCCGGCCTCGGCGCGCTCGAGGAGCCCCGCGACGCTGATCGCCGACGCCGGCTCGACGAAGACGCCGACCTCGCCCGCGAGGATGCGGTACGCCTCGAGGATCTTCTCGTCGCTGATCGCGCCGAAGTAGCCGTCGCTGACGGTGCGCGCGTTCAGGGCGAGCTCCCACGAGGCCGGGTTGCCGATCCGGATCGCGCTGGCGATCGTCTCGGGGTGGCGGACCGGGGCGCCGTGCACGATCGGAGCCGAGCCCTCGGCCTGGAAGCCGAACATGCGCGGGAGGCGGGTCGACTCGCCGCGCTCGAGCTCCTCCGAGTAGCCGCGGAAGTACGCGGTGTAGTTGCCCGCGTTGCCGACCGGGACGATGTGGAAGTCCGGCGCGTCACCCAGCACCTCGACGACCTCGAAGGCCGCGGTCTTCTGGCCGGCGATGCGATCCGGGTTCACCGAGTTGACCAGGTGGACCGGGTAGTTCTTCGCGAGGTCGCGGGCGATGTCGAGGCAGTCGTCGAAGTTGCCCTGCACCTGCAGCAGCTGCGCGTTGTGCGCGATCGCCTGGCTGAGCTTGCCCAGGGCGATCTTGCCCTCCGGCACCAGGACGGCCGCGGTGATGCCGGCGTGCGTCGCGTAGGCGGCGGCCGACGCGGAGGTGTTGCCGGTCGAGGCGCAGATGACGGCCTTCGCGCCGTGCTCGACGGCCTTCGAGATCGCCATGGTCATGCCGCGGTCCTTGAAGGAGCCGGTCGGGTTCATGCCCTCGTACTTGACCCACACCTTCGCGCCCGTGCGCGCCGAGAGCGCCGCCGCGGGGATGAGCGGCGTGCCGCCCTCGCCGAGAGTGATGACCGGGGTCGCCTCGGTGACATCGAGGCGGTCCGCGTACTCGTGCAGGACTCCGCGCCACTGCTTGGCCATCTCAGGCTCCTTCAACTCGTAGAACGGACGTCACGGCGCCGACGAAACCATGCGAATGGAGGGCGGTGACGGTGGCCGCCAGATCGGATTCCGCCGCGGCGTGCGTGCCGATGACCAGGGTAGCGGTCGGCTCGCGCCGCTCCGCACCGCCCTGCTCCTCCAGCGGGTCGGCGCCGGGCGGGGTCTGCACCAGGGTCTCGACCGAGACGCCGTGGTCGGCGAAGACGCCCGCGATCTGCGCGAGCACGCCGGGGCGGTCGAGCACCTCGAGGGTGACCTGGTAGCGGGTGGTGACGTGGCCGATCGGGAGGACCGCGAGCCCGGAGCTCGCGCTGGTCACCAGGCCGGGGCCGCCGACGACGTGGCGGCGGGCGGCCGAGACGACGTCGCCGAGGACGGCGGAGGCCGTCTCGATCCCGCCGGCGCCGGCGCCGTAGAACATCAGGTCGCCGGCCGCCTCCGCCTCGACGAAGACCGCGTTGTTGGCCCCGTGCACGGCCGCGAGCGGGTGGGAGCGGTGCACGAGCGCGGGGTAGACCCGCGCGGACACGCCCTCCACGCCGGTCTTGGCGTCGGTCAGCCGCTCGCAGATCGCGAGCAGCTTGATCACGTAGCCGGAGTCGCGGGCCTGGTCGACCTGCGCCTTCGTGATGCCGGTGATGCCCTCGCGGTGCACCAGGGTGACCGGGACGTCGGTGTGGAACGCGAGGCGGGCGAGGATCGCCGCCTTCTGCGCCGCGTCGTAGCCCTCGATGTCGGCGGTCGGATCGGACTCGGCGTAGCCGAGCTCGGTCGCGCGGGCGAGCGCGTCCTCGAGGCTCGCGTGCTCGGTGTCCATCCGGTCGAGGATGTAGTTGGTCGTGCCGTTGACGATGCCGAGGATGCGGTGGACCCGGTCGCCGGCGAGGCTGTCGCGCAGCGGCCGGATGATCGGGATCGCGCCGGCGACGGCCGCCTCGTAGTTGAGCTGGGCGCCCACCTGGTCGGCGGCCTCGAAGAGCTCGTTGCCGTGGGCGGCGAGCAGAGCCTTGTTGGCCGTGATCACGTCCGCGCCCGACGAGATCGCCGTGAGGATGTGGCTGCGGGCGGGCTCGAGCCCGCCGATCAGCTCGACCACGATGTCGGCGCCCAGGATCAGCGACTCGGCGTCGGTGGTCAGGAGGTGCTTCGGGATGTCGGCGGTGCGGGGCGCGTCCACGTCCCTGACGGCCACGCCTACGAGCTCCAGCGGCGCCCCCACGCGCTGGGCGAGCTCGTCGCCGTGGTCGAGCAGGAGGCGCGCCACCTGGGCACCGACGGACCCGGCACCCAGCAGGGCGACGCGGAGGCTGCGGTACTCGATCATCGGGAGGTGGCCTTTCGTTCGATGCCGGCGTCGCGGCGGAGGAGGTCCTCCTCGGTCTCGCCGCGCACGAGGACGCGCGAGCGCCCGTCGCGGACGGCGACCACCGGGGGGCGCCCGAGGTAGTTGTAGTTGCTGGCGAGCGACCAGCAGTAGGCGCCGGTCGCGGCGACGGCGAGCAGGTCGCCCGGCCGCACGTCCGCGGGCAGGAAGTCGTCGTGGACGACGATGTCGCCCGACTCGCAGTGCTTCCCGGCCACCCGCACGAGGGCGGGCTCGGCCGAGGAGGAGCGGTCGGCGATCCGCGCCGTGTAGTCGGCGCCGTAGAGCGCCGGACGGGCGTTGTCGCTCATGCCGCCGTCGACGCTGACGTAGCGGCGGACCGCGGTCGAGCCCTCGGAGCCGACCGTCACGTCCTTCACGGTGCCCACCTCGTAGAGGGTGACGCCGGCGGGCCCGATCAGCGAGCGGCCGGGCTCGATCGCGATGTGCGGCACCGGGACGCCGCGGGCGGCGCACTGCTCGGCCACCGCGTCGGCGACGGCGGCCGCGATCTCGGCGATCGGCGTCGGGTCATCGGCGCTGGTGTAGGCGATGCCGAAGCCGCCGCCGAGGTTGAGCTCCGGCACGGGGCCGTCCGCGAGCAGAGCCGCGTGGACGTCGAGCAGGCGCGACGCCGACTCCGCGAACCCGGCGGAGCCGAAGATCTGGGATCCGATGTGGCAGTGCAGCCCGAGGAACCGCAGGGAGGAGAAGGAGCGGATGCGGGCGACCGCGGCCGGGCAGTCGGCGAGTGCGAGGCCGAACTTCTGGTCCTCGTGCGCCGTGGCGAGGAACTCGTGGGTGTGCGCGTGCACTCCGCTGTTGACCCGGAGGCGCACCGCCTGCACGCGGCCGTGCCGCTCGGCCGCGGCTGCGACGCGCTCGATCTCGACGAGGCTGTCGAGCACGATCGTGCCCGCGCCCACCTCGACGGCCCGGTCGATCTCGCGGAGCGACTTGTTGTTGCCGTGGAGGCCGAAGCGCTCGGGCTCGATCCCGGCGGCGAGGGCCACCGCCATTTCGCCGCCGCTGGAGAGGTCGAGGTTCAGGCCCTCGTCGCGCATCCAGCGGGCGACCTCGGTCGAGAGGAACGCCTTGCCCGCGTAGTAGACCGTGACGCCGGTGCCGATGCGGCCGAGCTCGCGAGCGAAGACCTCGCGCATCTCGACGGCCCGGCGGCGGGCGTCGGCCTCGTCCACCACGTAGAGAGGAGTGCCGTGCTCGCGCACCAGCTCGGCGACGGGCACTCCGGCGATCCGGATCCCGCCGTCCTCGCCGCGCTCGGCGCTGTCCGGCCACACGCCGTCGGCCAGGGCGTTCGGGTCGGCGGGCGTGTGCAGCCACTCAGGCGCGAGCGGATGCCGGGGGGCGCGGGCGCGGGCGTCGACGGTGTCCACGGGTGAGACCTCACAGGAGAGAGTGGGAGCGTCACTGCGGGGCGAGCGGGTCCGGATTGACCCCTGAAGCCAGCGATGTCAGTGTTCGGCCCGCGGAAGACGCCGGCACAGGGCTCCGATCCTACCGGTCCGGGGCGGCGGCGCCGCGCGGGCTCAGGCGCAGGTGCCCGGTTCCTGCTCCGCGGGGTCGCTGAGGAACGTCGGAGAGAGCGCGAAGCTCGCGTTCAGCGACTCGTCGGCGACCTCGACTCCGGTCAGCGTCAGTCCGCGCGGCACCGAGTCCGCGATGCACACGGAGGACGGAGCGAGCAGGTCGCCGGAGACGGCGCCGAAGCGGTCGCGGAAGTCGGTCGCCGAGAAGGTCGCACCGGCGGCGGAGACCTCGGCCGGGGTCAGCCGGATGGCGCCGTCCACGGCGGCGAGCTCCATCCCCACGCCCGCGCCGAGCCGGAGACCCAGCACCTCGACGGAGGCGGTCACGCGCACGAGCGGAGCGTCCAGGGTCACCTCGTCGACAGGAACGGTGCTGCGCTCGGTGACGAGCCGCGACACCGAGGCCGCGTCGATCGCGACCGTCGTGCTGCCGGACTCGACCGCTCCGACGCCGCTCACCGGCACCCCGATCAGGGTCGCGGCGACGTCGCCGTCGAGCTCGCCGAACGTCACGTCCGAGCTGCGCAGGTCGAGCCGGTCCAGCCGCCCCGAGACGAGCTGCGGGAGCACGGCCCAGCCCGCGACGTCGACGTCCACCGCCCGGTCCGCGGGCAGTGCGAGCGCCTCGCGGAGGCTCGCGGCGGCGCGGTCCGCGACGGCGCGGCGGGCGAGCGAGTCACCCACCACCGCCGCGACCACGAGCAGCACCAGCACCACGACGACCACCACGGCCGCGCGTCCCCCGCGCCGGCGCCGCGGCGCCGCCCCCGACGCGCTCACATCCGGTCCGGGGCCGTGACGCCCAGCAGGGAGAGCCCGTTGCGGAGCACCTGCCCGGTCGCCTCGTTCAGGCGCAGCCGGGTCGAGTGCACGGCCTCGACCGGGTCCTCGCCCTGCGGCACGACCCGGCAGTTGTCGTACCAGCGGTGGTAGAGGCCGGCGACCTCCTCGAGATACCTCGCGACGCGGTGCGGCTCGCGCAGCTCCGCGGCGTGCGCCACGATGCGCGGGAACTCCTGCAGGCCGCCGAGCAGCGCCGACTCGGTCGGATGCACCAGCGTCTCGGGCGCGAACGGCTCGACGGGGACGCCCGACGCCGCGGCCTTCGCCGCGACCTGGCGGGTGCGCGCGTGGGCGTACTGCACGTAGTAGACGGGGTTGTCGTTGCTCCGCTTGGTCAGCAGGTCGAGGTCGATGTCGAGGGTCGAGTCGGCCGAGGAGCGCACCAGCGAGTAGCGCGCGGCGTCCACGCCGACGGCCTCCGTGAGGTCCTCCATCGTGACGACGGTCCCCGCCCGCTTGGACATCCGGACCGCCTCGCCGTCGCGGAGCAGGTTGACCAGCTGGCCGATCAGGATCTCGAGGTTCACGCCCGGGGTGTCGCCGAACGCCGCGCACATCGCCATCATCCGGCCGATGTAGCCGTGGTGGTCGGCGCCGAGCATGATGATCGCCCGATCGAAGCCGCGCTCGCGCTTGTCGAGGTAGTAGGCGAGGTCGCCCGCGATGTAGGCCGCCTCCCCGTCGCTCTTGATGATGACGCGGTCGCGATCATCGCCGAACGACGTGGTCCGCAGCCAGGTGGCGCCGTCGGCCTCGAAGATGTGCCCGAGCTCGCGGAGGCGCTCGATCGCGCGGTCGACGGCGCGCGACTCGTGCAGGGAGTTCTCGTGGAAGTACACGTCGAAGTCGACGCCGAACTCGTGCAGGCTCTGCTTGATCTCGCCGAACATCAGCTCGACGCCGATCGAGCGGAAGGTCTCGGCGAGCTCCTCCTCGGGCAGGACGGCGAGGTCGCCCGGGTAGGCGGCCGCGACGCGCTCGGCGATGTCGCCGATGTAGGCGCCGCCGTAGCCGTCCTCCGGGGTCGGCTCGCCGCGGTGGGCGGCGAGGAGGCTCCGCGTGAAGCGGTCGATCTGCGCGCCGTGGTCGTTGAAGTAGTACTCGCGGGTCACCTCGGCGCCCTGCGAGAGGAGCATCCGGGCCAGGCTGTCGCCGACCGCCGCCCAGCGCGTCCCGCCGATGTGGATGGGGCCGGTGGGGTTGGCGGAGACGAACTCGAGGTTCATCCGGACGCCGGCGTAGGCGGACCCGGTGCCGTAGGCCTCGCCCGCCTCGACGATCGCGCCGGCAAGTGCGCCCGCGGCCGCGGCCTCGAGCCGGACGTTGAGGAAGCCGGGACCGGCGACCTCGACGGTGGCGACGCCCTCGACCGCGCCCAGCCCCTCGGCCAGCTCGGCGGCGAGTTCGCGCGGGTTCGCGCCGACCCGCTTCGCGAGCTTCATCGCGATGTTCGAGGCCCAGTCGCCGTGGTCGCGGTTCTTCGGGCGCTCCAGCACGACGTCCGAGAGCTCGACGCCCGCATCGCTCCCCCGTCGCTGCACGGCGTCGAGGACGAGGGCGTGCAGGGAGGCGGCGAGCTGTTCGGGAGTCACGGGGAGCGATTCTACCGGCCGCCGCGCCCGCGCCCCCCGTCCCTCCTGCACCGCGGGGCCGCTCGGCAGGGCGGCGTTGCTAGGGTGCGACGCATGCGCCGTCCCGCCGCCCTCCTCCTCGTCGCCCTCGCCGCGGCGGCCCTCTCCGGCTGCTCCCCCGCGGCCGACCCGGAGCCGAGCGCGAGCGGCGCCGTCAGCGGCACGCCGATCCCCCTCGCCTGCGAGCAGCTGGTCCCGGCCTCGGCGCTCGCGGGCCTGTGGGGCGGATTCTCCCCGGAAGACGGCATCGGGACCACCGCCGTCTCCGAGGAGATCGCCCAGTACGACGGCCTGGTCTGCGGATGGTCCGACGATTCGGGCGCCGAGCTGCAGCTGGCCGTGGCCCACCTCGACCCCGCGGTGATCGAGGCGCTCAAGAACGAGTTCTTCACCACCAGCAAGGCCGTCCCCACCTACGGCAAGCCGCCGGAGATCGAGGGCTACTACCAGGTGGCCGAGGGGCGGGGCGTCGCGGACGCCTTCGTCGGCGAGTACTGGATCGAGGCGTCCAGCGCCTCCTTCGTCGAGCCGGGCGACCCCGAGCCGCTCGTGCGGTCGGCGATCGGCGTCCTCGCCGGCTGAGCCCCGGCGTCAGCCCAGGCGCACCGGCGAGACGTGGTCGTCGACGAGCGCCGCGTCGCAGTCGGCCTCCACGCTCATCCCGGTCAGGCGCAGGTCCGTCAGGTAGCTGCTGAGGAACGCGGTGTCCGCCGTGTCCCGGCCGGACGAGATGCGCAGCATCGACCCGCGCGGAGCCAGCCGGGTCGCGTCCACGACGTGCCAGGCGCCGCCCACCCAGGCCTCCGTGACCGCGTGGAAGTCCCGCGGCTCGAGGCCCGGCGCGTAGACCGCCGTCACCCGGGCGGGGATGTCGAGGGCGCGGAGCAGCCCGGCGACCGTGTGCGCGAAGTCCCGGCACACGCCCTGGCCGCTCTCGATGACCTGCGCCGCTCCCCCGGTGCCGACCGTCGACCCGTAGACGTACGACAGGTGGCCGTGCACCCATTCCTCGACGGCCGCCAGCGCCTCGAAGCCCCGGGCCCGCCCGAACTCGCGCCGGGCGATCCCGCCGAGCACGTCCGCCTCGGCGTACCGGCTCGGCCGCAGGTACTCGACGAGCTCGAGCTCGCTCGGCTCGTCCGGAGCGCCGCGCCCGGCGACCCGCGCCCGGTACTCGACCCGCAGGTCGCCCTCGTTCCCCGCGACGCGGTGCACGCGGGCGCCGTGCCGCGCAGGGAACTCCCGCACCGGCACGTCCTGCCCGTCGAGCCGGACGGTGAAGGAGTCCTCGAACGAGTCGCCCGTGGGCGTCGCCGCCACCAGGAAGATCAGGTCGGTCGGGCCGTTCAGACGCAGATCCAGCGAGGCGGAGACAGTGCGCAGCATGGCTCCATCGTGGCATGCGCGAGGACCGCTCCCGGCGTCGGGGCCCGCCCCGCCCGGGTGCTAATGTGGTCAGGCACTCCTGGCCCCCATAGCTCAGGGGATAGAGCACTGCCCTCCGGAGGCAGGGGCGTAGGTTCGAATCCTACTGGGGGCACATCTGCGGTTTTCCGCTCTCCTTCCTCGCGCATGGGCGCTCAGCTCCGGTGCTCGACGCCCCTCGAGGCGCACCCCTCCATCACGGACCGAGCGGCGTCACCCGGTGGGCGACCGAGTCCGACCGTGGCGCTCCTCACCCGGCGCTCCGACACTCCCGAGACAGCACGAAGGCCCGCGATCGTCGATCACGGGCCTTCGGAACGTTCACCACCGGCACTCGGCCGGTCGGGCTCACTCGTAGAGGTGGAAGGTGCCGGCGCAGTCGGCCGAGCAGAAGCCGTCGCGGCGACGGGCCGAGGCCGCTCCGCATGCTTCGCAGCGGCGGCGTCCGAGCATCCGCGAGATCAGGCTCTGAGGCGCCGACGCGACCACCGAGACCGGGGTGTCGGGGCGCACGGGGGCTCCCGTGGTCGAATCGAGCTGGATCCCAGCGGTGTCGAGCGTGGCGCGGAGCATCCGTGTTCCTTCCGATCGGTGAACCATGTGCGAGCACTGTATTGCCAGTCCCTGAGATTCTGCGAAGGGCTTGACGCGGCTCGTGATCGAGAGTAGCCGAAATCGACACCTGTCGGTCAGTCCGGATCGACCCGGGGAACGACGAACAGCCGTGCCCCTTCCTGGCGGAGAGGGGCACGGCTGTTCGGGTGTCGGGGATCGGTGGGCGGACGACGCCGGAGCTCATGGGAGCGGGGCGTCGGGCCCGGAACGACCGGGAAGTGGGCCTAGTACGCGCCGCTGGTGCTCCGGGTGTCGACCGCCACCGTCGATGCGGGAACCGGGACCGGTCGCAGGGCGGGGAGCGAGGCGCTCCTGCCCGTGCGGAACGGCAGCAGGACGAGCATGACGGGGAGAAGGACGATCCACAGGAGGACTGACAGCGCGAGACGCGCCCAGATGGAAAGAATATTGAGCATGTTTGTGCCGCCTTCGGGTGACGGTAGAGGTGAACTTCGCGAACAGTATCATCGGGCCGACGGGGGGAGAAGAGTAGAATTGCGCCATTGATCGCGCCTCTCCCGCCACGCCCCCCAGCGGTCTGTCATTCCTCATTCGTCGCCCAGCGCCGATCGGATGGGTCGATCCCGCATCCGATCGACACACGGCCCGCGCAGTGCGTCCTCCTGGGAGCCGGGCCGTAGGGTGAGCGCGTGAAGATCCTTGTCGTCGAAGACGATCCAGCCATGGGTGAGGCCCTCGTCGGCGGCCTCGAAGACGCCGGCTACGAGGCCGTGCTCACCACGAACGGCATCGACGCGCTCGTCGCGTTCAGCAACGCCGAGTTCTCGGCCGCCATCGTGGACGTCATGCTCCCGGCGATGTCGGGCTTCGAGATCTGCCGCCGGATCCGCGAGCTCGGCCGGCCCACGCCGATCATGCTGCTGACCGCGCGGGACGCGATCGAGGACCGCGTCTTCGGGCTCGACGCCGGAGCGGACGACTACCTGACCAAGCCGTTCGCGTTCACCGAGCTCAACGCGCGCCTCCGGGCCCTCCTGCGCCGCAGCCCGTCGCTGATGTCCACCTCGATCGACGTCGGACGCATCACCGTGGACGGATCGAGCATCCGGCGCACCGCCGACGGCTCGCGCATCCACGTCAGCCCGAAGGAGCTCGAGCTCCTCAAGCTCCTCATCACTCCCGTCGGCTCCGTCGTGACCCGCCAGCGGATCCTCTCCGAGATCTGGGGCGGCGGCGAGATCGTCGACAACAACATCGTCGACCAGTACGTCAGCTACCTGCGCAAGAAGCTCCCGACCGAGGACACGGGCGTCAGCATCGTGACCGTCCGCGGCAAGGGCTACTTCCTCCGCCCGGTCGAGTAGCCCGTGTCGCGGATGAGCACGGCACGCCGCAGGGTCGGCGCGCTCTCGATCCGCGCGAGGATCACCGTGGGAACGGTCGCTGTGGCGACCGCCCTCTTCGCGCTCGCGGCGCTGCTCTTCTACCAGGTGGTCACCGGCATCGTCGACCGCAGCGAGCGGACGATCCTGATGTCGATCGAGGACGAGGTGCGCCGCGACATCTCGGCGGGCAACGTCCCGCGCACGCAGGGCTCGTCGACGGGCCAGCTGTTCCTCGCCCTCGCTCCCGACGGGAGCGTCAGCACCTCGACCATGCCCTCGCGCCTGAGCGGCGAGGTGCTCAGCGCTCTGGCGGAGGAGCCCGCCGACACCTCGCCCCGGTACGCCGACGTGACGACGGCGAACGGCAGCTACCTGGTCCGCTTCACGGCCATCGAGAGCGATCGCGGCGTCTGGCAGGTCGCCTCCGCCCGCGATCAGGCCGCGTCGCAGCTCGTCCTCGACGACTTCGCCCACGTGCTCGTCTACGCCGCGATCTTCCTCGTCGTCACGTTCGGGCTCGCCTCGTGGATCCTGACGGGCGCGGCCCTCGCCCCGGTGCGCCGGATGCGGGCGCGCGCGGATCAGATCGCCGCCGAGCCCGGGCAGGGCGACCAGCTCCCGGTCGTCGGCACGCGCGACGAGATCGACGAGCTCGCGGTGACGCTGAACGCGTTCCTGACCAAGCAGACCGCGTCGCTGGCCCGGGAGAAGCAGATGGTGTCGGATGCGAGCCACGAGCTCCGCACTCCCCTCGCCGCGCTCTCCGCCCAGCTCGAGATCGCCCACCACCGCGTCGACGACCCGGTCGCGGTCGACCGGGTCATCCTCGACGCGCAGAAGAGCGTCGACCGGCTCGTGCGCCTCGCATCCGCCCTCCTCGACATCTCGCGCATCGAGAGCCGCACCGTCCGCCCGACCGCTCCCTTCGCCGAGCTCGTCGACGAGCTGGTGGGCGCCGTCGACCGCACCCGCCTGCTCGCCTCGGAGTCGGGGGTGGAGATCGACTACGAGATCGACGAGCGCGAGCCGGCGCGGCTCTACGCGGTCGCGTCCCAGGACTTCGGCCGGGTGATCGACAACCTCGTGAGGAACGCGATCCAGGCGATGAACGGCGGCGGCATGATCGTCGCCTCCCTCTCGCAGTCGGACGGGCGCCTGATGCTCAGCGTCTCGGACGACGGACCGGGGATGCCCGACGCCTTCATCCCGGTCGCCTTCGACCGCTTCTCCCGCCCGGACGACTCCCGCACCCTCGCCTCCGGCGGCAGCGGTCTGGGGCTGGCCCTGGTGCACACCACCGTGCTCTCGGCCGGCGGGACGGTCGCCCTGGTCAACCGCTCCCCCCGGGGTCTCGCGGTCGACATCGTCCTCCCGCCCGTCGGCTCCGCCTGAGCCGCCCCGCCCCCGGAACGACGAAGGCCCCCGGCGGACCGGGGGCCTTCGTGGAGGATCGTCAGCGCGGGTCGTCCTCGGGGCGGACGGGCTGCGGCTGCGGGTCGCCGACCGCGGCGGGCGGCGGAGCCCAGGCCGTCTGCGGCGCCTCCGCCGGGGAGGTGCCGCCGTCGAGCAGGTTGCGCGCGCGGTTGACCACCTCGGGGTCCACGAGCACGGAGTAGCTGGTCGCGATCACCTGCATGGTCGAGGTGAAGTCGCGACGGCGGCGGTTCACGGCGTAGGAGGCGAGCCCGAAGAGCATCCCGAAGCCGGCGCCGAGGAGGACCGCCGCGATGAGGAAGGAGAGCTCCGTCGTCGGCGAGAAGATGATGAGCAGGAGGCCCAGGAAGACGCCGAGCCAGGCGCCGGAGGCCGCTCCGGCGAGAGCGACGCGGCCCCAGGTGAGCTTGCCGGTCACCCGCTCGACGCTCTTGAGCTCGTTGCCGATGATGGCGAGCTGGCGCACCGGGAAGTCGGCGCGGGCGAGCACGTCGACGGCGGCCTGCGCCTCCTGGTACGTGTCGAACGTGGCGAGGATCTCCCCGCGCGGGATCGTGGGGAAGGCCGGCCCTCGGCCGCTGAACGGCGTCTGCTGAGTCACCCGGACAGAATCGCACAGGCCACTTGAAGATCTCTGAACGGATTCGGAGAACCGGCCGAGGGCGAGCCGGGAACGCTCGGCGTCCGCCCGGCTGCACGGGACTAGGTTTGTAGCCGTGAGTTCCGCCAGAGTCTTCGTCGCGCGCTTGGCCGGATGCAGTGTCTTCGACCCGGCCGGCGATCGCGTCGGCAAGGTCCGCGACGTGCTCCTGGTCTACCGGCAGAACGACGCCCCGCGGGTGGTCGGCCTGGTGGTCGAGATCCCCGGGCGCCGTCGCGTCTTCGTGTCGATCGGCCGGGTCACCAGCATCGGCAGCGGCCAGATCATCACCACCGGGCTGATCAACGTGCGCCGCTTCGAGCAGCGGGGCGGCGAGGTCCGCGTCATCGCCGAGCTCCTCGGCCGCCGGGTGAGCTTCGTGGACGGCTCCGGTGACGCGGTCGTCGAGGACGTCGCGATCGAGGAGGCCGCACCCGGCGAGTGGGAGCTCGCGCAGCTCTTCGTCCGCCGGCCCAAGACCAGCCCCTCCCCCTTCGCCAAGGGCGCGACCGCCTTCGCCGGCTGGCGCGAGGTCCGCGAGAGCGTCTCGACCGAGGCGCAGTCCGCCGAGCAGTACGTCGCCAGCCTCTCCGAGCTCAAGCCCGCCGACCTCGCCAGCACGCTCCTCGACCTGCCGCAACAGCGGATGCTCGAGGTCGCCGGCGAGCTCTCGGACGACCGCCTCGCGGACGTGCTCGAGGAGATGCCCGAGAGCGAGCAGGTCGAGATCCTCGGCCGGCTCGACGACGACCGCGCCGCCGACGTCCTCGACCAGATGCAGCCGGACGACGCGGCCGACCTGATCGCCCAGCTCTCGGAGGAGCGCGGCGAGGCGCTCCTGGAGCTGATGGAGCCCGAGGAGGCGGACGACGTCCGCATGCTCCTCACCTACGCTCCGGAGTCCGCCGGCGGTCTGATGACCACGGAGCCGATCATCGTCTCCTCCGAGGCGACCGTCGCCGAGGGTCTCGCCCTCATCCGCCGCCACGAGCTCGCCCCGGCCCTCGGCGCCGCCGTCTGCGTCACGCTGCCGCCCTACGAGCCGCCGACCGGCCGCTTCCTCGGCATGGTGCACTTCCAGCGAATGCTCCGCTACCCGCCGCACGAGCGCCTCGGCACCCTGCTCGACCAGAGCATGGACCCGATCACGCCCGAGACCTCGGCGGCCGAGGTCGCCCGGATCCTGGCCAGCTACAACCTCGTCTCGGTGCCCGTCGTCGACGCGTCCCACCGCCTCGTCGGCGTCGTGACCATCGACGACGTCCTCGACTACCTCCTCCCCGACGACTGGCGCAGCCACGGCGACGACGACGAACCGAGGAAGCCGGTGACGACGGCGACGCAGGGCGTACCGCTCGTGCCGCCGGCACCCGCGGCGACAGGCAGGACACGACGGGGACGGAGGGGCGCGCGTGGCTAGGGACACCAAGCAGGACCGGCGCCTGGACGCTCCCAAGGGCTTGCGCACCCGCGTCCTCTCGCGGCGGAACCGCCCGAGCAGCGACCGCTTCGGCCGCCTGACCGAGTCGTTTGCCCGCGGCATGGGCACGCCGTGGTTCCTGGTCGGCATGACGATCTTCTGCGTCTTCTGGCTGATGTTCAACACCTACGGGCCCGCGGACGCGCGCTTCGACTCGCAGGCCCTCGGCTTCACGGTGCTGACGCTGATCCTCTCGCTGCAGGCCTCCTACGCCGCGCCGCTGCTGCTGCTCGCGCAGAACCGCCAGGACGACCGCGACCGCGTCCAGATCGAGCAGGACCGGCAGCGGGCCGAGCGCAACCTCGCGGACACCGAGTACCTCGCGCGCGAGGTCGTGGCCCTGCGCCTGGCGATCCGCGACATGGCGAGCAAGGACTTCATCCGCTCGGAGCTGCGCGGACTGCTCGAGGAGCTCGAGAAGGATCGGGCGCAGGAGCCCGAGCGGCGCGATGCCTGACGTCGCCGCCATCGAGACCGCCGTCAGGACGGCGCTGGCCCGCGTCGTCGATCCGGAGATCCGGAAGCCCATCACCGAGCTCGACATGCTCGAGTCGGTCGAGGCGGCCGTCGACGGAGCGGTCCGCGTCACGATCCGACTGACCATCGTCGGCTGCCCGGCCGCCTCCGCGATCGAGCGTGACGTGCGCGAGGCCGCGGCATCGGCTCCCGGAGTCACGGCGGTCGACGTCGTGGTCGGAGTCATGACGTCGGCGCAGCGCACCGCCCTCACCGAGCGCCTCCAGGGCGGCCGCCGGAGCATGCCCTTCGGCCCGGACTCGCTCACCCGCGTGTACGCGGTCACCAGCGGCAAGGGCGGCGTCGGCAAGTCGACCGTCACCGCCAACCTCGCGGTCGCCCTCGCTCAGCGGGGTCTCGCGGTCGGCCTCGTGGACGCCGACGTGCACGGCTTCTCCATCCCCGGCCTGCTCGGCTTGATGCACGACGGGCGCGTCGCGGGGCCCACCCGCGTCGGCGAGCTGATGCTGCCGCCGGTGGCGTACGGCGTGAAGGTCATCTCGATCGGGATGTTCCTCGAGGGCGACACCCGCGGGGCGGCCGTCTCCTGGCGCGGGCCCATGCTGCACCGCACGATCTCCCAGTTCCTCACCGACGTGTACTTCGGCGACCTCGACGTGCTCCTGCTCGACCTGCCTCCCGGCACGGGGGACGTGGCGATCTCCATCGGGCAGCTGCTCCCGCATGCGGAGGTCCTCATCGTCACCACACCGCAGCCGGCGGCCGCCGACGTGGCCGAGCGCAGCGGCGCGCTCGCCCGCCAGTCGGGTCAGCGCATCGTCGGAGTGGTCGAGAACATGTCCGGACTCCCCCAGCCCGACGGCTCGGTGCTGGAGCTCTTCGGCAGCGGAGGCGGCGCCGAGGTCGCGCGTCGGCTCACCGCGGCGGGCGACGAGGTGCCGCTGCTCGCGTCGCTGCCGATCTCCGTCGCGCTGCGGGCGGGGGGCGATGAGGGCGTGCCCGTCGTCGTCGGCGATCCGGAGGATCCTGCTGCCCGGGCGATCGACGCCCTGGCGGCGACGCTCGCCGCGCGGCCGCGGGGACTGATCGGCCGTCGGCTTCCGCTCGCCGTCGGCTGACGCCTCCGCGCGGCTTGGTGCGGACGGCGTCGGTCGGGACGCCCGCCCGGCGCACCTCGCGGAGCAGGGCTCAGGTGGCCTCGGAGTCGATCGGCGGCGGCGCGACGCTCGAGAGCGTGCCGGACGAGACGGAGCGCTGCATCGTCGTGTAGTAGCTGTCCTGCGCGGAGCCGGTGCCGCCCGGCACGACCGGAGCGGCGACAGCGGTGGGCGGCTTCACGGTGGGGGCCGGATCGTCCTCGAGCAGGGCGTCGCGGATGATGCGGCGGGGATCATACTGGCGCGGGTCGAGCTTCTTCCAGTCGACGTCGTTGAACTCGTCGCCCATCTCGTCCTTGACGCGCTCCCGGGCCTGCGTGGCGAATCCGCGCACCTTGCGCACGAGCTGCCCGAGCTGGGCGGCGTAGTGCGGGAGGCGGTCGGGACCCAGCACGAAGACGGCGATGACCCCGATGATGAGGAGCTTGTCGAACGTCAGACCGAACACGAGGACAACACTAACCCGCCGCGCCTCCCTCGCGGAGCCCGCGCGCCACCGTACCCTGACGATGCCCGGGCGCGATCCGCCCGGTGCACCGATCAGAGGAGCGCCCCCGTGTCCGACAAGGATGCCAACTGGAAGTACGCCGAGGACGCGGTCGTCGAGTCGGAGGCCATCGCCTCGGCCCGCCGGCTCTCGGTCGAGCTGGGCATCGACGCCGTCTCCCCCTCGATCGGCGCGCAGGCCGCGCTGGTCGCCGCCGCGGCGCGCGCGACCTCCATCATCGAGATCGGCACCGGCACCGGAGTGAGCGGCCTGTGGCTGCTCGACGGCGCCCCCGAGGCCATGCTCACCTCGATCGACTCCGAGGCGGTGCACCAGCAGCACGCGCGCGCCCAGTTCCACGAGGCGGGCATCTCGCCCAACCGGCTGCGGCTCATCCCGGGCCGCGCCCTCGAGGTGCTGCCCCGGATGAACGAGAACTCCTACGACATCGTCTTCGTCGACGGCGATCCGCTGCAGGTCATCGAGAACGTCGAGCACGCGCTGCGGCTCGTCCGTCCGGGCGGGACGGTCCTCGTCCCCCACGCGCTCTGGCGCGGACGCGTGGCCAACCCCGCGCAGCGCGACGAGATCGCGACGGCGTTCCGCACGCTGGTGGCCGAGGTCTGCGCCTCCCCCGCCGTGGTCAGCGTGCTCTCGCCGATCGGCGACGGCCTGCTGCAGGCCAACAAGCGCCGCGCCTGACGAGCGCGGCCGACCGAGGAAAGACGGAACGCCCGCCGCACGGTGTGCGACGGGCGTTCACGACGGTGCGGATCAGGCGGGAGACACCACCGACGCGAGCGCGTCGTGCAGCTCTTTCGCCTCTGCATCGTTGACCGAGACGACGAGGCGTCCGCCTCCTTCGAGCGGAACGCGCACGACGATGAGTCGGCCCTCCTTAACAGCCTCCATCGGTCCGTCTCCGGTCCTCGGCTTCATGGCCGCCATAGAGTTCCCCTTTCGTGACGTATCCCCCTATTATCGTGCATCCGCGGGGGTGTTCCGAACCGCGCCCGGAAGTCGGGCGTCAGCCGATCACGGCGGGGACCAGTCGCCCGGGGTGAACACCCAGCACAGCAGCACCCAGACGATCTGCCCGACGATCGATGCGGCCACCACGAACACCCTCAGGAGAGTCGACCGCGGCACCGCGAGCGCCCCGGCCAGCGGGAACATCGGCATCAGGATGCGGAACGTGCTCGACTGCGGGTAGAAGAACGCGAAGAGGTAGATCGCGTAGCCGCCGACCCAGAGCCGCGAGAAGACGTCGAGGCTGCGCGTGGCCCGCGAGAACAGGATCGCCAGGAATCCGAGCACCACCACGACGGTGATGCCCATGCCCGTGATCGGCGAGCCGAACCAGAGGCCTCCCCACCAGCCTCCACCGGCGAACCAGGAGGTGAAGGGGATGAGCTCGCCCTCGCCGATGAAGACGCTGCGCCAGGCGAGCTCGGTGTCGGTGTAGGCGGTGAAGGAGCCGGTCACGGCCCAGGCGATGAGCAGCCAGGCGAAGCCCACCGCGAGGGACCAGACCGTGAGGGCGACCGTGAAGGCGAACTCCCGGCGGGCGAACGGCTCGGTGCCGTGCACGTGGCGCCAGACGCGGTAGAGGAAGTAGAGGCCCGTCATCGCCGCGATCGCGAGGCCGCTCGGGCGCAGGAGCCCCACGACCAGCACGACGGGGAACGTCCAGATCCACTTGCGGCGCACCAGCAGGAGGAGCAGCACGGCCGTCAGGAGGATGCCGCCGGACTCCGCGTAGCCGATCTGCAGGATCGGGGACGTCGGAGCGACGCAGAAGAAGACGATCCCCATCAGCGCCTGGCCCTCGCTGAGCGAGACGCGGAACAGCCGGTAGATCACCAGGCACGCCGCTGCACTGCAGACCAGGGCGACGAGCACCGCCGCGTTCGCCCAGTCGAGCCCGGTGATGTTCATCAGGCCGCGGACGGTGAACGGGTAGACGGGCATGAACGCCCAGGGGTTCTGCTCCACGGCTCCGGACGGCGAGAGCGGCAGGACCGACGGGTACCCCGTCATCCCGATCCGCTCGTACCAGCCGCCGTCCCACGTCGTCGCGAACCGGACGTAGGTGTCGCGGAGTCCCGTCCACTCGACGCCCTGACGCACGGCGCCGACCCGGAGCATGATCACGGTCGTGACGACCCGCGACACGGCGAAGACCAGGAGCACCTGGATCCACCACGGGATCCTCCGGAGCAGACCCCAGCGGGAGCGGGACGGAGAGGCGTCCTCCGTCTCCGGCGCGATCGCGGTGGCGCTCACGCGAGCGGCCCGCGGTCCGTCGAGGAGGCGGTCGTCAGCGGGGAGCGGGCGGGTGTCGCCGCGGCTCGCCGGCGGGTCGGCCGGAGGAGGGGCGACGCGTGTCGCGGCTCACCGGCTGGCGTGAGGGGAGACATTCCGACGAGCATACCCGTGCGGGAGTCGGGAGTCCCCGGAGGAGCACCGCGCCGGGCGGGCGCGCGGCACGATCACGGCGGAGTCCAGTCCGATCCGGCGACGGCCCAGCAGATCGAGATCCAGCCGATCTGGCCGCCGATCCCGAGCAGGACCAGCGCGACGCGGAAGACCGGCGAGCGCGGCACCGCCAGCGCTCCGACGAGCGGGAACATCGGGCCCAGCAGCCGGAAGGTGCTCGACTGCGGGAAGAAGAACGCCAGCAGGTAGACGCCGTACCCGGCGACCCAGGCCCGGCTGAAGAGATCGAGCCGCCGTGTCCACGGTGCGGCGAGGATCCCGACGAACGCCGCCAGCAGGAGCACCACCAGCACGACGCCGACGGCCGGAGCACCGAACCACCACGAGCCCCACCAGGCGCCGCCCTGGAACCACGGGGTCAGCGGGAGCAGCTCCTGGTAGCCGATGTAGACCGCACGCCACGCCAGCTCGGTGTCGGTGTACGCGGTCATCGACCCGGTGACGGCCCACGCCACGGCGGGCCAGAGGAAGCCGACCACGAGCCCCCACGCCGTCAGGCCCACGGCCGGCAGCCACTCCGACCGCGGGAACGGCTCCGTGCGGCGCCGGACGAACCGGTAGACGACGTAGAGGCCGAGCGCGGCGGCGAAGGCGAGCCCGCTCGGCCGGGTCAGGCCCAGCAGCAGCACGACGGGCACGACCGCGAGCCAGCGGCGCCGCACCAGGAGGAGGAGCGTGACCGCGGTCAGGAGCATCGCCATCGACTCCGCGTAGGCGAGCTGCATCAGCGGCGAGGTCGGCGCCACGCAGAACAGCAGCACCGCCGTCAGCGACTGCGACTCGCCGAGGGAGTGCCGGAAGAGGCGGTACAGGACGAGGCAGGCTCCGGCTCCGCACAGGACGGAGACGGTCACGGCGGCCGGAGCCCAGGTGAGGCCGGTGACCGCCATCAGCGCCTTCACGACCCCCGGGTAGAGCGGCATGAAGGCCCAGGCGTTCTCCCCCACGTGGCCGTCCTGCGTGATCGGCAGGAAGCCGGGGTACCCGGTGGCCGCGATGATCTCGTACCAGCGGCCGTCCCACATCGACGCGAAGGCCGAGTAGGACGGGGAGGGGCCGGTCCACGGGTTCGCGAGCTGGTGCGCAGCGAACTGCAGCAGGATCACCGTCGTGACCACGCGGGTCGCGATGTACACCAGGAGGACCCGCGCCCACCACGGGACCAGGCGCAGGCGGAGGCGGAGTCGGACGGGGACGGCCGTGGCGCTCGCGCTCACGAGGACGCGGTCAGCCAGCGGCGGAGGCCCTCGGCGCACTCGGTGATCTCGTGCACCGCCACGCGCTCGTCGTCGGCGTGGGCCCGGAGCGGGTCGCCCGGTCCGTAGTTGACAGCCGGGATGCCCATGGCGGAGAACCGCGCGACGTCGGTCCAGCCGTACTTGGGCTTCGCCTCGGCTCCGACGGCCGCGAGGAAGGCCTGGGCCAGAGGTGCGTCCAGCCCCGGGCGGGCGCCCTCGGCCAGATCGTCCACCCTCACCTCGAACCCCTCGAAGAGCTCCTCGAGGTGGGCGAGCGCCTCCTCCCCGGACCGGTCGGGGGCGAAGCGGTAGTTGACCTGCACCGTGCAGAGGTCCGGGATCACGTTGCCCGCGACCCCGCCGGTGACGCGCACGGCGTTGACGCCCTCGCGGTACACGAGGCCCTCGACCTCGACCTCGCGCGGTACGTAGGCGGCGAGGCGGTCGAGGATCGGCGCCGCCGCGTGGATCGCGTTCTCGCCGACCCAGCTGCGGGCGGAGTGGGCGCGGACGCCGCGGGTGACCACGTCGACCCGGAGCGTCCCGTTGCAGCCGCCCTCCACTGCTCCGCTCGTCGGCTCGCCGAGCACGGCGAAGTCGGCGGAGAAGAGGTCGGGGCGGTGCCGGGAGAGCCGACCGAGGCCGTTGAGATCCGCTGCGACCTCCTCGTTGTCATACCACATCCAGGTGATGTCGACGGCCGGATCGGAGAGCTCGGCGGCGAGGACGAGCTGCACCGCCACTCCGGCCTTCATGTCGACGGTCCCGCGGCCGACCAGATGCTCGACGCCGTCGATCGTCTCGGCGACGACGGGCAGGTTGCCGTTGACCGGCACCGTGTCGAGGTGCCCGGCGATCACGACGCGCTGGGCGAGGCCGAGGTTCGTCCGCGCCACGACGGTGTGGCCGTCGCGGATGACCTCGAGGTGGTCGTACTGCTCGAGCGCCCACTGCACCGCGTCCGCGATCTCGAGCTCGTCGCCCGAGACGGACGGGATGTCGCAGAGGATCCGCGTCAGGGCGACCGGATCGGTGCGCAGATCGAGCGGAGGGGCGGTGGTCGGATCGGCCATGCGCCCCAGGGTAGCGGCCGGACGCTCCGCGCTACCCTGATCGGCATGACCCTCGAGCACTCCGCAGACTCCTCCGCGCCCGCCTCCGCCTGGGGATACGGGCTCGCCACCGTGGCCGACGACGGCACCGTCCTCGACACCTGGTTCCCGGAGCCCCGCCTCGGCACCATCCCGGCCGGCCGCGACCCCTGGATCGTGCCGGCGGAGTTCGAGGAGCAGGCCGGCGAGGATCCGCGCCGCGAGGTCCGCATCGACGTGGTCACGCTGCAGATCGACGTGCAGGCGCCGCCCGCCTCCACGTCCGACGCCTACCTGCGGCTGCACCTGCTCTCGCACCTCCTGGTCCGCCCGAACGAGGTGAACCTCGACGGCGTCTTCGCCCACCTGCCGAACGTGGTGTGGACGAACGCCGGTCCGGTCTCGCCGGAGTCGTTCACCCGCCTGCGCCCCTCGCTCCGGCGCCACGGCATCCAGGCCACCGGCATCGACAAGTTCCCGCGGCTGACCGACTACGTCACCCCGGCGAAGGTGCGCATCGCGGACACCTCGCGCGTCCGCCTCGGGGCGCATCTGGCACCCGGCACGACGGTGATGCACGAGGGCTTCGTCAACTTCAACGCCGGGACCCTCGGCAGCTCGATGGTCGAGGGGCGCATCTCGCAGGGCGTCGTGGTCGGCGACGGCTCGGACATCGGCGGCGGCGCCTCCATCATGGGCACCCTCTCGGGCGGAGGAGTGCAGCGCATCTCGATCGGCGCGCGGGCCCTGCTGGGTGCGAACTCGGGCATCGGCATCTCCCTCGGCGACGACACCGTCGTCGAGGCCGGCCTCTACGTGACCGCCGGCACCAAGGTCGTCGTGGTCGGCGGAGCGCCGCGCGCCGACGGCGCCCCGCAGACCGTGAAGGCCGTGCAGCTCTCGGGCGTGCCGAACCTGCTCTTCCGCCGCAACTCCCTCGCCGGGGCCGTCGAGGTCCTCCCCCGCACCGGCGCCGGCATCGAGCTGAACGCCGCCCTGCACGCCTGAGGACGGGCGTCCGGCGCCGCCGGGCCCAGCAGGCGGCACCCCGGGACGAACCGTGCTGATCGAGTCCGCGGCGACCACGCCGCTCTGCGTCCCGCCTCGAAGAAGCGGTTCGAGCCTCGGACGGCCGACGAGAGGCGGGTGCGCCGCACGGCGAGAGCCCGCCCCCGGCGGGGACGGGCTCTCGGGGACCGGTCAGCGGTCGTTCGGCCAGTGGCGCTCGGGCGAGCCCATGTAGAGCTGCTGCGGGCGGCCGATCTTGGTCTGCTTGTCGGTGTTCATCTCACGCCAGTGGGCGATCCAGCCGGGCAGGCGGCCGATCGCGAAGAGCACGGTGAACATCCGGGTCGGGAAGCCCATCGCCTTGTAGATGACGCCCGTGTAGAAGTCGACGTTCGGGTAAAGGCGCCGCTCCTTGAAGTAGTCGTCCTCGAGCGCGAGGGCCTCGAGCTCCATCGCGATGTCGAGCAGCGGGTCCTTCACGCCGAGGGCCTGCAGGACCTCGGAGGCGCTCTCCTTGACCAGCTTCGCGCGCGGGTCGTAGTTCTTGTACACCCGGTGGCCGAAGCCCATCAGGCGCACGCCCTCCTCCTTGTTCTTCACCCGCTCGACGAACGTCGACACGCTCTCGCCCGACTCGCGGATCCGGCCGAGCATGGTGAGCACCGCCTCGTTCGCTCCGCCGTGCAGAGGGCCGAACAGGGCGTTGATTCCTGCCGAGACGGAGGCGTAGAGGTTCGCCTCGGTGGAGCCGACGAGGCGGACGGTCGACGTCGACGCGTTCTGCTCGTGGTCCTCGTGGAGGATCAGGAGGCGGTCGAGCGCCTTCGAGAGCACCGGGTCGACCTGGTACTGCTCGGCCATCGTTCCGAAGTTGAGGCGAAGGAAGTTGTCGACGAAGCTCAGCGAGTTGTCCGGGTAGAGGAACGCCTGGCCGATCGCCTTCTTGTGGGCGTACGCCGCCATCACGGGCAGCTTCGCCAGGAGGCGGATCGTGGTGAGCTCCACCGCCTCCGGATCCTTAGGGTTGGAGCTGTCCTCGTAGTACGTCGACAGGGCCGAGACCCCGGCCGAGAGCACCGACATGGGGTGCGCGCTGTGCGGGAGCGCGTCGAAGAAGCGCTTGAGGTCCTCGTGGAGGAGCGTGTGGCGGCGGATGCGCTCGTCGAAGCCCGCGAGCTCGTCGGCCGTCGGCAGCTCGCCGTAGATGAGGAGCCAGGCCACCTCGAGGTAGGTCGCGTTGGTGGCCACCTCCTCGATCGGGTAGCCGCGGTAGCGGAGGATCCCCTGGTCGCCGTCGATGTAGGTGATCTGCGACTTGGTCGCCGCCGTGTTCACGAAGCCGTAGTCGAGCGACATGAAGCCGGTCTGCTTCGACAGGGTCGAGAAGTCGATGCTCGAGGAGCCGTCGACGCTGCGCAGGACCGGGAAGTCCGCGGTGCGGTCGCCGAAGGTGAGCGTGACCTTCTCGGGGAGCTCCTGCTCCGCCGGCGCGGGAGGCGGCGTCGTGGCGCTCCCGGTCGCGGGCTCCGTGGAGCCCACCGTCGCGGTTCCGTCGCTCTGCGTGCCGGATTCGGTCACAACGCCTCCCAGGTCGTCGCGGTCGCACCCCGGAAGCGCTCGCGCGGAGCGGGCGGCGCCGGGTCTGGATCGTGGTGCAGCCGGGGCCTCGCGAGGCGCCGTCGACCGAACCACATACAGCCTATGGGCAAAGCGGGGGCACTGTGACATCGCCCAGCGCTGGGGCCGGGGCCTTGTCGGAACCCCCCAGGATCGGCCGGGTCGAGCGCCTCAGAGGCCGCCGAACAGGCGCTCGACGGCCGCGTCGATCCGCTCGTCGGAGGCCGTCAGCGAGAGGCGCACGTGCTCGGGGAAGCCCTCCCCGTAGAAGACGCCGGGGCCCGCGAGGACGCCGAGGCGGGCGAGCCGGTCGATGGACTCCCAGGCCGGGCGGCCCTCGGTCGCCCACAGGTAGAGGCCGGCCTCGCTGCGGTCGATCCGGAAGCCCGCGGACTCGAGGGCGGGCCGGAGGCGGTCGCGGCGGGAGCGGTAGCGCTCCTTCTGCGCGGCGACGTGCTCGTCGTCGGCGAGGGCGACGATCATCGCCTCCTGCAGCGGACCGGGCACGATCATGCCCGCGTGCTTGCGGACGGTCACCAGGCGCGCGATCAGGGCCGCGTCCCCGGCGACGAAGGCGGCGCGGTAGCCGGCGAGGTTCGACTGCTTGCTCAGCGAGTAGACGCCGAGGACCCCGGTGCGGTCCTCCCCCACCACGCGCGGGTCGAGGACGCTCGGGATCGGCTCGTCGGCCCAGCGGCCGTCCCAGCCGAGCTCGGCGTAGCACTCGTCCCCCGCGATCACAGCGCCCAGCTCACGGGCACGCGCGACGGCGCGCTGCAGGGCGGGCACGTCGAGCACGGCGCCATCGGGGTTGCCGGGAGAGTTGAGCCAGACCAGGCGGGTCGTCACAGGCCACTCGGCGGGGTCGTCGGAGGCGAGCGCCTCGGCGCCGGCGATCGCCGCGCCCATCGCGTACGTCGGGTAGGCGGCGCGCGGATGCACGACCACGTCCCCCTCCCCGAGTCCGAGGAGGAAGGGCAGCCAGGCGACGAGCTCCTTGGAGCCGATAGTCGGCAGGACCTCGTCGATCCCGAGGCCCTCGACTCCGCGCCGCCGCGCGTACCAGGCGGCGATCGCCTCGCGCAGAGCGGGGGTGCCCACGGTCGTGGGGTACGCGTGCGAGTCAGTCGCGCGGGCGAGCGCGTCGCGGATCGGGGCGGGCGTCGGGTCCACCGGCGAGCCGATCGACAGGTCGACGATCCCGCCGGGGTGCTCCGCCGCCGTGCGGGCGAAGGGCGCCATCAGGTCCCAGGGGTAGTCGGGCAGCGCGCCGAGGGCCATGGGAGCGGCCTCAGTGACTCTGCGGAGGCAGCGCCGCGATGACCGGGTGGTCCTTCGCGATCACGCCGACCTTGGCGGCTCCGCCCGGGGAGCCGATCTCGTCGAAGAACTCGACGTTGGCCTTGTAGTAGTCGGACCACTCCTCGGGGAGGTCGTCCTCGTAGTAGATCGCCTCGACGGGGCAGACCGGCTCGCAGGCACCGCAGTCCACGCACTCGTCCGGGTGGATGTAGAGCGAGCGCTCGCCTTCGTAGATGCAGTCGACCGGGCACTCGTCGATGCAGGCGCGGTCTTTGACATCGACGCACGGAAGTGCGATCACGTAGGTCACGGTGCTCCAGGTCCCTTCGAACAGTGTGTCTATCGTACGGGGGCCGACGGGGCGTCGGCGTCCGCGGGCCGCGGGGCGGCGGCGGGAGCGGCCGCCCGCAGCCGCGGCCAGGCGATCACGACGAGGGCGATGAGGGCGGGGAGGAAGGTCCAGGCCACGCCGAGGCCGTTCGCCGGGACGAGGACGGATCCGCCGGTGCTGCGCAGGGCGAGCAGCCCGATCATCCCGAGCAGGCCCATCGCGGTGCAGAACGCGACGAACCGGTCGATGAGCACGAGGCGCAGCCCGAGCAGGAGCAGCAGCACGCCGGCGAGGGAGGCGGCGAGGCCGACCGGGAGGACGACACCGCCGACCGACACGGTGCTCTGATGGGCGACGGTCGTGATCGCTCCGACCACCGCGCCGACCAGGACTCCGGCGACGCCCGACAGCACGCGCGATCCCAGCGTCGGACGCTCCTCCGGCAGCGGCGCCGGACGCCCCGCCTGCGCGACCGGGCGGAAGCGCTCGATGCGGCCGATGGGGAACGGCGGACCGCTCGAGAGCCGGGCCTCGTCGCCCTCGACCACCAGCTGCGTCGCGTGCGCCTCGAGGGCCGCGCGCTTGCGGGCGTGGTCCTCGGCGGACAGCTCGATCACGACGTCCCCGGGGAGGGGCGGGGCCGCGTCGGGGAGGACGGCGAGGAAGCGCAGGCCCAGGCGCTCGGCGGCGCGCTCGGCGACCCGGGCGGTACGGACGTGGTCCGGGTGGCCGTAGCCGCCACCCGCGTCGTAGGACAGCACGACGCCCGCGTCGACCTGCCGGAGGACGGCGACGAGATCCGCCACCTCCTCGTCCTCGGGCGCGGCGGTGAAGGACGCGGGATGCACCGGCTCGAGCGGCACCGGGACGCGGCCTGTGCCCCACTGCATGCCGGAGTCCCGGTAGACGCGCGGAGCGAGGCCGGGTGCGCGGGCGCCCGCCTCGCCGAGGAAGCGGTGGTCGGCGACGCCGAGGGCCGTCAGGGCGACGACGAGCTCGGTCGTCCGGTGCGCGGCCAGCTCGGCCGAGCCCTCGAGCGGAGCGAGGTCCTCGGGGATGACCTCGCCGCACTCGCCCCGCGTGGCGGTGACGACGGTCACGGAGGCGCCCTGTGCCACCAGCCGCGCCAGGGTTCCGCCCATGGTGATCGTCTCGTCGTCGGGGTGGGCGTGCACCGCCACCACCCGCTCCGCTGCTGCGTCCCGGCCCGCGTCCACTCTCCGCCTCTCGTCCTGCGCGGCCTCCGCTGCGGGCGCTTCTGGACAGCGACCGGGCAGCGGACTACAGTCGACCCGGGTTAGGCAAGGCTTACCGAACAACGGAGGCCCGCCGACCGGATCGACTCGGGGCGGGAGTCGCCCCCTCCTCGTCCACCATCGACCAAGAGAACACGCGTGCTCGCAAACTACCTCATCGGCCTCCGCGAAGGCCTCGAAGCCGGCCTCGTCGTCGGCATCCTCGTGGCCTACCTGACCAAGCTCGGCCGGCGCGACGTGCTGCCGCGGCTCTGGACCGGTATCGCCGCCGCGATCGCGATCTCACTCGTCACCGGTGCGATCCTCACCTGGGGCCCCTCGACCCTGTCGTTCCAGGCTCAGGAGCTCATCGGCGGCGGCCTCTCGATCCTCGCGGTCGGCCTGGTCACCTGGATGATCTTCTGGATGGGCGCGAACGCCCGCAGCATGAAGGGCGACCTCGAGTCCCGGCTCGACGGCGCCGTCGCGGGTTCGGCCCTCGGCATCGTGGTCCTCGGCTTCATCAGCGTCGGCCGCGAGGGCATCGAGACGGCGCTCTTCGTCTGGGCGAGCGTGTCCTCGAGCACTGCGGGGTCGGGATCCAGCGCGTGGGTCGGCACGGTCGGCGCGATGCTGGGCATCCTCAGCTCGGTCGTCATCGCGTACCTGATCTTCCGGGGCTTCGTCCGGATCGACCTCGGGCGCTTCTTCACCTGGACGGGCGGCTTCCTCATCCTTGTCGCGGCCGGCGTCCTCTCCTACGGCGTCGGCGACCTGCAGGAGGCGTCGCTCCTGCCCGGCTGGGGCACCCCGCTGTTCTCGCTCGGCCCGATCCTCCCGCCGCCCGTGACCGCCGTGGTCGGCGGCCTCTTCAACTACACGCCCGAGCCGACCGCTCTGCAGTTCGCCGCCTGGCTGCTCTACCTCGTCGTCGTCGGCGCCCTGTTCGTCCGCCAGGTCCGCCTGCGCGGTCCGCGACGGGGCAGCGCGGCCCCGGTCGCCGCTCCCGCTCCCACCTCCGTCTGACCCGCTCCGGCACCGCCGGCGCACTCGCCCCGATCCAGGAGAAGCATGTCCTCGCGCGCTCGTCCCACCCTCCCCCGCGTCACCCTCGGCCTCGCCGGCGCCGGCGCCCTGGCGCTGATCCTCACGGGCTGCGTGCCGAACACCCCCGCGTCCTCCTCCTCCGCCGCGCTCGACGTCGCGATCAGGGACGACGCCTGCGAGGTGTCGACGGCGACCGCCGAGGCGGGAGCGGTGACGTTCTCACTGACCAACGGCGGCTCGGACGTCAACGAGTTCGAGATCCTGGCCGAGGACAAGCTGCGGATCGTGGGCGAGAAGGAGAACGTGACCCCGGGCCAGAGCGTCTCCTACGTCGCTCAGCTCGAGCCGGGCACCTACTACACCGCCTGCAAGTTCCAGCAGGTCGGCGCCCCGGTCGGGCTGAGCGAGTTCACCGTGACCGGTGAGGCCACCGCGCAGTCGGCGGATGAGAAGGCGGCGACGGAGGCGGCGGTCACCAACTACGTGGCGTACGTGAAGTCGCAGGTGGGCGAGCTGCTCCCCGCGGTGGCCGAGTTCGCGCAGGCCTACGAGGCCGGCGACGACGAGAAGGCGCGCGGCCTCTTCGCGTCGACCCGCGTCTTCTACGAGCGGATCGAGCCGACCGCGGAGGCGTTCGGCGACCTCGACCCGCGCATCGACTACCGCGAGGTCGACGCCGTCGCCGAGGGCCTGGACTGGACCGGCTTCCACCGCATCGAGAAGGACCTGTGGGCCCCCGCGGAGGGTGCGCTCAACTCCGACGGCACGAGCGCGCTCCTCGACTGGGCGCCCTCCACCCCCGAGCAGCGCGTGCAGTTCGGCCAGGGCCTCGTCGACGACGTGCAGAGCCTGGCCGACCTCGTGAACGCGCCCGGCTTCACCGTCTCGGTGGGCGACATCTCCAACGGCGCCATCGGCCTGCTCGACGAGGTCGCGGCCGGCAAGATCACGGGCGAGGAGGACTGGTGGTCGAGCACTGACCTCACCGACTTCGCCGCGAACGTCCAGGGCGCGGAGGTGGCGTTCGGCAACGTCGAGCCGATCGCGACCGCCAGCGGCGACGAGGGCGCCGACCTCACCGGACGGATCACGCAGCGGTTCTCCGAGCTCGACGCCCTGCTCGCGCAGTACGGCTCGATCGACTCCGGCTTCGCCGCGTACTCCACCGTCACCGCGGAGCAGAAGAAGGAGCTCTCGGACGCGGTCAACGCTCTCTCCGAGCCGCTCTCGCAGCTGACCCACACGGTGCTGGGCGTCGAGGAGCCGGCCGCGTAGTGGGCGCCGAGCAGCACGAGGGAGCCCGGCCGACGGATTCCGAGCAGCCCGCCGACGAGCCCCGCCGCCTCTCGCGGCGCGGGCTGCTCGGCCTCGTCTCGGCGGGGACGGCCGGGCTGGCCGCCGGAGTGGGCGGCACGGTGGCCGTCACATCGTCCGCGAGCGCGACGGCCTCCTCCGCCCCGCGCACCGTGCCGTTCTTCGGCGCGAACCAGGCGGGCATCACCACCGCCGCGCAGGACCGGCTGCACTTCGCCGCGTTCGACCTCGCCGCGGGCACCACGCGCGAGGACCTCGTCGAGCTCCTGAAGGACTGGACGCTCGCCGCCTCCCGGATGACCCAGGGCCTCGAGGTCGGCGAGAACGGCGCGGTGGACGGGCCGGACACGGCTCCCCCGGAGGACACCGGAGAGGCGCTCGGGCTCGACGCCGCGTCCCTCACCGTCACGGTCGGCTTCGGACCCACCCTCTTCACGGACGAGTCCGGCGCCGACCGCTTCGGCCTCGCCGACCGCCGGCCTCCGCAGCTGCAGGCCCTGCCCCGCTTCCGCGGCGACGCGCTCGTCCCCTCGGCCGGCGGCGGCGACTTGTGCATCCAGGCCTGCGCCGACGATCCGCAGGTCGCCGTGCACGCCATCCGCAACCTGAGCCGGATCGCGTTCGGCCGGGCCTCGCTCCGCTGGTCTCAGCTCGGCTTCGGCCGCACCTCCTCGACGTCCACCGCCCAGGCGACTCCGCGCAACCTCTTCGGCTTCAAGGACGGCACGGCGAACGTGAAGTCCGAGGAGGCCGACGCCGTCCAGGAGCACGTCTGGGTCCCCTCCTCCGACGGCCCCGCGTGGATGGTCGGCGGCAGCTACCTGGTCGCGCGGAAGATCCGGATGATCATCGAGACGTGGGACCGCAGCCAGCTGGGCGAGCAGGAGCGGGTCATCGGCCGCAGCAAGGGGTCCGGAGCGCCGCTCTCGGGCGGCACGGAGTCCACCGAGCCGGACTTCGCAGCGGCCGGCGCCACCGGTGCCCCGCTGATCGATCAGGAGTCGCACGTGCGCCTCGCGCATCCGAGCGTGAACAACGGAGTGCGGCTCCTGCGCCGCGGCTACAACTTCGTCGACGGCAACGACGAGCTCGGACGCCTGAACGCGGGGCTGTTCTTCCTCTCGTTCCAGCGCTCCCCGGAGCAGTTCGTCACCGTGCAGCGGAACCTCGCGACGGACGCACTGAACGAGTACGTGAAGCACGTCGGCTCGGCCGTGTTCGCGGTGCCGCCCGGTGCCCGCGACGAGACCGACTTCCTCGGCTCCGGCCTCTTCGCCTGATCCCTGAGAGGACCCGCACTCCGTCCCAGGATCCGGCGGGCTCACTCCACGGCGCGCCGAAGCCTCCGACCGTAGCGTCGTCGGCGATGTCCGGGAACAGTGCGAGAAGCGGCCTGACCAAGCGCGAGCGCCAGGAGCTCGCCCGAGCGCAGGCGCGGGAGCGCCGCGAAGCCGAGAGGCGCCGGCGGCGCCGGAACCGGCTGCTCGGGCAGGGCGGAGCGGTCGTCGGGCTCCTCGCGGTCGTGGCCCTGGTCTGCTGGAACGTCTGGACGCAGCAGGAGGTCGCGAGCGCCGGCCCGGCGAACATGCTCAGCGACGGCATCGTCCTCGCGGGCGACGGCTCGGCCGTGACGGCGACGACGAGCGCGGCGATCGCTCCGGGAGCATCCCCCGTCCCGACCGACGAGAGCGCCACGCGGGCGGGCGGAGTCGTCGCCGTCGACCTCTACGTCGACTACCTCTGCCCGTACTGCGGGCAGTTCGAGAAGGCGAACGCCGAGCAGCTGCAGTCGTGGCTGACGAAGGGGGCGATCACGCTCGAGATCCACCCGGTGGCGATCCTCGACTCCTCCTCGGCCGGCTCCGAGTACTCCAGCCGGGCCGCGAACGCCGCGGCGTGCGTCGCCGACGAGGATCCGGACCGCTTCCTCGCCGTGAACGCGGCGCTCTTCGCGCAGCAGCCGGCGGAGGGGACGACGGGCCTCGACGACGACGCTCTGCGGGCGCTGGTGACCGGAGCGGGCGTCACCGACGACGACGTCCTCGCCTGCATGACCGCGGGCGAGTTCCGGCCCTGGGTGAAGGCCGCGACCGAGCGGGCCACCTCGCTCCCCCTCGCGAACTCCTCGCTGCCGACGCTCGAGTCGACGCCCACCGTGCTGGTGAACGGCGAGCAGTACACGGGGAAGCCGGACGACGCGGCGGCGTTCGTCTCCTTCGTCACCTCGACGCTCGAGGCGGAGTCCTCGACCCCCTCTCCCTCTCCGAGTCCGGCGGGCTGATCCGGACCGCGAGGGACGGGATCGGCGCTGCACGCTGCAGCACCGGGCGGAGACGACGAGACCGGCCGGAGCATCGCTCCGGCCGGTCTCGTCGTAGGCGGGCGCCGAGGCGCCCGGGGCTCAGCCCTGCTTCTTGAGGCGGCTCGTCATGCGCGCGCGGGCGTTAGCATCGAGCTCCACCTTGCGGATGCGGACGACCTCGGGGGTGACCTCGACGCACTCGTCCTCGCGGGCGAACTCGAGGCACTCCTCGAGCGTCAGCTGACGCGACGGCGTCATCGACTCGAAGGTGTCGGAGGTGGACTGACGCATGTTGGTCAGCTTCTTCTCCTTGGTGATGTTGACGTCCATGTCGTCGTTGCGCGAGTTCTCGCCGATCACCATGCCCTCGTAGACCTCCTCGGTGGGGTTCACGAAGAAGGTCATCCGCTCCTGGAGCGCGATGATGGCGAACGGGGTGACGACGCCGTTGCGGTCCGCGACGATCGACCCGTTGTTGCGGGTGACGATCGCGCCGGCCCACGGCTCGTAGCCGTGCAGGATCGCGTTCGCGATACCGGTGCCGCGCGTGGTGGTGAGGAACTCGGTGCGGAAGCCGATCAGGCCGCGCGACGGGAC
This sequence comes from Rathayibacter sp. AY1C6, assembly GCF_002931535.1. NCBI lineage: Bacteria > Bacillati > Actinomycetota > Actinomycetes > Micrococcales > Microbacteriaceae > Rathayibacter > Rathayibacter sp. AY1C6. The sequence continues at coordinate 184,062 of NZ_PSWC01000001.1, read as the reverse complement.
GATGAACTCCATGCGGACCCAGCCGGTGCCGTGGTTCGACATGCCGTCCATGCGGCCCTTGCGGGCGGCGAGGAGCTGCGTGATCGCGCCGAGGTACTCCTCCGGGGCGTCGATCGTGAGGTGCTCGAAGGGCTCGTGCGTCTTGCCGTCGACCTGGCGGGTGACCACCTGGGGCTTGCCGACGGTCAGCTCGTAGCCCTCGCGGCGCATCTGCTCGACGAGGATGGCCAGCGCGAGCTCGCCGCGGCCCTGGACCTCCCACGAGTCGGGGCGTCCGATGTCGACGATCTTGAGCGACACGTTTCCGATGAGCTCGCGGTCGAGGCGGTCCTTGACCATGCGCGCCGTGAGCTTGTGGCCCTTCACCTTGCCGACGAGCGGCGAGGTGTTGGTGCCGATCGTCATCGAGATCGCCGGGTCGTCGACCGTGATGGCCGGCAGCGGGCGGATGTCCTCGGGGTCGGCGATGGTCTCGCCGATGGTGATCTCGGGGAAGCCCGCGATCGCGACGATGTCGCCGGGGCCCGCGGACTCGGCCGGGTAGCGGTCGAGCGCCTTCGTGATCAGCAGCTCGGTGATGCGCGCGTTGGTGTGGGTGCCGTCGTGGTGGACCCAGGCGACCGTCTGCCCCTTCTTGATCGTGCCGTTGAAGACGCGGAGGAGGGCGAGGCGGCCGAGGAACGGCGACGCGTCGAGGTTGGTGACGTGGGCCTGGAGGGGCGCGTCGTCGTCGTAGGTCGGCGCGGGGATGTGCTTGAGGATCGCCTCGAACAGCGGCTCCAGGTCCTCGGCGTCCGGCAGCGTGCCGTCCTCGGGCTTGTTCGCCGAGGCGCGGCCGGCCTTGCCGGAGGCGTAGACCACGGGGACGTCGAGGATCGCGTCGAGGTCGAGGTCCGGCACGTCGTCGGCCATGTCCGAGGCGAGGCCGAGGAGCAGGTCCTGGCTCTCGGCGACGACCTCGTCGATGCGCGCGTCGGGGCGGTCGGTCTTGTTGACCAGGAGGATGACGGGGAGCTTCGCCTCGAGCGCCTTGCGCAGCACGAAGCGGGTCTGGGGCAGCGGGCCCTCGGACGCGTCGACGAGGAGGCAGACGCCGTCGACCATCGACAGGCCGCGCTCGACCTCGCCGCCGAAGTCGGCGTGGCCCGGGGTGTCGATGACGTTGATGGTGATGGGACCGTCGCTCGCGTGCTTGCCGCTGTACGAGACAGCGGTGTTCTTCGCGAGGATCGTGATGCCCTTCTCGCGCTCGAGCTCGTTGGAGTCCATCGCGCGCTCGTCCACGTGGGCGTGCGCGTCGAAGGAGTTCGTCTGCTTGAGCATGGCGTCGACCAGCGTGGTCTTGCCATGGTCGACGTGGGCGACGATCGCGACGTTGCGCAGGTCGGAGCGGGTGGCACTTGCCATGGATACGGACTCGTCTCGTGTTCTCGTGCAAAAGGGGGACCATCCATCGTACCGCAGCGAGGCGTCCGCACGGCGAAGGGCCCCGGATCCCCGCTCCGGAGGGCTCCGAGGAGCGCTCCAGGCGGGGCCGGGGCCCAGTTGACGGTCGGTCAGACCGCGAACTCGATGCCGGCGCCGGGGATGGCGTCGAGCAGCTCGCGGGTGTACTCCTGCTGCGGCGAGTCGAACACGGTGTCCGTCGGGGCGTGCTCGACGATCCTGCCCTTCTGCATCACGCAGACGTCGTCGGCGATCACGCGGACCACCGCCAGGTCGTGCGTGATGAACAGGTAGGTCAGCCCGAGCTCGGCCTGCAGGTCGGCGAGGAGGCGGAGGATCTGCGCCTGGACGAGGACGTCCAGAGCCGACACGGCCTCGTCGAGCACCACGATCTCCGGCTTCAGCGCGAGCGCGCGGGCGATCGCCACGCGCTGGCGCTGGCCGCCGGAGAGCTCGTTCGGGTACCGGCTCGCGATCACGCGCGGGAGGGACACCTGGTCGAGCAGCTCGAGGACGCGCTCGCGCTGCGACGTCCGGTCGCCGACCTTGTGCACCCGCAGCGGCTCCGAGATGGTGTTGCCGATGTTGTGCAGCGGGTCGAGCGAGCCGTACGGGTCCTGGAACACCGGCTGCATGGAGCGCCGGAGCGCCAGCATGTCGCGGCCCTTGAGCTTCTCTGTCCGGCGACCGGCGATCGAGATCGCTCCGGACGTCGCCGTCTCGAGGCCCAGCACCAGGCGGGCGATCGTCGACTTGCCCGATCCGGACTCGCCCACGAGCGCCGTGGTGGTGCCCTTCGGGATCGAGAAAGACACGTTGTCGACGGCGGTGAAGTCCTCGGCCTTCAGGCCGCCGCGGCGGATCTTGAAGACCTTCGTGAGGCCGTCGACCTCGATCATCGGGGCGCCCGAGGCGACCGCGCCGGCGTGGTGCGCGGCGCCCGCGCCGACCAGGTCGACCTCGCGCACGGCCTCCGACTCGCCGGAGACCGACTCCACGGCCCGGCCGGCCGTCGACTGGATGCGGCGCGACGCGAGGCTGGGCGCCGCCGCGATCAGGCGCTGCGTGTAGGGGTGCTGCGGGTTCTGCAGCACCTCCACCGAGGCGCCGGACTCGACGATGCGGCCCTTGTACATGACGATGAGCTTCTCGGCGCGCTCGGCGGCGAGGCCCAGGTCGTGCGTGATGAAGAGCAGCGCGGTGCCGTCGGTCTTCGTCAGAGTCTCGAGGTGGTCGAGGATCCGGCGCTGGACCGTGACGTCGAGCGCCGAGGTGGGCTCGTCGGCGATCAGCAGCTGGGGAGCCGCGGCCAGGCCGATGCCGATCAGCACGCGCTGGCGCATGCCGCCCGAGAACTGGTGCGGGAACTGCTTGAGGCGCTTCTCCGCGTCGGCGAGGCCCGCGTTCTGCAGGACCTCGATCGCCTTGGCGCGCACCTCCTTGCGACCGGTCGCGAGGCCGTTGGCCTTGATGGTCTCCTCGACCTGGAAGCCGACCGACCACACGGGGTTCAGGTTCGACATCGGGTCCTGCGGGACGTAGCCGATCCGGCGGCCGCGGATGTCCTCGAGCTCGGTCCTCGTCGCCTTCGCGAGGTCCTTGCCGTCGAACAGCACGGAGCCGGCGGTGACCTGGCCGGTGCCGGGGAGCAGGCCGATGATCGCCGCGGCGGTCGTCGACTTGCCGGAGCCCGACTCCCCCACGATCGCGACGGTCTGGCCGTGCTCGATCGTGAGGCTCACGCCGCGGAGGGCGGGGACCAGTCCGCTGCCGGTCTGGAAGCCGACCTCGAGGTCGGTGACCTCGAGCAGCGGCCCGTGCGGTGCGTTCGGTGTCGTGGCGGTCATCGGAGGGCCCTCGCCTTCGGGTCGAGCGCGTCGCGGAGCGATTCGCCGAGGAGGATGAAGCTCAGCACCGTGACCGTCAGGGCGATCGACGGGTAGATCAGCGTCTGCGGGTTGGTGCGCAGATCGCGCTGGGCCTGGCTGATGTCGTTGCCCCACGACATGACCGAGCCGGGCAGGCCGACGCCGAGGAACGACAGCGTCGCCTCCGCGGTGATGGCCGCGCCGAGCGAGATCGTCGTGACGACGATGACGGGAGCGATCGAGTTCGGCAGCACGTGCCGGAACAGGATCGCCATGCGGGAGAGGCCGGTCGCGGTGGCGGCGCCGACGAAGTCGGCCTGCTTCACGCGGAGGACCTCGGAGCGCAGGACGCGCGCCGTCGTCGGCCAGGCGAACGCGCCGATCGCCAGGGCGATGACGAACACGTTCCGGTAGGCCGAGAAGACGGACATGATGACGACCGCGGCGAGGATGTAGGGGATCGAGAAGAAGATGTCGCCGAGGCGCATGATCACGGTGTCGACCCAGCCGCCGAAGAAGCCGGCCAGAGCGCCGCCGATGACGCCGGAGACCGTCGTGATCACGATCACGATGAGGCCGACGGTCAGCGACGTGGACGTGCCGTGGATGATCCGCGAGAACACGTCGCACCCCTGCTTGGTGTAGCCGAGCAGGCTGCCGTCGCCGGGGCCCTGGTTGCTGAACGAGAGCGCGCACTGGCGGGGGTCCACCGAGGTGAACAGGCCCGGGAACAGCGCGACGGCGATGATGACGAGGATCAGGACGCCCGAGATCCAGAACATGGGCCGCTTGCGCAGGTCGCGCCACGCGTCGGTCCAGAGGTTGCTGGGCTTCTCGTCGAGGCTGACGGCGTCGACCGACGCGATCGGCGTCTCCTCGAGCGGGGCCACGAAGTGGTCGATGCGGCGGGCCTTCTGCGCGCCGCCGGTGGACTCATTTGGCATAGCGGATCCTCGGGTCGAGTACGGCGTAGAGCAGGTCGACGAGGATATTCACCACGAGGTAGAACAGCACCATGACCGTGACGAAGGAGACGACGGTCGGCCGCTCACCTCGGATGATCGCCTGATAGAGCGTGTTCCCGACTCCGGGAACGTTGAAGATGCCCTCGGTCACGGTCGCGCCGACGATCAGGAGGCCGAAGTCGGCTCCGAACTGCGTCGTGACCGGGATGAGCGAGTTGCGCAGGACGTGCACGGGGATGACGCGGCGTCGCGAGAGCCCCTTGCTGTACGCGGTGCGGACGAAGTCCGAGCCGGCCGTCTCGATGACCGAGCCGCGCGTGAGGCGGATGGCCGACGCGACCACGAACAGGGCGAGCACGATCGCGGGCAGCAGCAGCCTCTGGAACGACGCGTCGGCTCCGACGGTCGGAGGGAACCATCCCAGCTGGATCGCGAAGAAGGACTGCGCGATGAAGCAGAGCACGAAGATCGGCACCGACACGAGCAGGAGGCTGACGACCAGGGCGCTCGCGTCGAAGAAGCTGCCCTTGCGCAGACCGCTGATGAGGCCGATGGTCAGCGCGACGACGATCTCGATGACGATCGCCATCATGGCGAGCGTCAGGGTGACCGGGAAGGTGCGGGCGAGGATCTCGTTGACGGACTGGCCGGAGAACGAGATGCCGAAGTCGCCGCGGACGACGCCTCCCAGGTAGTACAGGTACTGGACGAAGAAGGGCTCGTTCAGGTGGTACTGCTCCTCGAGGCGGGCGAGGAGTGCGGGGCTCGGCGTCTTGTCGCCGAAGAGCGACAGGAGCGGGTTCCCCGGCATGGAGAAGACCATGAAGTAGATGAGGAACGTGGTGCCGATGAGCACGGGGACGGCTTGCAGGATGCGTCGGACGATGTAGGCGAGCATGTCAGCCCAGCCGGTTCCGGAGTCGCATGGATGGGGACCTCATTCGATTGTGACCGAAACAGGGCGCTCCGCCCGTGCCGTGACCTGGTGGCCGACGGCACGGGCGAAGCGCCCCAGTGGTTCGAGCTTAGTTCTTGGTGATCTCGTAGTAGAGCGGCACCGAGTTCCAGCCGAACTCGACGTTCGACACGCCCTCGCCGTAGCCGCCGGTCACGTTCGCGTACCACAGGGGCAGCGACGGGAGGTCCTTCAGGAGGATCTCCTGGGCCTGCTGGAACGTCTTGTTCGCAGCGTCGGCGTCGGCGTCCGACAGGCCCTGCTGGAGCAGGGTGTCGAACTCGGGGTTCGAGTAGTCGCCGTCGTTGGACGAGGCGCCGGTCACGTAGAGCGGTCCGAGGAAGTTGTAGAGGCTCGGGTAGTCGGCCTGCCATCCGGTGCGGAACGCGGTCTCGATCGAGCGGTCGACGATCTTGGTGCGCGCCTCGGCGAAGGTCGGGTACGCGTCGCCCTCGGCGTCGATGCCCAGCGTGTTCTTGATCGAGTTGGTCACCGCGTCGACCCAGCCCTGGTGGCCGCCGTCGGCGTTGTAGGCGATCTTGAAGGTGCCGTCCCAGGGGCTGATCGCGTCGGCCTGAGCCCACAGCGCCTTGGCCTCGTCGGGGTTGTACTCGAGCACGTCGGCGCCGGAGAGGGCGTCGCTGTAGCCGTCGATCACCGGGGAGGTGAAGTCGGAGGCCGGGGTGCGGGTGCCCTCGAAGATCACGTCGGTGATCTCCTTGCGGTCGAAGGACATCGAGATCGCCTGGCGGCGGAGCTGGCCCTCCTCGCCGTCGAAGTGCGGGAGACGGCCCGGGATGGTGAAGGACTGGAACACGGCCGAGGGCTGGTTCACGGCGCGGTCGCCGAGGTCGCTCTCGAAGGTGCCGAAGGCGGAGTCCGGGATCTGGTCGATCACGTCGACGTTGCCGCCGAGGAGGTCGGCGTAGGAGGCGTCCTGGGTGGCGTAGAAGACGATCTTCAGGCCGCCGTTCTGGGCCTCGCGGGGGCCGGTGTACTCGCCGTTCTTGACGAGCTCGATCTGGACGTCGTGCTGCCACGCGTCGTCGCCGTCGAGCTTGTACGGGCCGTTGCCGATCGGGTTCTCACCGAAGGCGGCCATGTCGTCGAACGCGGCGGCGGGCAGCGGGTAGTACGCCGAGTAGCCGAGGCTGATCGGGAAGTCCGACTGCGGGGACTTGAGCGCGACGGTGAAGGTGGTGTCGTCCACGGCCTTGAGGCCGGTGAGCTCGCTGTCCTCGGTGTCGCTGAAGCCCTCGAAGTTCGAGAAGAACGACGCGCTGAGCTGGTTGTTCGAGAACTTGGCGCCGTAGTTCCAGGCGTCGATGAACGAGCTGGAGGTGACCGGGTCGCCGTTCGTGAAGGTCAGGCCCGACTTGATTGTGATCGTGTAGTTCTGCGCGTCGTCCGACTCGATGGACTCGGCGACGTCGTTCTCGGGGGCGCCCTTGGCGTCGTAGTAGACCAGGCCCGCGAAGATCTCGTCGAGGATCTTGCCGCCGCCCACCTCGTTGGTGTTCGTCGGGATCAGCGGGTTCTGCGGCTCGGAGCCGTTGGTGGAGATGATCGCGGCGGCGTCGCCTCCCGATGCACCTCCGCCCGAGTCGTTCGAGCTGCTGCAGCCGGCCAGGACCAGCGTGCTCGCGGCGACGAGCGCCAGAGCCCCGAATCCGTAACGTCTGATGTTCACTATTCCTCCAGTGATGTGGGGGCGCGCGAGAAGTGGTTTCCCTGACGCGTGGAGTGCCGTGCGCGTGGCGACGGCGGCGGCGCACGAGACTGGTGGCCGTCGCGCGGATGCCTTCAACGAGACTATGTATTCGCCCGCTATCTGCACAAAAGCATGTGGCAACCGTTACACAGCGGTAACCGGGAGGTGGAATCCTTGCGCTGTTCTGCACGAAACGTGCGTACCGGGCGGCCGTCGCGCAACACATCGACTTCAGAGGAGACGCACGGAGTGTCCACCGACCTGTCAGGATCCGCGCCCGGACGGCGCCGGATCCGCACCGAGATCCTGCTGGTCCTCGGGCTCTCGCTGGGCGCCTCCGCGGTCTACTCGGTGGTCTCCATCGCCAACCGGCTCACCCGCTCGACCGCACTGGCCGACCAGACCGCGACGATCAACGGCGCCCTCAGCGACCGCCCGGGCTTCGACCTCGTCTACCAGCTGCTCGCGCTCTTCTTCGACCTGGTGCCGGTGGCCCTCTGCGCGTTCCTGCTCTGGCAGAGCTCGGGCCGTCCGCTCGGGCGCCTGGGGCTCGACCTGCGCCGGCCGTTCGCGGACCTGCGGACCGGGACCGTCCTCGCGGTGGCGATCGGCGCGCCGGGCATCGCGCTGTACGCCGTCGGACGCGCGCTGGGCATCACCGTGGCGGTGGTGGCCTCGCCGCTGGACGCGTACTGGTGGACGGTGCCGGTGCTCGTGCTCTCCGCGATCCGGGCGGGAGTGCAGGAGGAGGTCGTCGTGATCGGGTACCTCTTCGCCCGCCTGGGCGATCTGGGCTGGGGGCGGTGGCGGATCCTGGTGACCAGTGCGCTGCTCCGGGGCAGCTACCACCTGTACCAGGGCATCGGGCCCTTCATCGGGAACGTGGTCATGGGCCTGGTGTTCGGACTGTTCTACCAGCGCTTCGGCCGCACCCTGCCCCTGGTGATCGCCCACTCGATCATCGACATCGTCTCGTTCGTCGGCTACCCGCTGGCCGTCGCCCTCTGGCCCGAGCTGTTCGCGCCGCCGGCTCCGCGGCCGTGACGACGGACCGATCGCATCCGAGGAGCCGCAGGACCGCGCCGCGCTCGACGGCGGCTCTCAGGAGCCGGGGCGTGACACCCGCACGGTGGAGCCGCTCGCTCGTCGCGACTCCGTCGAGCTCTGCCAGCACCTCCACGACGCGTTCCCCACGGTCGGGCTCCCTCGTGCATCGGGATCGCCGTGCGCCGTTCCCCCCGGATCGGGAGGACTGCGACCCACTCCGCGCCTGTGCGGGACCGCCGTTATCCGCAGCCGAGGGTGGGAGATGACAGGACGGGCTCGAGGCTCCGTTCCTGCTCTCTCACCCTCGGTTGCGGACGAGCGCGTGCGGGCGGATCAGGCGAAGGCCTCGATGGGCGGGCAGGCGCAGACGAGGTTGCGGTCGCCGTAGGCCTGGTCGATCCGGCGGACCGGCGGCCAGTACTTGCCGCGCACCAGCGAGCTGACCGGGTAGACGGCCTGCTCGCGGCTGTAGGGGTGTGTCCACTCCTCGGCCGTCAGGCACTCGGCGGTGTGCGGGGCGCCGCGCAGCGGGTTGTCGTCCACCGGCCACTCCCCCGCGCCGACGCGGTCGGCCTCCGCCCGGATCCCGATCATCGCGTCGATGAAGCGGTCGATCTCGGCGAGGTCCTCGCTCTCCGTCGGCTCGACCATCAGGGTCCCGGCGACGGGGAAGCTCATGGTCGGGGCGTGGAAGCCGTAGTCGACGAGGCGCTTGGCGACGTCGTCCACGGTCACTCCGGTCGCCGCCGTCAGCGGACGGATGTCGAGGATGCACTCGTGGGCGACGAGCCCGTTGTCCCCCGTGTAGAGCACCGGGTAGTGCTCGCGGAGGCGCGCGGCGACGTAGTTGGCCGAGAGGACGGCCGCCCCGGTCGCGGCCCGCAGGCCCTCCTCGCCCATCATCCGGGCGTACGCCCACGAGATCGGCAGGATGCCGGGGCTGCCGTAGGGCGCTGCCGACACCGGTGCGCCGCCGTGGACGATCCGCTCGCCCTGCGTGCCCACGCCGTGCTCGAGCCGCTGCGCGAGCGGGTGACCGGGCAGGAACGGCGCGAGGTGCGCCTTCGCGGCGACGGGACCGACGCCGGGACCGCCTCCGCCGTGCGGGATGCAGAACGTCTTGTGCAGGTTGAGGTGCGAGACGTCGCCGCCGAAGTCTCCGAAGCGGGCGAAGCCCAGAAGCGCGTTGAGGTTCGCGCCGTCCACGTACACCTGTCCGCCGGCCTCGTGGACGAGGCGGCAGATCTCGGCGACCTCGTGCTCGTAGACGCCGTGGGTCGACGGGTAGGTGATCATCAGCGCGGCGAGGGAGCCCGCGTGCTCGGCGATCTTCGCCCGGAGGTCGTCCAGGTCGACGTTGCCGAGCTCGTCGCAGGCCACGACGACGACGCGCATGCCGGCGAGGACCGCGCTCGCGGCGTTGGTGCCGTGGGCGCTCGAGGGGATCAGGCAGATCGTGCGGTCCTCGTCGCCGTTCGACCGGTGCCAGCCGCGGATCGCCAGCAGGCCCGCGAGCTCGCCCTGCGAGCCGGCGTTGGGCTGGAGCGACACGGAGTCGTAGCCCGTGAGGTGGGCGAGCCACCCCTCCAGCTGGTCGATCAGCGCCAGCGAGCCCTGCACGTCCGCCTCGGGGGCGAACGGGTGCAGGTCCGCGAACTCGGGCCAGCTGACCGCCTCCATCTCGGTGGCGGCGTTGAGCTTCATGGTGCAGGAGCCGAGCGGGATCATGCCGCGGTCCAGCGCGTAGTCCGAGTCGGCGAGGCGCTTGAGGTAGCGCATCATCGAGGTCTCGCTGTGGTGGCTGCTGAAGACCGGGTGCACGAGGAACGGCGTGCGGCGGTCGAGCTCGGCGGGGATACTCCGCGCGGAGCCGCTGAGGAAGCCGAACGACGAGTCCAGCTGCCCGACGGCGGTCGCGACGGCGATCACCTCGAGGTCGGTGACCGTCTCGTCGATCGACACCGAGACCGTGTCGGCGTCGACCAGGCGCACGTCGAAGCCGGCCTGGCGGGCGCGGGCGACCGCCGCCTCCGCGCCGCCGGGCACGACGACCGAGACGGTGTCGAAGAAGTCGGCGTGCCGGAGGGAGTGGCCCCGGTCGAGGAGGAGGCGCGCGAGGAGCGCGGCCCGGCCGTGCACGCGCTCGGCGATCGCGGCGAGCCCGTCCGGCCCGTGGTAGACCGCGTACATCGCCGCCATGACGGCCAGGAGGACCTGCGCGGTGCAGATGTTCGAGGTCGCCTTCTCGCGGCGGATGTGCTGCTCGCGGGCCTGGAGGGACAGGCGGTAGGCGGGGTGGCCGTCCGCGTCCTGGCTGACGCCGACGAGGCGGCCGGGCAGCTGGCGCTCGAGTCCCTTGCGGACGGCGAGGTAGCCGGCGTGCGGTCCTCCGAAGCCCAGCGGGACGCCGAAGCGCTGCGTGGTGCCGACCGCGACGTCCGCGCCGAGCTCGCCCGGCGAGCGCACCAGGGTCAGCGCGAGCAGGTCGGCGGCGACGACGGCCAGGCCGCCGTGGGCCTTCACCGCGGCGAGCACCGCCGACGGGTCCCAGAGGTGCCCGGACGCGCCGGGGTACTGCACGAGGGCGCCGAAGCACTCCGGCACCTCCTCCGCGGCGGTGCGCGAGAGAGGGAGCTCGACGATGCGGATGCCGACGGCCTCCGCGCGGCCGCGCAGCAGCGCGAGGGTCTGCGGGAGAGCGTCGGAGTCGACGACGAAGACGTCGGTGCGCGCCTTCGAGGCGCGGCGCGCGAGCAGCATCGCCTCGACGACGGCGGTGCCCTCGTCGAGCATCGACGCGCCGGCCGTGTCGAGGCCGGTGAGGTCGGAGACCATCGTCTGGAAGTTGATCAGCGCCTCCAGGCGCCCCTGCGAGATCTCGGGCTGGTACGGCGTGTAGGCCGTGTACCAGCTGGGGTTCTCGAGCACGTTGCGCTTGATCACGGCGGGGGTGTGCGTGCCGTAGTAGCCGAGGCCGATCATCGGCCGACGCACCGTGTTCTTCGCGGCGAGGGCGCGCAGCTCGGCGAGCGCCTCCGTCTCGGTGGCCGGAGCGGGCAGCACCCGCGGGAGGTCGCGGACCTGGATCGACTCGGGGACGGCGGCGGTGACGAGCTCCTCCACGGAGTCGTAGCCGAGAGCCGCGAGCATGGTGCGCTGCGCGTCGGCGTCGGTCCCGATGTGGCGGGACTCGAAGGCGCCGGGGGTCCTGGTGGCCGCCATCTACTCGCCGACCAGCTCGGTGTAGGCGGCGGAGTCGAGGAGGCCGTCGGGCAGGGCGTCGAAGCGGACCCGGATCAGCCACCCCTCGCCGAACGGATCGGAGTTGACGAGCTCGGGGCTGTCGACGACGGCCGTGTTGGCCTCGAGGACCTCGCCGTCGACGGGGGCGAACAGCTCGCCCACCGACTTGGTCGACTCGATCTCGCCGACGACGCTGCCGCCCTCGACGCGGGCTCCCGCCTCGGGGAGCTCGACGAAGACGACGTCGCCCAGCTTGTCGGCGGCGTAGGCGGTGATGCCGACGGTCGCGACCTCTCCGTCGACCCGGATCCACTCGTGGTCGGAGGTGTACTGCAGCTCGGTGGGCACGGCCATGTCAGTTCTTCTTTCTCGAGTAGAAGGGGAGCTCGGTGACGGTCATCGGGAGGCGCGTGCCGCGGATGTCGACGGCGAGCGCCGTCCCGGGCTGCGCGGAGGCGGGGGCGACGTAGGCCATCGCGATCGGGACGCCCAGGGTCGGCGAGAGGACGCCGCTGGTGACCACTCCGACCTCGTCGTCGCCGGAGAGGACGGTGTAGTCGGCGCGGGCGGCGCGGCGGCCCTCGCCGACGAGCCCGACGAGCACAGGAGCTTCTCCGGAGGGACCCTCCTCGCTGGCCGCGCGGCCGACGAAGTCGATCGGCTTCCCGAAGGCGACGACGCGGCCGAGGCCGGCCTGTGCGGGGAAGACGTCGCGGGAGAGCTCGTGGCCGTAGAGCGGCATGCCCGCCTCGAGGCGGAGGGTGTCGCGGGCGGCGAGGCCGGCGGGGACGAGGCCCGCTCCGGCGCCGGTCTCGGCGAGAGCCTGCCAGAGCGCGGGAGCGGAGTCGGGCGAGACGTAGATCTCGAAGCCGTCCTCGCCTGTGTACCCGGTGCGCGCGATCAGGATCGGGTGCGCCTCGAAGGTCGCGGGCACGGCGCGGTAGTAGCGCAGCTCCGCGAGCAGGCGGGCGGCGTCGTCCGTGTCGAGCACCGACTCCGCTCCCCGCTCGGTCTCGACGGCGAGGCCCTGGACGTTCTGCAGGATCTCGAGCGAGCGCGGGCCCTGCAGCGCGATGAGGGCGACGTCGTCGCTCTCGTCGAACAGCTCGCACTCGAACATCGCGGTGCGGTCGCGGAGCGTCTCGACGACGATGTGCCGGTTGGCCGCGTTCGCGACGACCATGAAGCGGTCCTCGCCCGTGCGGTAGACGACGAGGTCGTCGATCACGCCGCCCGTGCGCTCCAGGAGGAGGGTGTACTTCGCGCGGCCGGCGGCGACGGCCGAGATGTCGCTCGCCAGCGCGTAGTCGAGGGCGTCGACCGCCTCGGGGCCGACGACGAGGATCTCGGCCATGTGCGAGAGGTCGAAGAGGCCGGCGGCGGTGCGCACGGCGTGGTGCTCGGCGAGATCGCCGGAGTAGCGGACCGGCATCTGCCACCCGGCGAAGTCGGTGAAGGACGCGCCGGCGGCGACGTGCACCTCGTGCAGGGGCGAGTAGCGGGCTTCGGGGCTGGTCGTCGGGGTCTCGGACATGAGTTCTCCATTTCGTCGCAGTGCTGGACTCGCGCCGCGTTCGCGGCAGAGCACAGCAGTGCCGTGGGAACTCCCCCTCTGTCGTGGAGCCTGAGAGATTCGCGCCGCCCCGAGGGGTCGAGCGCTTTCACCATGGGCGGATCCGAGCGGATCGCTTTCCAGAGTGGCCAGTTCGACGCGGTACAAGACCTGAGAGATTGGCGGGGAGGCTTGCTCCTTCGGTGCCGACCGGAGTCGGCTCTCCCGCGTCGCGTATTGCGGCCCGGTATTCGGTTGTGCGGTCAGCCTAGCGGGCGGGGCGGGCCCTTAGCGGCGTGTCGCTTCTCCCGCTAGGTGTTCAGGTGTTGGTGACACTAAGGTGATCCCAGCACTTACAGTCGGTGCGACTCTTAGTAGGGGGCATCGGATGCCGGACGTGCAGCTCGCCGTGTCGACGGTGATCTTCGCCCTGCGGCCGCACCCGGAGACCGGAGCGAGCACCGTCTGGATCCCCGTCGTCCGGCGCATCCGCGAGCCGTTCGAGGGACTCTGGGCACTGCCCGGCGGACCGCTGCATCCGGACGAGGATCTCGCCGAGTCGGCCCGCCGCACTCTCCGCGAGACCACGGGCCTGGCTCCGCGCTACCTCGAGCAGCTCTACGCCGTCGGCGGCACCGACCGCTCCCCCGGCGAGGACCGCGTCGTGTCGATCGTCTACTGGGCGCTCGTGCGCTCCGCCGAGGCCGACGAGGCCATCGTGGGAGAGAACGTCGCCTGGCTCTGCACCGATCTGCCGCTCGAGCTCGCCTTCGACCACGGACTGATCGTCGACTACGCCCTCTGGCGCCTGCGCAACAAGATGGAGTACTCCCGCATCGCGCAGGCCTTCCTCGGCGGCGCCTTCACCCTGTCCCAGCTGCGGGAGGTCCACGAGGCCGTCCTGCAGAAGCCCCTCGACCCGGCCAACTTCCGCCGGACGATCGAGAGCTCCGGCACCGTGGTGCCCACCGGGGAGCGCCTGACGGGCACCCGCCACCGTCCCCCGCGCCTCTACCGCTACGACGAGTCGGCGGCGCTCGCCGACAACGGCCCGCTGCCCGTCTGAGCGCGCCGCCCGACTCCCCCACCCGCCTCACGAGGAGAACACCGTGACATCCGTCGACAGCACCATCCGGCTCATCGAGGGCGGCTCCGCGCCCGGCGCCACCTGCGCGCCCGAGCTCGCGGAGGCCCCCTGGTCGTTCGACCTCGGCCTGCCCGCCTACGGGCCCGGCGCCTCCCAGGCCGACCCGATCCCGGCCGACGCCCCGGTCCAGGGACGTCTGCCGGAGGAGTACACGACGGCGAGCGCCGACGAGCTGCACCACCGCATCCTCGCGGCGAAGGAGACGCTCGGCGAGCGGGTCGTCGTGCTCGGGCACTTCTACCAGCGGGACGAGGTGGTGCAGTACGCCGACTACGTGGGCGACTCGTTCCAGCTGGCGAAGGCGGCGACGAGCCGGCCCGACGCCGAGGCCATCGTCTTCTGCGGCGTGCACTTCATGGCGGAGACGGCCGACATCCTCTCCGGACCGGAGCAGGCCGTGATCCTCCCGAACCTGGCGGCCGGCTGCTCGATGGCGGACATGGCCGACATCGACTCCGTCGAGGACGCCTGGGCCGAGCTCACCGAGCTCTACGGCACCGAGCCGGACGCCGACGGCCGCGTGCCGCTCGTCCCGGTCACGTACATGAACTCCTCGGCCGCGCTGAAGGCGTTCTGCGGCCGCAACGGAGGCGTGGTCTGCACCTCCTCGAACGCGGCGACCGTTCTCGAGGACGCGTTCGCGCGCGGGCAGCGGGTGCTGTTCTTCCCCGACCAGCACCTCGGCCGCAACACCGCCAAGGCGATGGGCGTGCCGCTGGAGCGGATGCCGATGTGGAACCCGCGCAAGCCGCAGGGCGGCTCCGACACTGCGACGCTCCTGGACGCGCAGGTGATCCTCTGGCACGGCTTCTGCTCGGTGCACAAGCGCTTCACGACGGCCCAGATCGCGAAGGCGCGCGCCGAGCACCCGGGCGTGCGCGTGATCGTGCACCCGGAGTGCCCGATGGCGGTCGTCGACGCGGCCGACGAGTACGGCTCGACCGACTACATCGTGAAGGCGATCCAGGCGGCACCCGCGGGATCGACCTTCGCGATCGGCACCGAGATCAACCTGGTGCAGCGCCTCGCCGTCCAGTACCCGCAGCACACGATCTTCTGCCTCGACGACGTGGTCTGCCCCTGCTCGACCATGTACCGCATCCACCCCGGCTACCTCGCCTGGGTGCTCGAGGGACTGGTCGCGGGGACGGTGCTCAACCGGATCGAGGTCGCGGAGTCGGTGCAGGCCGAGGCGCGCATCGCCCTCGAGCGGATGCTCGCGGCCGTTCCGCCCGCCGGGCCGGCGGCGGTCTGACATGGCGCGGGTCGTCGTCGTCGGCAGCGGCATCGCCGGGCTGGTCGCCGCGCTGACGGCGCAGCGCCGCCACGAGGTGCTGCTCGTCACCAAGGGCGCGCTGGCGGAGTCGTCGACGCGCGCCGCGCAGGGCGGGATCGCCGCGGTCACGGCGCCGGGCGACTCCGTGGCGCTGCACGTGGAGGACACGCTCACCGCCGGTGCGGGCCTCGCCGTGCGCTCGGCGGTCGAGGTGCTCTGCGCCGAGGGGCCGGAGGCGGTCGCGGTGCTGCAGGAGTGGGGCGTCGGCTTCGACCGCGAGGGCGGCGAGCTGGCGCGGGGACTCGAGGGCGCCCACTCGCGTCCGCGGATCCTGCACGTCGGCGGCGACGCGACGGGCGCCGCGATCGAGGCCGCGCTCGTGGCGGCGGTGCGGGCCTCGTCCGTCGAGGTGCGCGAGCACGCCGCCCTGGTCGACGTGGTGCGGGAGGGCGGCTCGGTCACGGGCGCCGACGTCCTGCACGACGGCGTGCTCGAGCGCCTGGCGGCCGACGCGGTCGTGCTGGCCACCGGAGGCGCCGGGCAGCTCTACCGGCACACCACCAATCCGTCCGTCGCGACCGGGGACGGGCTCGCCGCCGCCCTGCGGGCGGGAGCGGAGACGGCGGACCTGGAGTTCTACCAGTTCCACCCGACCACGCTCGCGCTGCCGGGCGGCTTCCTCGTCTCGGAGGCGGTGCGCGGCGAGGGCGCGGTGCTGCGCGACGCCGCGGGCGAGCGGTTCCTGGCAGGGGTGCACCCCGAGGCCGAGCTGGCGCCGCGCGACGTCGTGGCGCGCGCGATCGCGGAGCGGATGCGGCTGCAGGGCGGACTGCCCGTGCACCTGGACGCCCGGGCGATCGCCCCCGAGGTGCTGGCGAAGAGGTTCCCGACGATCTCGGCGGCCTGCCGCGAGAACGGGCTCTCGCTCGCCGACGACCTGCTGCCCGTGACTCCGGCCGCGCACTACTGGATGGGCGGGATCGCGACCGACCTGGACGGGCGCACCAGCCTCCCCGGGCTGCTCGCGGTCGGCGAGGTCGCCCGCACCGGCGTCCACGGCGCGAACCGCCTCGCCTCCAACAGCCTGCTCGAGGGCGTCGTGTTCGCGCGCCGCGCGGCGCTCGCCCTCGACTCCCTCTCCTGGAGCGGCGGCCCGGTCGCCCCTCCCCGCGCCGTCGTCCCGATGACGCTCGACCGCACCGCTCTCCAGGACGCGATGTGGGCGGGAGCCGGCCTCTCCCGGGACGCGGCGGGGCTCACAGCGGCGCGCGGCACGCTCGTCGCCTCCGCCTCGCCCGCTCCGCTCGGACTGAGGACGCTCGAGGACGCGAACCTGCTGACCTGCGCCCTCGCTCTCATCGACGCCGCGCTCGCGCGCACGCACTCCGTCGGCGCCCACCACCGCATCGACTCCCCCGACCCCGCGACGGCGAGCGCCGCCGCCCCCACCAGAGAGGCGGCCCTTCCGTGCTGACCCGCCAGAGCATCGACCGCGTCGTCACCCTCGCCCTCGAGGAGGACGCGCCCTGGGGCGACCTGACCTCCGACACCCTCCTCCCCGCGGACGCCACCGCGAGCGCCGCCCTCGTGGCCCGCGAGCCCGGCGTCCTCAGCGGCGGCGCCGTCCTCGTCGGCACGATGCGGCAGGTCGACTCCCGGATCCGCTGCTCGGTGCTCGTGGAGGACGGCGCGGTCTTCGAGGCCGGGCAGACCCTCGCCCGGATCGAGGGCCCCGCGGGCGGCGTGCTCCGCGGCGAGCGGGTCGCGCTCAACCTCGTGCAGCGGATGAGCGGCATCGCCACCCTGACGGCGCAGTACGTCGCCGCGGTGGAGGGGACGCGCGCCCGCATCGTCGACACCCGCAAGACCACGCCGGGCCTGCGCGCGCTCGAGAGGCACGCCGTCCGCAGCGGCGGCGGCCGCAACCACCGCTTCTCGCTCTCGGACGCGGTGCTGGCGAAGGACAACCACCTCGCGGTGCTCGCCGCGCGCGGGATCGACCTGACCGCGGCCCTGCGGGCGGCGCGCGCCTCGATCCCGCACACGGCGCACCTCGAGGTCGAGGTCGACCGGCTCGACCAGATCGAGCCCGCGCTGGCGGGAGGCGCGGACACGATCATGCTCGACAACTTCACCCCCGAGCTGCTCCGCCAGGGCGTCGCCCTCATCGGCGGGCGGGCCGTGGTCGAGGCGAGCGGCGGCGTCGACCTCTCGACCGTGCGCGCGATCGCGGAGGCGGGGGTCGACGTGATCTCCGTCGGCGCGCTCACCCACAGCGTCCGCTCGCTCGACCTCGGCCTGGACATCGCGGTCGAGTGATCTACCTCGACCACGCCGCGACCTCGCCCGTGCGCCGCGAGGTGCTGGAGGCCATGTGGCCGTTCCTCACCGCCGAGTACGGCAATCCGTCGAGCAGCCACTCGCTCGGCGACGCCGCGGCGCGCGCGCTGGAGGCGGCGCGCGCTCACGTGGCCCGCTTCCTCGGCGGCCGCTCCTCCGAGACGCTCTTCACCTCCGGCGGCACGGAGTCGATCAACACGGCGGTCAAGGGCCTCGCGCTGGGATCGCCGCGCGGACGGCACCTGGTGATCTCGGCGCTCGAGCACGAGGCGACCGTCGAGTCGGCCGACCACCTCCGGCGCCTGCACGGCTTCGAGGTGTCGACGGCCCCCGTCGACGCGACCGGCCTGCTCGACCTCGACGCGCTCGCCGCGCTGGTCCGGCCGGACACCGCACTGGTCTCGGTGCTCGCGGCGAGCAACGAGATCGGGACGGTGCAGGACGTTCCGGCGATAGCGGCGCTCTGCCGATCGCGGGGCGTGCCGCTGCACGTGGACGCCGTCCAGGCCGCCGGCTGGCTGGACGTCGCGGGCTGGGGCGCCGACGCGGTCTCGGTCTCGGGGCACAAGCTCGGGGCGCCGAAGGGCGTGGGGGCGCTGCTGCTGCGCAGCCGGCTCCCGTTCGAGCCCCTGCTGCACGGCGGCGGCCAGGAGCGGGAGCGGCGCTCGGGCACCGAGAACGTGGCCTTCGCGGTCGCGCTCGGCACCGCGGTGCGCCTGCTCGATCCGGACCGCGCGGCGCGGGTCGGAGCGGTCCGGGACGCGTTCGCCGAGCGGGTCGCGGCCCTGGCGCCCCGGGCCGTGCCGCTGGGCTCCGCGGCGCACCGGCTCCCCTCGATCGCCGCGTACGCCGTCCCCGGGCGCAGCGGCGAGTCGACGCTCCTCGAGCTGGAGGAGCGCGGCGTCGTCGTCTCGAGCGGCTCGGCGTGCGCCGCCGGGCGCGACGAGCCCTCGCCCGCGCTGCTGGCCCTCGGCCTCGACCCCGACGTCGCCCGGACCGCCGTGCGGTTCAGCTTCGGCGAGGGCGCCACGCTCGAGGAGGCCGAGGCCGCGTCCTCCGCGCTCTCCACGGTCCTCGCCTGAGACCTCTCGCAGCGGATCCCCGTCGGTCGGGAATGTCCGGGGCGTCCGCCGCTGTTCTCCCTCCGTACCCCGCATCCGCGCCCGCGAGTCGAGCCGTCGATGCGCCCCTCACACCGATCCCCCTCACGACCGGAGAACACCTGTGACCGAGCGCAGCACCCTTCCCGCCGCACGGCCCGCCGCACCTGCCGCCGCCACGACCCTCGAGCCGCGCAGCCGCCTGGTCATCAGCCTCCTGCTGGTGTCGGCGTTCGTCGTGATCCTCAACGAGACGATCATGAGCGTGGCGCTGCCCGACCTCATGCGCGACTTCGACGTCGAGGCGCACGTGGGCCAGTGGCTCTCGACCGCCTTCATGCTCACGATGGCCGTCGTCATCCCGATCACGGGCTACCTGATCCAGCGGCTGCACACCCGCACGCTCTTCGCCGCCGCGATGATCCTCTTCAGCCTCGGCACGCTCACCGCCGCGCTCGCCCCGACCTTCGCGGTCCTCCTGGCGGCCCGCGTGGTGCAGGCCGGCGGCACGGCCATCATGATGCCGCTGCTGATGACGACCGTGATGACGCTGGTGCCCCCGGCGATCCGCGGCCGGATGATGGGCAACATCTCGATCGTCATCTCGGTGGCTCCGGCCGTCGGACCGACGATCTCGGGCGTCATCCTCAACTTCCTCGGCTGGCGCTGGATGTTCTGGATCGTGCTGCCGATCGCGATCGGCGCGCTGCTCCTGGGCCTGCGCAAGGTCGAGAACGTCACCGAGCCCCGCTCCATCCCGATCGACTCGCTCTCGGTCGTCCTCTCGGTCTTCGGCTTCGGCGGCCTCGTCTACGGCCTGTCGAGCCTCGGCGAGGGCGGAGCCGCGGTCGTCGCGCCGTGGATCCCGTTCGTCGTCGCGGGTCTCGGCCTCGCGGGCTTCATCGCGCGCCAGCTGCTGCTGCAGCGCACCGACCGGGCCCTGCTGGACCTCCGGACCTTCTCCTCCGCGAACTTCACCATCGTCATCGCGATGATGGCGGTCAGCATGTCGGCGCTCTTCGGCACCCTGATCCTGCTGCCCCTCTACACGCAGAACGTGCTGGGCCTCACTCCGCTGGAGACCGGGCTGCTCCTGCTCCCCGGCGGCCTGCTGATGGGCCTGCTCGCGCCGTTCGTCGGCCGCGGCTACGACCGCTTCGGCCCGCGCGTGCTGCTCGTGCCCGGCTCGATCGTCGTCGCCGGCGCACTGTGGGGGTACACCCTGCTCGCGGCGGACTCGTCGCCCTGGTTCGTCCTCTCGCTGCACGTCACCCTCAGCCTGGGCCTCGCCTTCGTCTTCACGCCGCTGTTCACCGCCGGCCTCGGCTCGGTGCGCCCCTCGCTCTACTCGCACGGCAGCGCGATCATCGGCACCGTGCAGCAGCTGGGCGGCGCGGCGGGCACGGCGCTGTTCGTCACCGTCCTCTCGATCCGGTCGGCGGAGCTCGCGCAGGGCGGAGCCGACGAGGTCGCCTCCTACGCCGGCGGCATCCACTCCGCGTTCCTGTGGGGCGCGTCGATCGCGACGGTCGCGATCGTGGCCGCGTTCTTCGTCCGCCGCCCGGCGGAGTCGGACGCGCCGCTCCCGATGGCGCACTGAGCCGGGCGGGCCGACCCCGCCTGTTCACCTCCGCGTCACCCCGCCTCCCTACGGTGTCGCCCCGGCCGCCGCGCTCCCGATCGCGCGGCCGGGACGGAGACGAGACGTGACCGAGACGGCCGGCCCCCAGGACGTGCTCGACGCCGGAGCGGCCACCCCTCCTCCCCGCACGCTGGTCGACGTCCTCCGCGACACCGCGGAGCGCCACCCGGACGCCTCCGCGCTGGAGGACCCGGCCGGAGCGCTCAGCTACCGGGAGCTGCTGGCCCGCACGGTGCAGCTCGCGGGCGAGCTCACCACCGCAGGGGTCCGACGCGGCGACCGCGTCGGGATCCGCATGCCCAGCGGCTCCCGCGAGCTCTACCTCGCGATCCTGGCCGTCCTCGCCGCGGGAGCCGCGTACGTCCCGGTGGACGCGGACGACCCCGAGGAGCGGGCGCGCCTCGTCTTCGGCGAGGCCGCCGTCCGCGGCGTGATCACCGGCTCCGGCCGCTTCGAGCGCACCGGCGCCGACGAGCCGGCCGCCCGCCTGTTCACCGCGAGCGCGCCGCACCCGAGCACGGCGTCGATCCCGCTGCTGCAGCCGCCCTCGCTCGAGGACGACGCCTGGATCATCTTCACCTCCGGCTCCACCGGAACCCCCAAGGGAGTGGCCGTCAGCCACCGCTCCGCCGCCGCCTTCGTCGACGCCGAGGCGCGCCTGTTCCTCCAGGCGGAGCCGCTCGGCCCCGGGGACCGGGTGCTGGCCGGTCTCTCGGTCGCGTTCGACGCGTCCTGCGAGGAGATGTGGCTCGCCTGGCGGCACGGCGCCTGCCTCGTCCCCGCTCCCCGCTCGCTGGTCCGCAGCGGCATGGACCTCGGCCCATGGCTGACCACGCACGGCATCACCGTGGTCTCGACCGTGCCGACCCTCGCGGCGCTCTGGCCCGCGGAGTCGCTCGAGAACGTCCGCCTGCTGATCTTCGGCGGCGAGGCGTGCCCGCCGGAGCTCGGCGAGCGCCTGGCCGTCGAGGGCCGCGAGGTCTGGAACACCTACGGGCCGACCGAGGCCACCGTCGTCGCCTGCGCCGCGCCCCTCGGCGGGCCTCCCCCGGTGCGCATCGGGCTGCCGCTGGACGGCTGGCGGCTCGCCGTCGTGGACGCGGACGGGCAGCGGGTCGGCGAGGGCGAGGTCGGCGAGCTGGTCATCGGCGGGGTCGGGCTCGCGCGCTACCTCGACCCGGTCAAGGACGCCGAGAAGTACGCGCCGGCACCGCTCCTGGGCTGGGAGCGGGCCTACCGCTCCGGCGACCTGGTGCGCTTCGAGAGCGCCGGCCTGATCTTCCAGGGGCGCGCGGACGACCAGGTGAAGCTCGGCGGTCGGCGGATCGAGCTCGGCGAGGTCGAGGCGGCGCTGCAGGCGCTCCCCGGAGTCTCGGGGGCGGCGGCCGCGGTCCGCACCACGGCGGCCGGCAACCAGGTCCTCGTCGGCTACCTGGCCCTCGCCGGCGGCCGGGAGCTCGACCGCGACGCGGCGCTCGCCCGCCTGCGTGAGGCGCTGCCCGCATCCCTCGTGCCGCTGCTGGCCGTGGTCGAGGAGCTGCCGACCCGCGTCTCCGGCAAGGTCGACCGCGCCGCACTCCCCTGGCCGCTCGCCGTGGGCACGACCGAGGACGCCTCCCTCGACCCCGAGGAGGCGTGGCTCGCCGCCCTCTGGCGCGACGTGCTCGGCGTGCCGGTCGACGAGCGGGCGAACTTCTTCGACCTCGGCGGCGGCTCCCTCGCCGCCGCCCAGCTGGTCGCGCGGATCCGCGAGCGCGACCCCGAGTTCACGGTCGCCGACGTCTACGCCCACCCGCGTCTCGCGGCGATGGCCGCCGAGATCCAGAGCCGCTCGACCGGCACTGCGGAGGTGTCCGCTCACCGCATCGCGCCGGTCCCCCTCAGGATGCGCGTGCTGCAGACCCTCCTCGGCGCACCGCTGCTCGTGCTCGGCAGCGCCCGCTGGGTCACTGCGATCCTCACCGTCACCGCGGTGCTCGACCTGGTGCCGGGGTTCGGCTGGCTGCCCACCGCTCCGCTCGCCGCGCTGATCCCCGCGTTCGCGCTCTTCCTCACGCCGTTCGGGCGGATGGGGCTCACCGTCCTCGCCGCGCGCACCCTGCTGCGCGGGATCCGAGCCGGAGACCACCCGCGCGGCGGGAGCGTGCACCTCCGGCTCTGGCTGGCCGAGCAGATCGCGTTCCAGCTCAAGGCCGTGAGCCTCGCGGGCGCGCCCTGGGTCGCCTATTACGCCCGCGCGCTCGGCGCCCGCATCGCCGACGACGTCGACCTGCACTCCCTCCCTCCGCTGACCGGGATGCTCACGCTCGGGCGCGGCGCCGCGATCGAGCCCGAGGTCGACCTCTCCGGCTACTGGATCGACGGCGACGTCCTGCGCGTCGGTGCCGTCCGGGTCGGCGCCGGCAGCACGGTGGGCGCGCGCAGCACGCTCCTCCCCGGCGCCCGGATCGGCAAGCACGCGCAGATCGAGCCGGGATCGGCCGTCTTCGGGCGGGTGCCGGCCGGGCAGCGCTGGGGAGGATCCCCCGCCCAGCGGCTCGGCAGGGCGAACGCCGGGTTCCCCTCGGAGCGCCCGGCGCGCCGCCCGGGCTGGGTCTGGGCGTACGGAGCGTCCGCGGTCGGCCTCGCGGCGGTCCCGGTCCTCGCCCTCGCGGCCGGGCTCGCCGTCGTGGCCGCCGCCGTGCGCGGCTCGGCCGGCCTCGGCGCCGCGCTCGGGCCCGCTCTCGCCGCCCTCGTGCCCGCCGTCGCCGTCTCCGGAGTCGTCCTCGCCGCTCTCGTCGTCGTCCTGGTGCGCCTGCTCGGCCGGGGCGTCGAGCCGGGCACCCACCCTGTGCGCGGTCGGATCGGCTGGCAGGTCTGGTCGACGGAGCGGCTGCTCGACTCCGCTCGGGTCCTGCTCTTCCCGCTCTACTCGGGCCTGTTCACCCCGGTCTGGCTGCGGCTCCTCGGCGCGAAGGTCGGACGCGACGTCGAGGCCTCGACGGTGCTGCTCCTGCCCGCGATGACGACCATCCGCGACGGCGCGTTCCTCGCCGACGACACGCTCGTCGCCTCCTACGCGCTCGGCGGCGGCTGGATGCGGCTCGCCCGCGCCGAGATCGGCGAGCGCGCGTTCCTCGGCAACTCCGGCATGGCCGCGCCCGGCCACACCGTGCCCGCCGGCGGACTCGTCGCCGTCCTCTCCTCCGCGCCCCGCAAGTCGAAGGCGGGCTCGTCGTGGCTGGGCTCACCGCCCGTGCGGCTGCGGCGCACCGTCGTCGAGGCGGAGTCGGCGCGCACCTTCCGCCCGGCCCGCCGACTCCGCGCGGCCCGCATCGCGTGGGAGCTCGGCCGCTTCGTCCCGGTGGTCGTCTCGGTCGCGATCGGCCTCGGCGTGGTAGCCGGACTGCTCGCGCTGATCCAGACGCTCGGGGCGGTGCTCGCCGCGCTCGTGGGAGGCGTCGTGCTGCTGGCCGCCGGAGCGGTCGCCGCGGCCGTCTCCACCGCCGCGAAGTGGATCCTGATCCAGCGGGTCGAGCCGAGCGAGCAGCCGCTGTGGTCCTCGTTCGTCTGGCGGAGCGAGCTGGCCGACGCCTTCACCGAGATGGTCGCCGCGCCCTGGTTCGCCCACGCCGCCGCGGGCACTCCGGCGCTGGTCTGGTGGCTGCGGAGCCTCGGCGCCCGGATCGGACGCGGCGTCTGGTGCGAGAGCTACTGGCTCCCCGAGGCCGATCTGATCTCGCTCGGCGACGGAGCGACCGTGAACCGGGGCTGCGTCGTGCAGACGCACCTGTTCCATGATCGAATCATGAGCATGGATCTCGTGAGCCTCGACGCCGGCGCCACCCTGGGCCCGCACAGCGTGATCCTCCCCGCCGCGCGGATCGCCGAGCACGGCACGGTCGGCCCGGCCTCGCTCGTCATGCGGGGGGAGCTCGTGCCCGCGGGCAGCCGCTGGAGCGGCAACCCGATCGGCCCGTGGCGCGAGGTGCGCGTCGCCGACTACCACGCGCCCGTCGCGTGAGCCCCGCGCTGACCGGGCTCGAGACCGCCGGCGACCCCTACGTCCCCGGCATCGGGAACACCGGCTACCGCGTCGAGTCCTACGACCTCGACCTCGACTACCGCGTCGCCTCGAACCGCCTGGCCGGCCGGGCCGTGCTGCGGATCGTCGCGCTGCAGCCGCTCCGGCGGTTCTCCCTCGACCTCTCCCGGCTCCGCGTGGCCCGCGTCCGGATCGACGGACGCCGCGCCCGCCACGAGCAGGCGCCGCACAAGCTGCGGGTGTCCCCCGCCGAGCCGCTGGCCGCCGGCGAGAGCGTCGACGTCGAGATCGAGTACAGCGGCCACCCCGCCCCCCGCGCCAGCCACTGGGGCGAGCTCGGCTGGGAGGAGCTGGAGGACGGGGTGCTCGTCGCCTCGCAGCCCTCCGGCTCCTCCACCTGGTTCCCCTGCAACGACGACGTCGCCGAGAAGGCTCCCTACCGCCTGCGCGTCACCGCCGAGGAGGGCTACGCCGTGCTCGCGAACGGGGTGCTCATCGACTCGAGCGCCCGCTCCGGCCGCCGCACCTGGCTCTACGAGCAGCGCGAGCCCAGCGCCGCGTACCTCGCCTCGGTGCAGATCGGCCGCTACGCGATCGAGGAGCGCGTGCTCGCCGGCGTCGCGGTGACCCTCGCCCGCCCCGCCGCCCTGGCCGCTCGGGTCGCGCACGACTTCGCTCCGCTCGAGCGCATGCTCGCCCTGTTCACGCGGCTGTTCGGGCCCTACCCCTTCGCCCGCTACTGCGTCGTCGTCACGGCGGACGAGCTGGAGATCCCGCTCGAGGCGCAGGCGATGGCGGTGTTCGGCGCCAACCACGCCGACGGCCGCGGCGGCTCGGAGCGCCTCATCGCGCACGAGCTCGCGCACCAGTGGTTCGGCAACAGCGTGGGCATCGCCCGGTGGCGCCACATCTGGCTCAACGAGGGGTTCGCCTGCTACGCGGAGTGGCTGTGGTCGGAGGAGTCGGGCCGCGCCACCGCCGACGCCTGCGCCCGCCGCCACCACGCGGTGCTGCGGGCTGCGGCGCAGGATCTCGTGCTCGCCGATCCGGGGCCGGTCGCGCTCTTCGACGACCGCGTCTACAAGCGCGGCGCGCTCACCCTGCACGCGCTGCGGCTCACCGTCGGCGACGGGCCCTTCCTCCGGCTGCTGCGGGAGTGGACGTCCCGCTACGCCTCCGCCGCCGTCACCGACGAGGAGTTCCGCGAGCTCTGCACCGAGGTCCTCGGCGAGGGCGTGGACGATCTGCTCGACGCCTGGCTCCTCGACGAGGAGCTGCCGCCGCTACCGTCCCGGCGCTGACACCAGCGAGTCCGCGAGCGCGTCGCCGTGCTCGCGCCGCCAGCCGATGATGGGCCCGGCGCCCGCGTCCCCCATCGGCCCGAGGGCGACGCTGACCCGCAGCGCGGGGTCCAGCTGCGGCTCGGCCAGCCGGAAGCGGACGCCGTCGATCCGCGCCTCCGCCGCGTGGTGCGACTCGTGCACGTGCACCCGGCGCGGGTCGAGCTCGAGCCCGCGACCGTCCGCCTTCAGTGCGGCCTCGATCCGGGTCCAGTGCAGGACGGGGTCGGCGGGGCGCATCCCGCCCGTGGCGAAGGGCGCCCCGGCGATGCGCGTGATCCGCTCCCCGCGCTCGGGCGTGCCCAGCGTCGGCTCCACATCGACGCCGACCGCACCGGCGCTGCTCGCCGCGACCACGACGGCGCCCGCGCAGTGCGCGATGCTCACCGACAGCAGCTCGAGCGCGATCCCGCGTCCCTCCAGCCGCGGCCGGCCGTGCGCGCCCCCGCAGCGCGGGCAGCACGCGACGACCCGGACCTCCGACGCGCGCGTCCCCGTGAGCTCGGCCGCGAGCATCCGCAGGAGCACCCGCCCGAAGACGAAGCGCTCGGCCGCCGACGCGGCGACCGTGCCGGCGTAGCGCTCGCGCTCCTCGTCGCTCAGCAGCGGCAGCAGCCGCTCGGCGTCCAGCGTCTGCTCGTCGAGCGCCAGCCAGCGCAGGTGCACCCCCGGCAGCTCCGCGCCGATCCCCGACTCCCCCATGTCCGTCCCCCCGGTCAGCTCGTCGCGGCGTGCTCGCCGCGCTCGTACACGTCCGCGGCCGATCCGACGATCAGCGGGTCCGGACCCAGCGGGCCCACGACCTCCTCGTCGCGTCCGTCGTAGTCGTAGAGGCTCAGGACGTAGCGCATGGCCTCGAGCCGGGCGCGCTTCTTGTCGTTGCTCTTCACGATGGTCCAGGGAGCGTCGGCGGTGTCGGTCGCCGCCATCATCGCCTCCTTGGCCGCGGTGTAGTCGCCCCACTTGTCGAGCGAGGCGAGGTCCATCGGCGAGAGCTTCCACTGGCGCACGGGGTCGATCATGCGGATCGTGAACCGGGTGCGCTGCTCCTCCGCCGAGACCGAGAACCACAGCTTCACCAGGTCGATGCCGTCGCCGACGAGCATCCGCTCGAACAGCGGCGTCTGGCGGATGAACTCGTCGTACTGCGCCGGCGTGCAGAAGCCCATCACGCGCTCCACGCCGGCCCGGTTGTACCAGGAGCGGTCGAAGAGGACGATCTCGCCAGCGGCCGGCAGGTGCGAGACGTAGCGCTGGAAGTACCACTGACCGGCCTCGCGCTCGGTCGGCTTCTCGAGCGCGACCACGCGGGCTCCGCGCGGGTTGAGGTGCTCGGTGAAGCGCTTGATGGTGCCGCCCTTGCCCGCGGCGTCGCGCCCCTCGAACACGACCACGAGTCGGCGCCCGTGCTTCTTGATCCAGTTCTGCAGCTTCAGCAGCTCGATCTGGAGGAGGCGCTTGCCCGCCTCGTACTCCTCGCGCGACATCCGCTCGTCGTAGGGGTAGCCCTCGCGCCAGGTGTCGACCTGCGTGCCGTCGCGGCGCAGGAGCACCGGATCGTCGTCGTCCTCGTCCAGCACGACGAGGTCCCGCGCGTCGGCGGGCGTGAGCGTGCGGAGCAGCTCGGGAGTGGGACGGAGGGCGTCATCGGCGGTGTCGGGCACGGAGGGACGCTAGTGCGCCCGTGCGACGCTCCGGTGAACGGCGGGTATCCCCGCGTCTGCGGGGAGGACGGTCGGACAGGCTGCCGCGCCGATCGCGGACCCGGCCGCCGGACGCGCAGGCTGACCACGACGGCTGTACGCGACCGAGGCTGCAGTGCTCGATCCGGTGCATTCCCGCGAGGATCGACCGGCTCCGCCTCGTCTCGGGACGGCGTCAGCCGGTGAACGCCGCAGGAGGCAGGTCGGTCTCGCCGCCCTCGACCGCGTCGAGCAGCCGGTCGACCACGTCCTGCGGCGCCAGACCCGCGCCGAAGCGGGGCGCGTCTCCCGCGAGAGGGTGCCGGGACAGCTCGGTCTCGGTGTGGCCGGGGCGCGCGTCGAGCAGGAGGACGCCCGCCCGCTTGTACTCGCGGGCCGAGGCCTTCACGAAGGAGTGCAGTGCCGCCTTCGAGGCGGAGTACGCGGCGAGGCCCGCGGTCGGAGCCTCCGCCACCACGCCGCTGATGGTCAGCGCGAACGGCTCGCGCCCCTCGCCCGCCGACGCGACGAGCGACGGCAGCGCGGCGGTCAGCACCCGGATCGGCGCCAGCGCGTTCACCTCGACGAGCTCCTCCAGAACGGCCGGATCGAGCTCGGCGGACGGCCCGAAGGCCACGACGCCCGCGGCCACGACGACGCCGTCGAGGCGCCCGTGCCGCTCGAGCACCTCGGCGACCACGCGCCGGGGCTCGTCCTCCCCGCGCAGGTCGGCGACCAGGGGTGCCTCGCCGAGCGCCGCGGAGTCGCGCCCCGAGCGCACCGCGACGGCACCGCGCGCCTCCAGCGAATCGGCCAGGAGGCGGCCGAGGCCGCCCGAGGCTCCGAGGACGAGGACGACGGCACCGTCGAGACGAGTCATGTGGCGAGCCTAGACGGGTGTGCTGTCGCGGATCGGCACTACCGTCCGAGCGACCGGGCCCCTACCGTGAGGCCCATGACACGACTGCAGAGCCGTGCCGTGCTACACCGCCTGCTCGAGGTTCTCGAGGATCCCGCCCCCGTCACCATCGGCCACGCGCGTCACGTCCGGATGCTCGTCCGCGAGGCTCTGGAGTGGATCGCCGGCCCTCGAGCGCACGAGTCCGGTGCGTGGAGCGGCCCCGCTTCGGGAGAGCCCGCGGCCGCGCTCGCCCCCGAGGATCCCGCCGCCACGGACCCGGGTCTCTGACGCTCCCGCCCTCCTCGTAGACTCGTTCGCCGGAGGAACGGGGGGTCGATGGACGAGGGTGCGCCGGCGGGCTGGTACCGCGACGAGGCCGATGCGGCCGAGATGCGCTGGTGGGACGGCAGGCGGTTCACCGGGGCGCGCCGCTCCGCGCAGGACAGTGCCGCTGTGGTGCGGGACGCACCCGTCACCCCCGTCACGGAGCGCGTCGTCTACCGCCTCCCGAACGCCGACGGCGCCCCGAGCGTCGACGCCCTCGCCGAGGCCGAGCGGATCGAGGAGATCGCCGATCTGATCGGCCGCACGCTCGAGCAGGGCGAGATCGACGAGCGGACCCTCGAGGTCGACCTGATCCCCGAGCCCGACCACCCCACCGGCCTCGACGCCGTCTCGGTCCGGGTCGGCGGCCGCGTCCTCGGCTACCTGCCGAACGCCTCCGCCCACCGGGCCGCTCTCGACCGGGTCGTGGCGAGCGGAGCCGTCCCGGTCACGACCGCGCGCCTCCGGGTCGAGCGCGGCGAGGAGGGCCTGCGGGCCGTCCTCCGCGTCGCCCTGGTCGCCCCCGAGCTGCTCGTGCCGCTCAACGAGCCGCCCGTCGAGCGCCACTCGATCCTCCCCTGGTCGCGGGGCCTGCCGGTCCTGCGCGAGGACGAGCACTTCGCCCGCCTCTCGACGGTCGTTCCGTTGAGCGGCCGCGGCATGCTGCTGGTGACCCTGCACCCGGCCGGCGACCTCGTCGAGCTCCGTCTCGACGGCGAGCGGGTGGGCGAGCTCTCCCCGACCCTCTCGGCGGATTTCACCCCGACCCTCCGCCACCTCGCGAGCCTCGGCCTCACCGCCGCCGCCTACGCCTCCCTCCGCGGATCCCCGCTGAAGGTCGAGCTCACGCTGCAGGCCGCGAAGGCCGCGGAGCTGCCCGCCGAGTGGGTCGACGGCCGTCCGGTCACTCTCCCCCGACTCCTCCCGCCGGCCCGGACCTACACCGTCCCGCCCTCGTACACGGCGCCGCTGCGTCCCACTCCCCGCAGCTCGGAGGCGGTCTCCCGCTCGGTCCGCCGGACCGTCGCCTGGGTGGTCGTCGGCGTCTGCACCCTCGTCGGGCTGTCGAGCTGGCTGATCGGGGACGTGCTGAACTGACGGGCGGAGCGGACGTCCGCGGACGTGACCGGCCTCGTGTCGGACTCCCGGGGTCGGCGATCCCGCACCTCCGTGCAGAAGGGCCCGGCTCGCGGATCCGGGGTTCCGAGCGAACCGGGCGCCTCGAGCCGAGCGCGGCCGTCCTACACGTTGAAGCGGAACTCCACGACGTCGCCGTCCTGCATCACGTAGTCCTTGCCCTCGATGCGGGCCTTGCCCTTCGCGCGGGCCTCGGCGATCGAGCCGGTCTCGACGAGGTCGTCGAACGAGATGATCTCGGCCTTGATGAAGCCCTTCTGGAAGTCGGTGTGGATGACACCGGCGGCCTGGGGCGCGGTCCAGCCCTTCCCGATGGTCCAGGCGCGCGTCTCCTTCGGGCCGGCCGTGAGGTACGTCTGGAGGCCCAGGGTGTCGAAGCCGATGGTCGCGAGCTGGTTGAGGCCCGACTCCGTCTGGCCGGTCGACTCGAGCATCTCGGCGGCGTCGGCCTCGTCGAGGTCGATCAGCTCGGACTCGATCTTCGCGTCAAGGAAGATCGCCTTCGCCGGCGCGACGAGGGCCGCGAGCTCGGCCTTCCGGGCGTCGTCGGTCAGCACGGCCTCGTCGACGTTGAAGACGTAGATGAACGGCTTGGCGGTCAGCAGGCCCAGCTCGCGGATCGGCTCCAGGTCGATCGAGGAGGCCGACAGCGGCTTGCCCTGGTCGAGGAACTCGCGCGCCTTCTTCGCGGTCTCGACCACGATCGGCTCGATCTTCCTGCCCTTGAGCTCCTTCTCGTAGCGGGCCTCGGCCTTCTCGAGGGTCTGGAGATCGGCGAGGACCAGCTCGGTGTTGATCGTCTCCATGTCGCTGGCGGCGTCGACCTTGCCGTCGACGTGGACGACGTCGGAGTCCTCGAAGCCGCGGATGACCTGCGCGATGGCGTCGGCCTCGCGGATGTTCGCGAGGAACTTGTTGCCCAGGCCCTCGCCCTCGGACGCGCCGCGCACGATGCCGGCGATGTCGACGAAGGAGACGGGCGCCGGGAGGATGCGCTCGGAGCCGAAGATCCCGGCGAGCACCTCGAGGCGGGAGTCGGGCAGGTTCACCACACCCACGTTCGGCTCGATCGTCGCGAACGGGTAGTTCGCCGCGAGCACCGTGTTCTTGGTCAGTGCGTTGAAGAGCGTCGACTTGCCGACGTTGGGGAGACCGACGATTGCGATAGTGAGAGCCACGGGCATCCATCCTACGGCGTGGCGGCGGAAGGGCCGGGCGGGCGGGGCGCGGAGGAACGGGAGGCGCCCGCCCGCGGCCGGCGGGTGCTCCCGCCCGCTCGTGGCGACGCGCGCGCGACGCTCCCGGCGGCGTCGGAGGTGCGTGAGAGGCTGGAGCGTGCCCATCGACTTCACCGCCATCGACTTCGAGACCGCCAACTCGCACGGGGCCTCCGCCTGCTCCGTCGGGCTCGTCAAGGTCCGCGACGGCCGCGTCGTCGACCGCGCCGGCTGGCTCATCCGCCCGCCGTTGGGGTACGACGACTTCCTCGAGTGGAACACGCGGATCCACGGCATCCGCAAGCACGACGTGCACGCCGCCGCCTCCTGGGTCGACCAGTTCGCCGACCTGGCGGCCTTCGCCGGCGAGGACGTGTTCGTCGCGCACAACGCCGGCTTCGACATGGGCGTCATCCGCGCAGCCTGCGCGGCGACCTCCCTCGAGCACCCCGAGTACGACTACCTCTGCTCGCTGCAGCTCGCCCGCAAGACGTACGAGCTCGACTCCTACCGCCTCCCCGTCGTCGCCATGGCCGCGGGCTTCGAGGACTTCCGCCACCACGACGCGTCGGCCGACGCCGAGGCGTGCGCCGCGATCGTCGTGCACGCGGCCCGGCGGCACGGCGCCGCGAGCATGGCCGAGCTCGGCGAGCTGGCCGGCGTCTCCGTGAAGCGCCTGCGCCCGAAGGCCCCCGTCGCCGCCTGACGTCCGTCATGCCGAGCCGGCTCGAGACGATCGGCTCAGCCGCGGGGGTCGCCGAACCAGGTGCTGAAGATGCGCCAGAAGTTCCGGTTCCCGTAGGCCGAGCAGTCGTCGCCCTCGCCGTAGAGGTTCGCGAGCGCCGCCGCATTCGGCTGGTACGGCGTGTAGTAGTAGAGACCCGCCGTGGCCGCGTTGGCGATCGTCACCGGGGCGGTGCCGCAGGACTCGTCCGGGGAGTAGCGGACGTCGCTGGCCGCGCCGACCGGGTACCAGTCGAAGCTCGAGTCCGGATTCCGGTAGCGCTGGAACTGCCACGCCGCTCCGTACACCTGCGCCGCGAAGCCGTAGGAGTCCGTGTCGCAGTCGGCGGTGTCCGGGCAGCCGTAGCCCGTGGCGCTGCGGAACTGCCGCTCGCTCGGCTCCGGATCGGTCACGAGCGACTGCTCCTTCTGCAGCAGCACCAGGAGGACGGCCGGATTCACGCCGCACGCGCCGGCGACCGAGGTGATGATCTCCGCTGCCGGGACGTCGCGTCCGGCGGGCCGCGCATCGCACTGCTCGTCGGCCGTGATCGCCGCGGTGTCCTCGGCGTAGTCGCGCAGGCACGGCACCGGCCCGCCCGCGCAGTCGGGGACGCGGGCGTCGAGGAACGCCTGCACCGTGAGCGGTCCGAGCGCGTCGCCGGCGAAGAAGACCTCGTCGGAGATCAGGTCGCCCGGGTCGAAGTCGGCCGCGACGGGGCCCGGCTGGAGGAAGGTCCACAGCCGGACGGTCTGCGGCTCGGACGGCACCGCTGCGAGGCGCGTGCCGTCGACGGAGTCTCCCAGCAGGAGTGCCACCAGCGCCGCGACGACGACGACCGCACCGCCCCGCCGGCGTCGGAGGCCGGTCGGGGACGGTGCGGTCGGGGTCATCCCTCCACGCTAGTGGCGGGGTCGCGGGCGATCAGCCGCAGGGGGTGAGCCGCGCGACGTCCTCCGAGAGGGTGGTGGGACCGCCGAGGAGGACGACCCGCTGAGCTCCCGACTTCGCGATGTCGGTCAGGACGGCGCGGGGCACGCAGTTCGTCGGCACGGCGAACAGCGGGCTGTTCGAGTAGCCCGCCGCCGTGGCTCCGGCGAGGGCGTCGGGGAAATTCTCGCCCGTCGCCAGGAACACGGTCTCGGCCCTCGAGAAGGCTGCCCGGTTCAGCTGCTCCGAGGTGTCGTAGCGGTCGACTCCGCCGATGCGGGTGATCGTCGGCACCGGAAGCGAGTTCTTGATCCCCTCGCTCACCGACAGGGGGCTGCCCGCGATGGTGAGGTTCTGCACCTTGAGCTTCGAGAGGATGCCCTTCGTCACGGCGTCGGCCGTGCTGCCGGTGCCGTTCACGAGGACGACGGGCGCGTCGACGGAGCCGGCCGCGGCGCTCGCGCCGAGCGCGTCGGGGAACTTCTCGCCCGTGGCGAGCCAGGCCCGCGTCGAGCCGCCCGAGAACGCGCTCTGGATGATGAGCCTGGACGTGTCGTAGCGGTCCTTCCCTCCGATGCGGTCCACCGTCGGCGAGTAGGACCTCAGCTGGTTCAGCAGGCCGTCGCCGACGCTCAGTGCGGAGCCGACCACGACGATCCTCGCCGGCTTGAGCCGGCTGAGCTCGTCGCGAACGGGCTGCGACATCGAGTCCCGGTCGACCAGGAGCAGCGGACCGCCCTGCTTGGCCGCGGCAGGGGCGGCGCTCAGGGCGTCGGGGAAGTTGGCGCCGGTCGCGATGTAGACGACCGGGACGTTCGTGCGGAAGACGGCCTTCGAGATCGCGACGGCGGTGCCCTGGCGGTCCGTGCCGGCCAGGCGCGAGACGTCGATCCCGGCCGACGTGCTCACGGACGAGCAGCCGAGATCCTTCCGGCCGGGGCCCCGGGAGTCGCCCGTGCCGACCCAGCGGTTCCAGTCGACGGAGTCGGCGGAGACGCAGACCTGGTAGGTGCCGGGTGCCGAGACGGGCGTGGTGGCGCCGAAGCCGTGGGCGCGGCCGGCGACGGAGTACTCGCCCGGGATGTCACCGCGGTCGCCGTTCGCGGTCTGCGTGCGGACCGTGCGGGTGCCGTCGGGGCCGGTCACCGTGACCGTCGTGGTCAGCGCGGCCTGCTGCGTCGTCGGATCGACGGCCCAGCCGGACACGCTCAGGGTGCTGCCCGAGATGCGCGGGGCGTCGACGCGTCCCGCGGGGGCGATCCCGGCGTTGGCCAGGGTGCCGTTCGGGTTCCAGTCGCTGAAGAGGTACCAGAAGTTGATGTTGCCGTAGGTCGCGCAGGCCGCGTTGCCGGAGCCGGTGAGCGCGTAGTCGTTGGGCTGGTACGGCGTGTAGTAGTAGAGGTCGGCCGTGGCCTGGTTGCGGATGGTGACCGGCGAGGAGCCGCACGCGGTGCTCGGGTAGTAGGCGACGTTCGGCGTCGTGCCCGGAGCGTAGGTGGTGAAGTTCGAGCCGGAGCCGGGCGGGTTGGCGTAGCGCTTGAACTGGCGGGCCGCGCTGTAGACCTGCGTGAAGAAGCCCGCCGAGCCGGGGTCGCACGCCGCGGTGTCCGGGCAGTTGTAGCCGGTCGCCTTGGCGTAGTCCTCGGGGCTGGGCGTCGCGTCGGTGACGAGGCTCCGCTCCTTCTGCACGAGCACGACCAGGGCGAGCGGGTTGATGCCGCAGGCCAGGCCGACGCGCGTGAAGATCGAGGCCGACGACTCGCTGCCGGAGCCCTGGTAGGCGCTGCACATCGCGTCCGCCGCCTTGGACGGCGTCGCCTGCGAGAAGTTCTTGAGGCAGGGGGCGGTGCCTGCGGTGGAGCACGGGCTGCCCTTCTCGTTCAGGAGCGACTGCACCTGACCGGTGCTCAGCGCGTCCCCGTCGAAGAACTGGGCGTCGCTGACGATGAAGCCGGCGCGGAAGCTCTTCGTCTCCTCGGCGCTGTACTGCGTCGACTGGTCCGGGACGCCGAGGTCGGCGCGGTCGAGGGACGCGTCGAGAGCGCCGGTCTCGACCGAGACGGTCGACGGCGCGTCCTCGGCGGCGGAGGCGGAGGTGATCGGGACGAGGGCGGTGCCGAGCCCGACGGCGAGAGCGAGCGCGGCCGTGAGCAGGCGCGATGAGCGGTGGTGATTCCCCATGATCGCGAAGTCTACGAGGCGGTCGCAGGGCGTCCTGGCCCTCGTTCGGTGGGCGTGGCGCGTCGATCGCTCGATGTCGGAGGTGCGTGGTGTCATCGGCGGCATGGATCTCTCCTTCGTCCTCGGCCTGGTGGTCGGTGCGCTCCTCGCGGGAGTCGTGGCCGTCCTCCTCGCCCGCTCCCGCACGCCCGACGCCGCCCTCGCCCTCGACCTCGCGACGGCCCGCGCCCGCGCTGAGGGCCTGGAGGAGCGGCACGAGGCCGTCGTCGAGCAGCACCGCGAGCACCTCGGCTCCGCCCGCGACCAGATCCGCGAGCTCCAGGAGCAGCTGCGCGTCGTCGCCGAGCGCGAGCGGCACGACGCGCGCATCCTGCAGACCCTCTCCCCCGTCGCCGAGAGCCTGCGCGGCATGCAGGAGGCGGTCGGCCGGCTCGAGCGCGAGCGCGCCGCCCAGTTCGGGGCGATCACCGAGCAGCTCGAGGGACAGCGGGCGGCGGGCGAGCAGCTGCGCTCGACGACCGAGACCCTCGCGTCCGCGCTCCGCTCCACCACGAGCCGCGGCGCCTGGGGCGAGACGCAGCTGCGGAACGTCGTCGAGGCCGCCGGGCTCACCCAGCGGGTCGACTTCGACGTGCAGTTCGGGCTCGAGGGCGAGGCGGGCCGCGGCCGCGCCGACATGGTGGTCCGCCTGCCCGGCGGCAAGGCGATCGCGGTGGACGCCAAGGTGCCGTTCGACGCGTACCTGGAGGCGAGCGCGATCCCCGCGGGCGCCGGCGGAGAGGAGGAGGCGCGGCGCGCGGGGCTCCTGCGCGCGCACGTCCGCGCCCTCCGCGGCCATGTGGACGCGCTGGCCGCCCGCTCCTACTGGACCGGTCTCCCGGCGAGCCCCGAGTTCGTCATCGCGTTCGTGCCGAGCGAGCCGCTGCTCGCGAGCGCGCTCGACGCCGACCCGAGCCTGCTCGAGTACGCGTTCCGCAAGCGCGTCGCCCTCGCCTCGCCCGTGACCCTGTGGTCGGTGCTGAAGACCGTCGCCTACACCTGGCAGCAGGACGTGCTCACCGACGACGCCAAGCGCCTGCTCGACCTCGGCAAGACGCTCTACGCCCGTCTCGGCACCCTCGCCGACCACGCCGAGGGCCTGCGCCGCTCGCTCGAGAAGACGGTCGACTCCTACAACGCCTTCGCCGGCTCGCTCGAGAGCCGCGTGCTGGTCACCGCGCGCCAGTTCGACTCCCTCGACGAGTCGCGCGTCATCGCCCCGGTCGGAGGAGTCGCCTCCTCGCCGCGCCGCCTCACCGCCGTCGAGCTGCTCGCCGCGGACGACGAGTCCGAGCGGACCGCGTAGGGTCCCGGGTTCTCGCTGAGCGAGCACCGGGCGTGCAGGCCGGGCGCGAGCGGCGCCGTCCATCCGGCTCGACACCCGGACGACCGCAGCTCACGACGGCACTCCGCCTCCGCGGCTCGCCGGAGGAGCGCCCGCGACGCGCATCGAGACCCGCCGCGGCTCCGCCCGCTCACCTGGTGATGATCGAGGCCGACGTTCTATCGCGCATCACACGCCGAGACGCCACCGCTCTCGCCGAGGCGCCGTCAGCGGGGCGGCGCCTCAGCGGCGGGGCGGCGTCTCGGACAGACGGTGACGGCCTAGACCCACTTCTCCGCGAGGTGCTGGGCGGTCACGCGGCGGATGGTGCCCGAGCGGGAGCGCAGCACGATGGACTCCGTCGTGATGACGTGGCCCTCCTTGCGCACGCCCTTCACGAGCCCGCCGTTCGTCACTCCGGTCGCGACGAAGTAGGTGTTGTCGCTGCGGACGAGGTCGTTGGCGTGGAGGACGCGATCGAGGTCGTGCCCGGCGTCGATGGCGCGCTGGCGCTCGTCGTCGTCCTTCGGGCGGAGGATGCCCTGGATCACTCCCCCGAGCGCGCGGATGGCGCAGGCGGTGATGATGCCCTCGGGCGTGCCTCCGGTGCCGACGCACATGTCGAGTCGGGAGTCGTGGCGAGCGGCGTTGATGCCGCCCGCGACGTCGCCGTCGAGCAGGAGGCGCGTGCCGGCTCCGGCCGCACGGATGTCCTCGATCAGCTGAGCGTGGCGCGGGCGGTCGAGCACCGCGATGCGCATCTCCTCGACGGGCTTGCGCTTGGCGCGGGCCAGGGCGCGGATGTTCTCGCCGATCGGGCGCTGGATGTCGATGATCCCGACGCCCTCGGGCCCGGTGACGATCTTCTCCATGTAGAACACGGCGGAGGGGTCGAACATCGCGCCGCGGTCGGCGACGGCGATCATCGAGAGCGCGTTCTGGCGCCCGGCCGCGGTCAGCGAGGTGCCGTCGATCGGGTCGACGGCGATGTCGGCGGCGGGCCCCGAGCCGTTGCCGACGTGCTCGCCGTTGAAGAGCATGGGCGCGTTGTCCTTCTCGCCCTCGCCGATCACGACGACTCCGTCGAAGTTCACGGTCCCGAGGAAGGTGCGCATGGCGTCGACCGCTGCGCCGTCGGCGGCGTTCTTGTCGCCCTTGCCGATGAAGGGCACGGCGCGGATCGCGGCGGCCTCGGTGGCGCGGACGAGCTCCATGCCGAGGTTGCGGTCGGGGTGGAGGTAGAGCGAGTCGCTGTCGATCACAGAGCGGAGTCCTTCGTCGTCGAGTTCGTGCACGTCGTCGCAGGACCCGCGGAGCGGATCCCCATCCCTGCCCGAAGCCTAGTCCAGGGCCCTCCACGGGCGGAGGGACCGCGGAGGGGCGCCTCGCTAGACTCGTCCGCGACGCGGGCCTCGCCCGACCCCCCTTCGTTCATCCGTCAAAGGAGATGCCATGCCCGTCGCTACCCCGGACCAGTACGCAGAGATGCTCGACAAGGCGAAGGCGGGCGGCTTCGCCTACCCGGCGTTCAACGTCTCGTCGTCGCAGACGATCAACGCGGTCCTCCAGGGCCTCACCGAGGCGGGCTCGGACGGCATCATCCAGGTCACCACCGGAGGCGCGGACTACTTCGCCGGCCACACCGTGAAGAACCGCGCGGCAGGCGCGATCGCCTTCGCGAGGTTCGCGACCGAGGTCGCCAAGAACTACCCGGTCACGGTCGCGCTCCACACCGACCACTGCCCGCAGAACGCGCTCGAGGGCTTCGTCTACCCGCTGATCGCCGCCTCCGAGGAGGAGGTCAAGGCCGGTCGCGAGCCGCTGTTCCAGTCGCACATGTGGGACGGCTCCGCGATCCCGCTCGACGAGAACCTCGCCATCGCGAAGGAGATCCTCCCGCGCGTCAAGAACATCAACGCCATCCTCGAGGTCGAGATCGGCGTCGTCGGCGGCGAGGAGGACGGCGTCTCGCACGACATCAACGAGCACCTCTACACCACGCTCGACGACGCGATCGCGACCGTCGAGGCCCTCGGCTTCGGCGAGCAGGGCCGCTACATGGCCGCCCTGACCTTCGGCAACGTCCACGGCGTCTACAAGCCGGGCAACGTCCGCCTGCGCCCGGAGCTGCTCCGCGAGATCCAGGACGGCCTGCAGGCGAAGTACGGCACCGGCGCGCTCCCCCTCGATCTCGTCTTCCACGGCGGCTCGGGCTCGACCGACGAGGAGATCGCCGAGGCGGTCCGCAACGGCGTCGTCAAGATGAACATCGACACCGACACGCAGTACGCCTTCAGCCGCTCCGTCGCGGACACCGTGCTGAAGAACTACGACGGCTTCCTCAAGGTCGACGGCGAGGTCGGCAACAAGAAGGTCTACGACCCGCGCTCGTGGGGCAAGATCGCCGAGACCGCGATGGCCGCGCGCGTCGCCGAGGCGACCCGTCAGCTCGGCTCGGCCGGGAACTCCGGGAAGTAGGGCACCGCTCCGTGACGAACGCACACGATCAGCCGGGCGACAGGCGTCCGGAGCCGCAGTACGGCGAGTACGCGCCGCCCGGCTGGTCGTGGCAGCCGCCGGAGGACGCCGTGGTCGTCCCCGACCCGAGGGGGTCGGAGACCGATCCGAGGCCCGCGACCGCTCCGGCCGCGAAGCCCGTCGCGCATCCCGTCGACCGCCTGCTCACGATCGTGCTGCTCGCGCTCGGCGTGTTCTTCGCCGTGCCGACGCTGCTCGATCCCTCGAGCTTCGCGACGACCCTCCAGGAGCTCTACCGCTCCCAGGGCATCGGCACCTACGCGTCGCCGGAGCTCGCACGGATCCTCGGCGTCGTGGTGGCGCTCGCGCAGTCGCTGATCGTCGCCTTCGCGGTGTGGATCTCGATCCGGCGGCTCCGCGCCGGCAAGCGCGCCGTGCTCGTCCCGATCCTCGGGATCGCGGCGACCGTGCTGCTCTCCCTGATCGTCGCGGCGATCGCCATCCTGGGCGACCCGACGTTCGCGGAGTACGTCACGCGCATGTCGGGCTCGCAGGGCGGCGCCGGCACCGACGTCTAGCGTCGATCCCCGTTCCACCGCACACGGAAGAGGCCGCCGCTCCCGAGGGAGGGCGGCCTCTTCCGTGTCCGGGCCGGAACGCTCTAGGCGCCCGCTCCCGCGCTGATGCGTCCACCGACGCCGCGGGCGTCGCGCTTGCCGGCGACGTCCTTGCGCAGCTCCTTGGGGAGCGAGAACATCAGGTCCTCCTCCGCCGTCTTGACCTCCTCGACATCGCCGTACCCGGCGGCGGCGAGGTCGTCGAGGACCTCCTGGACGAGCACCTCGGGCACCGAGGCGCCGCTGGTGACGCCGACGGTGCGGATGCCCTCGAGCCACTCCTGCTTGATCTCGCTCGCGTAGTCGACCCGGTAGGCGGCCTTCGCGCCGTACTCGAGGGCGACCTCGACGAGGCGCACGGAGTTGGAGGAGTTCGCGGAGCCGACGACGATGACCAGCTCGGCGCCCGCGGCGACCTTCTTGATCGCGACCTGGCGGTTCTGCGTGGCGTAGCAGATGTCGTCGCTCGGCGGGTCCTGCAGGTTGGGGAAGCGCTCGCGGAGACGGCGCACCGTCTCCATCGTCTCGTCGACCGAGAGCGTCGTCTGCGAGAGCCAGACGACCTTGTCCGGGTCCTTCACGACGATGTTCGGCACGTCGTCGGGGCTGCCGACGAGGGTGACGTGATCGGGAGCCTCGCCCGCGGTGCCCTCGACCTCTTCGTGGCCCTCGTGGCCGATGAGGAGGATCTCGAAGTCGTCGCGCGCGAAGCGGACGGCCTCGCGGTGCACCTTCGTCACCAGGGGGCAGGTCGCGTCGATCGCCTGGAGACTGCGGTCGGCCGCGCCCTGGACGACGGCCGGTGAGACGCCGTGCGCGCTGAAGACGATGTGCGATCCCTCGGGCACCTCGTCGACCTCGTCGACGAAGATGGCGCCCTGGCTCTCGAGCGTGGAGACGACGTGCACGTTGTGCACGATCTGCTTGCGCACGTAGACCGGGGCACCGTAGTGCTCGATGGCCTTCTCGACGGCGACGACCGCGCGGTCGACTCCGGCGCAGTAGCCGCGGGGCGCGGCGAGGAGGACGCGCTTGCGGCCCTCGACGGGGACGTCGCGCAGACGCCCTGTGGCGCGGGGCATGCGCGGCATGGGCAGGCTGATCGGGACTTGGCTCACCCCCTGATTCTACGTGGTGCATCCTGTGCCCGGGCCGTCCCGGTGTCGGACCCGTCCCGTACCGTTGTCGTCGCGGGAGGGCACTCCCGCTCCCCCCGTCCCTCCGAGCAGAGGCAGCGATGACCGACGCCCCACCCACCGCCGACGCACCCTGGCCGGTCGGCCTGCTCGCCAGCAAGATCAAGGGCTGGATCGAGCGCCTCGGGACCGCGTGGGTCGAGGGCGAGATCACCCAGTGGGGCGCGTCCGGCGGCAACGTCTACGGGAAGCTGAAGGACCTGTCCGGAGACGCGACGGTCGGCTTCACCGTCTGGTCGTCGGTGCGGAGCCGCCTCCCGGCCGACCTCAAGCAGGGCGATCGGGTCATTGCGCTGGTGAAGCCCAACTACTGGGTCAAGGGCGGCACGCTCTCGATGCAGGTCTTCGAGATGCGCCACGTCGGCCTGGGCGATCTGCTCGAGAAGCTCGAGCGGCTCCGCCGGCAGCTGGCGTCGGAGGGGCTGTTCGACGCCTCCCGCAAGAAGCCGCTGCCGTTCCTCCCGCACGGCGTGGGCCTCATCACCGGCAAGGACTCGGACGCCGAGAAGGACGTGCTGCGGAACGCGCAGCTGCGCTGGCCGGCTGTGCGCTTCCGGGTGGTCCACTCGGCCGTGCAGGGCGACCGGACGGTCCCGGAGGTGCTCTCGGCCCTGCGGACCCTCGAGGCCGACGACAGCATCGACGTGATCGTGATCGCCCGCGGAGGCGGTGACTTCCAGAACCTGCTCGGCTTCAGCGACGAGGCGCTCGTGCGCGCCGTCGCCGCCTGCTCCACTCCGGTCGTCAGCGCGATCGGCCACGAGGCCGACCGCCCGCTGCTCGACGACGTCGCCGACCTGCGCGCCTCCACTCCCACCGACGCCGCGAAGAGGGTCGTGCCCGACGTCTCCGACGAGCTGCTGCGCGTGCAGCAGGCCCGGCTGCGGATGACCGGCCGCGTGAGCGGGCTCGTCTCGCACGAGATCGACCGGCTCTCGCAGCTGCGCTCGCGGCCGGTGCTCGCCCAGCCGCACGTCCTGGTCGACCGGCACTCCGAGGAGCTGACCCGCTGGGTGGCGCGCGGCGCCGAGCTGGTGGACCGCCGCCTCGAGCGCGCGCACCTCGAGGTCGAGCGCCTGCACGGCCACCTGCGCGCCCTCTCCCCCCAGCACACCCTCGACCGCGGCTATGCGATCGTCCAGAACGCGGCCGGGCACGTCGTCCGGGCGCCCGGCGACGCACCGGCCGGCGGCGCACTCGTCCTCACGCTCGCGGAGGGTGCCGTCGGCGCCCGCTCCGAGGGGCCCACCGGCGATCCCGCCGGCCGGTCCTGAGCCCGCCGCGCCACCCGTCCCCCTCAGCCCCGATCGATAGGATCAGACCCATGCCCGACTCCCCCGACGCCTCGGCGACCGACTCCGACGTCTCGGGATTCTCCTACGAGCAGGCGCGCGACGAGCTCGTCCGCG
The DNA here is from genome assembly GCF_002931535.1 of Rathayibacter sp. AY1C6. Taxonomy (NCBI): domain Bacteria; kingdom Bacillati; phylum Actinomycetota; class Actinomycetes; order Micrococcales; family Microbacteriaceae; genus Rathayibacter; species Rathayibacter sp. AY1C6. The sequence continues at coordinate 142,247 of NZ_PSWC01000001.1, read as the reverse complement.
TCGTGTCCGAGCTCGAGCAGGGCAGCTCCACCCTCGAGCGCTCGCTCGCCCTGTGGGAGCGCGGCGAGGCCCTCGCCGCCCGCTGCGAGGAGTGGCTGATCGGAGCACGCACCCGGCTGGACGCGGCCCGCTCCGGAGGGGCGGCCGCCGGATGAGCCGCGCGAAGCCCGCGCGGGTCGTCGCCGAGCTCGGGCGCCCGGAGACGGCGGCCGAAACGGCCGCACGCAAGGCCGAGAACTCCCGGCTCTACCGTCAGCGCAAGACGGTCAACAACCTCGTCTTCTCGCTGCTCGCGACCGTCGGCGCCGTAGCGCTCATCGTCCTGCTCGTCCCCCGCGGCGACACCGTGGAGCTCTCCTCGGTCGACGTCCCCCGCGTCGCCGCACAGGTCCAGCTGGGCGAGGAGCAGACGCTCGCCGTGCCCTCCCTGCCCGACGGCTGGAAGGCCAACGCGGCCGAGCTCCGCCGCGAGAACGGCACCGACTACTGGTACGTCGGCCTGATCACCCCGAAGGCGGGCTACATCGGCCTGAGCCAGGGGCTCGACGCGGACGCGGCCTGGGTCGCGACGCAGCTCGACCGCCGGGCGGCGACCGGCGTCGAGACGATCGACGGCCGCGACTGGACCGTCTACGACCACCGCGACTCCGGCGACGACACCGGCAACACGCCCTACGCACTCGAGACGACGGAGGGCTCCAGCACCTACCTCGTCTACGGCACGGCCCCGACGGACGAGATCCGCCTGGTCGTGGACGCCATCACCCCGCAGATCGGCCAGGAGGAGTCCCGATGAGCCTCGGAACCAGCAGCACCGTCCCCCGCGAGTCCCGCCCGCCGGCGTGGGTCTGGAAGGAGATGCTCCGCGGCAACCAGCGCTTCGTCGCCGGCGAGCCCCGCCACCCCCGCCAGGACGTCGAGCGCCGCGCCGAGCTCGCCGCCGCTCAGGCCCCGCTCGCCGCGCTCTTCGGCTGCAGCGACTCCCGCCTCGCGGCCGAGATCATCTTCGACCTGGGGCTCGGCGACCTCTTCGTCGTCCGCAACGCCGGCCAGGTGATCGCCGACTCCATCATCGGCTCGCTGGAGTACGGCGTCGCCGTTCTCGGCGTGAAGGTGCTGCTCGTGCTCGGCCACGACGAGTGCGGAGCGGTCCGGGCAGCGATCCAGTCGCAGGCGCCCGGCGCCGAGCGGCTCCCCCCGCACATCGAGCACCTGATCGAGCCGATCATCCCCGCGGTGCGCCGCCTCGTGGGTGCTCAGCCGGACGGCCGCGTGCTCGTCGACCCGTCGGCGACCGACGCGCTGGCCGTCGGCCGCGAGCACCTGCGCGACACGGTCGCCGAGCTGCTCCAGCGCTCCCCGCTGATCGCCGACGCTGTCGCGACCGGGCGGCTCGCCCTCGTCGGCGCCAACTACCGGCTCTCGGACGGCACCGTGATGTCCGATGTCGTGCTCGGCATCGATCCGCCCGAGCTCAGCCCCTACGTCTCCGAGCTGGAGCGCGACTCCGGCTCGGCCTCCTCCGCCGCCGCTCCGAGCGCGGTGGGATCGGATCCCGCGTGAGCGGCTCCGGACAGCACAGCACCAACCGATCAGACAAGGACGAACACAGCGTGGTGGATCACTCCCCGACCGACGACTCAGGCGACTTCCGCATCGAGCACGACACGATGGGCGAGGTGCGGGTCCCCCGCGACGCCCTCTACGCCGCGCAGACCCAGCGGGCGGTCGAGAACTTCCCGATCTCCGGTGCGGGCCTCGAGCCTGCCCAGATCGCGGCCCTCGCCCGCATCAAGAAGGCGGCGGCGCTGGCCAACGCCGAGCTGGGCGTGCTCGACGCCGACATCGCCAGGGCGATCGCCGACGCGGCCGACCTCGTCGTCGAGGGCGGCTACGACGCGCACTTCCCGATCGACGTCTACCAGACCGGCTCGGGCACGTCCTCGAACATGAACATGAACGAGGTGCTGGGCTCGCTGGCGACCACGGCCCTCGGCCGCACCGTGCACCCGAACGACCACGTCAACGCCTCGCAGTCCTCCAACGACGTGTTCCCCACCTCGGTCCACGTCGCCGTCACCGGCGCGCTCATCGAGTCGCTGATCCCCTCGCTCGAGCAGCTCGCCGAGTCGCTCGAGGTCAAGGCGGAGCAGTGGGCCGAGGTCGTCAAGGCCGGCCGCACCCACCTGATGGACGCCACCCCGGTCACGCTCGGCCAGGAGTTCGGCGGCTACGCCGCGCAGATCCGCCTCGGCATCGAGCGCGTGCAGTCGGCGCTCCCCCGCGTCGCCGAGGTCCCGCTCGGCGGCACCGCGGTCGGCACCGGGATCAACACCCCCGCCGGATTCCCGCAGAAGGTCATCGCGCGCCTCGCGGAGGAGACGGGCCTGCCCGTCACCGAGGCCCGCAACCACTTCGAGGCCCAGGGCGCGCGGGACTCGCTGGTCGAGGCCTCCGGAGCGCTGCGCGTGCTCGCGGTGAGCCTGACCAAGATCAACAACGACCTCCGCTGGATGGGCTCCGGCCCCAACACCGGCCTCGGAGAGCTGCGGATCCCCGACCTCCAGCCCGGATCCTCGATCATGCCCGGCAAGGTGAACCCGGTGATCCCGGAGGCCGTCCTCATGGTCTGCGCGCGCGTGATCGGCAACGACGCCACCATCGCCTGGGCGGGCGCCTCGGGCGCCTTCGAGCTCAACGTCGCGATCCCCGTCATGGGGACGGCGCTGCTGGAGTCGATCCGCCTGCTCGCGAACTCCGCCGTGCTGCTCGCCGACAAGACCGTCGACGGCCTCGAGGCCGACGTCGAGCACGCCCGCGCCCTCGCCGAGTCCTCCCCCTCGATCGTCACGCCGCTCAACAAGGTGATCGGCTACGAGGCCGCCGCCAAGGTCGCGAAGAACTCGGTCGCCAAGGGGATCACCGTCCGAGAGTCGGTCGTCGACCTCGGCTTCGTCGAGCGCGGCGAGGTGACGGAGGAGCAGCTCGACAGCGCCCTCGACGTCATGTCGATGACCCACCCCGGCTGAGCCCGGCCCTCCGACGGCCCGTCCCTGCGCTCGGCGCGGAGGCGGGCCATCAGAGCACCAGCCAGAACCCCGCGAGCAGGAACGGTCCGAACGCGACCCGTCCGCGGACGCGCAGCACGAGCACCCACAGCCCCGCCACCGCGAAGCCGACAGCGGGCGCGGCGACGACCTGCTCGGGTCCGAGAGCCGCGAGCGGCGGTGAGAGGGCCGCCTGGAGCTTCACGTCGCCGAGGCCCAGCCCGCCCGCCGCATGCAGCACGCCCAGGCACAGCACCGTCGCGAGGACGGCGAGAAGCGTCCCCGCCGTGGGCGCGAGGACGGCTCCGACCACCAGCAGCGGGAGCGTGACCGCGTTCGGGAGCCGGTGCCCGCGCACGTCCGCCAGCACCAACGGCACGCTCGCGAGCGCCACCGGGACGAGGCCGGGCGCCCGACCCAGGTGCGGGGCCCCGATCAGGAGGAGCACCAGGGCGCCGAGGAGCAGGGCGGCCCGGTCGAGTAGAGATCCGCGGAGCATCCGCCGAGACTAGGGGGCACCGCCCTCGGGGCGTCGGAGTTCTCCACAGGGCGGCCCGCAGGTGTGCTCGGGCGGCGGCGGGTCCCTCCCCGGCCTCAGTCGCGCGGAGGCAGCGGTCCCAGCAGGAGCGACGCCCAGGCGCCGTGAGCCGACGCGTCGTCGGAGGGGTGGAACTGCCCGGCGAGCACGTCTCGGTAGAGGCGACCGAGCTCCGACCGGCGCTGGTACGCCGAGCCGCCCGCGATCCGGACGGCGCTCTCGACCACGCGGAGCGCTCCTTCCGTGGTGCGGATCTTCACCCCGACCAGCGAGGGGAACCAGCGCGCACCGCGGTCGACGAGCGCGTCCACGTCGGCCGCCGCCGTGCGCAGGGGCGCCTCGAGCCCGTCGAGAAGCATCCCGGCCTCAGCCACCCGGTGCCGCACCTCGGGGTCCTCCGCCAGTGGCCGCCCTCCCGCCCGGAGGGAGGTCCGTCGGCGGACGGAGGCGACGGCGAGGTCGAGCGCGCGCTGCGCGACACCGAGGTAGACCGAGGAGATCAGCAGCTCGAAGGCCGCGAAGACGGCGAAGACGAAGGGGTCGGCGGTCGGTCCGACGGGCAGCGAGCGGATCATCCGCCCGGCCGGGACGACGACGCCGTCGAGCACCGTCGTGCGGCTCTGGGTCGCCCGCATGCCGAGCGTGTCCCAGTCGTCGCGGACCTCGAGCCCGGCGACCGCAGACTCCGGGCTCTCACGGTGCACGAAGCCGTGCACGAGCCGCGGCTCCGTCCCGCTGTCGTCGCGGCCGAACACGCCGAGCCGCGTCCAGGCGGGCGCGAGGGAGGTGAAGACCTTCGTGCCGGTGAAGCGGTAGCCGCCGTCCCCGAGCGGCTCCGCCCGCGTCAGCGAATCCGAGAGCACCAGGTCGTTGCCCGCCTCGCTGTTGCCGAAGGCGAAGACGTGACCCGCCGCGGCGTCGACGAGGACCGAGCGGAGGGAGTCGTCGCCCCGCTCGAGCAGGAGTCGCGCGATCCCGGTCCAGACCAGGTGCATGTTGACGGCGAGCGCGGTCGCGGGCGCGGCGGTCGCGAGGCGCGTCTGCTCGGCTGCCGCCTGCTCCAGGCCGAGGCCGGCACCGCCGAGCTCCTCGGGGACGAGCAGCGCCAGGTACCCGATCGAGCGCAGCTCCTCCAGGTCGTCCGCGCAGAACGCGTTGCGCTCGTCGTAGTCGGCCGCGCGGGTGCGGAAGCGCTCGAGGAGCGCATCGTCGAGGATGCTCACCCGTCCACGCTACGCCCCGGTGCCCTGCAGGGACGCGCCCGGCCAGGGGATCCTCGGATCCCACGGGCCGGACGCACGGCGAGCCCGTCAGGCGAGCTCGTTCGACTCCAGCATCTCGGTGACCAGAGCGGCGATCGCCGAGCGCTCGGAGCGGGTCAGCGTGACGTGCGCGAACAGCGGGTGGCCCTTCAGCGTCTCGATCACGGAGGCGACCCCGTCGTGCCGGCCGACCCGGAGGTTGTCGCGCTGCGCCACGTCGTGGGTCAGCACCACCCGGGAGTTCTGCCCGACGCGCGAGAGCACCGTGAGCAGGACGTTCCGCTCCAGCGACTGCGCCTCGTCGACGATCACGAACGCGTCGTGCAGCGAGCGCCCTCGGATGTGCGTGAGCGGCAGCACCTCGAGCATCCCGCGCTCGATCACCTCGTCGAGCACGTTCTGCGACACCAGCGCCCCGAGCGTGTCGAAGACCGCCTGCGCCCAGGGGTTCATCTTCTCGGCCGCGTCGCCGGGCAGGAAGCCGAGGTCCTGGCCGCCCACCGCGTAGAGCGGCCGGAAGACCATGATCTTCTTGTGCTGGCGCTTCTCCAGCACCGCCTCCAGGCCCGCGCAGAGCGCCAGCGCCGACTTGCCGGTGCCGGCCCTGCCGCCGAGCGAGACGATGCCGACCTCCGGGTCGAGCAGCAGGTCGATCGCGAGCCGCTGCTCCGCCGACCGCCCGTGCAGGCCGAACACGTCCTTGTCGCCGCGGACCAGCGTGATCTGCCGCTTGCCGGTGACCCTCGCGAGAGCGGAGCCGCGGTCGGAGTGGACGACGAGTCCGGTGTTGACCGGGATGTCGGCCACGACGTCCGTGAAGAGCCGCTCGCGGTCGTAGAGCTCGCTCATCGCGTCGCCGCCGAGCGTCACGTCGTCCATGCCGGTCCAACCGGACTCGGGGGCCTGCTCGGCCAGGTACTCCTCCGCGGCGAGGCCGATGGAGGCGGCCTTCACGCGCATCGGCATGTCCTTGGACACGACGGTCACCGCGGCGCCCTCGCTCTGCAGGTTGAGCGCGACGGCGAGGATCCTCGCGTCGTTGTCGCCCATCTGGAGCCCGCTCGGCAGCACCGACATGTTCGAGTGGTTGAGCTCGACACGGAGCGTGCCGCCGCGGCCGACGGCGATGGGGAAGTCGAGGCGCTCGTGCTGCACGCGCAGCTCGTCGAGGCGGCGCAGGGCCTGCCGGGCGAAGTAGCCGATCTCGGGATCGTTGCGCTTGCCCTCGAGCTCGCTGATGACGACGATCGGCAGCACGACGGCGTGCTCCGCGAACCGGAACATCGAGGACGGATCCGACAGCAGCACCGAGGTGTCCAGGACGTAGGTGCGGAGGAGCTGATCGGCCGGATCCGAGGAGCCGTGCTGGACACGGCGGTGGACGCCGCCCTGCGTCCCGGTCTGCGGATCCATGCCCTGGGGAACTGTCACGACGACTCTCCACACTCCAGGGGCCGGAGCCCCCGGCTCATGTCCTCGAGCCGGCCTCATCGGTGCGTGTCGTGCACCGCGCAGTGTCCCTTCGGCGTCTGCGCGATGTCGAGCCGTACTTCTGTGGCCGTCTCGACCAGGCGCTGTACCTGATGACTCGAACCTAACCCGGCGAATGACATCCGTGTGCTTCTCACCGCTACGAATGTGTAACCAGTGTGTGAACGCGCGGAATCCGGCCTAGTAATCGATGCTCGTGGCCGACGAGATCAGGGCGGCGCGGAGCAGCGCGAGGGTCGCGTCGGTGGTGCCGGCGTGCGCGCTGAAGCGGACGGTGCTCGGACGCAGGCGCGCGGTGACGCCGTGCGCGGCGAGGGAGGCCGCCAGCGGGGCCAGCTCCTCCGGCTCCGGCTCGACGACCACGATGCCGGCGCGCTCGTGCTCGCCGCGGGAGCCCACGACCGCCAGCCCGAACTCGTCCGCGAGGTCGACGATCGCGCTGACCCGCTCCGCCACGAGCGCGGCGATCGTCGACTGCCCGACCGCGGCGACCTCCTCCAGCGCCGAGGCGAGCCGGGCCTGGGCGATCGGGTCCGGGTTGCTGATGCTGAAGGCGCGGGCGTCGCCGCGCGGCGGAGCCACCTCGTCCCACGGCTCCGCCTGCTCCGATCCCGTCCAGCCGGAGAGCACCGGGGTCAGCCGCGACAGCGCCCGCTCGCTGAGCGCGAGGAAGCCCGTCCCCCACCCGGCGCGGAGCCACTTCTGGCCGCCGGTGACGACCACGTCCGCCAGCTCGTAGGGCGCGTCGACGACGCCGAAGCCCTGGATCGCGTCGAGGACGAGCATCCGGTCGCCGATCACGTCGCGGATCGCCGCGACGTCCGCGAGGTAGCCCGTGCGGGAGTCGACCAGGCTCACCGCGACGGTCGTCACGTCGTCCGTGAGCTGCTCGCGGACCGCCTCCGGCGTCACCCGTCCCTGCTCGGTCCGCAGCCAGCGGGGCTCCACCGAGCCGAGAGCCTGCGCCGAGCGCACCGCCGCGAACGGCAGGCTCGGGAACTCCGCGGCAGACAGCAGCACCGCGCCCGAGGCGCCGAACAGCGCGTGCAGGAGGCCGGTCGAGGTGTTGGGCTGGAAGACGACGCGGTCGGCGGGGACGCGCACGAGAGCCGCCGCCGCCGCCCGGACGCGCTCGTCCTGCCGGAACAGCTCGTCGAGGGTGCCGCTGCGCGCGCGCACCAGCAGCTCGACGGCCGCCTCCTGCTCGGCGGCGACGGTCGCCGAGAGCGGGCCCACCCGGCCGAAGTCGAGGTACCCCGTCTCCTCGCCGAAACCGGCGAGGTAGTCCTCGGTCGTGGTGGAGGTGGCCTCGTTCGAGCTCATGCCGGCCCTTCCGGTCGGTGGTGCGGCAGGAGCCGCGAGGTCAGCTGCCGAAGCGGCGGTGCCGTCCGGCGTAGTCGCGGAGCGCGCGGAGGAAGTCGACCTCGCGGATGTCGGGGCCGAGCGCCTCCATGAAGTAGAACTCGCTGTGCGCGCTCTGCCAGAGCATGAAGTCGGAGAGGCGCTGCTCCCCCGAGGTGCGGATGACCAGATCGGGGTCGGGCTGCCCGCTGGTGTACAGGTGCTCGCCGATGAGCTCCGGGGTCAGCAGGCCCGCGACGTCCTCGATGGAGGAGCCGCGCTTGCCGTGCTCCTCCAGGATGCTCCGCACGGCCTGGGCGATCTCGTGCCGCCCGCCGTAGCCGACCGCGAGATTGACGTGCAGGCCCGTGTGGGAGGCGGTGCGCGCCTCCGCCGTGTCGAGCGCGGCCACGAGCGAGGGCGGGAGGCCCTCGTCGGAGCCGACGTGCTGCACGCGCCAGTCGGGCTGCTGCGAGACCTCCGCGGCGAGGTCGGCGATGATCGCGATCAGCTCGGTCAGCTCGCTGCTGTCGCGGCCGACGAGGTTGTCCTGCGAGAGCAGGTAGAGGGTGACGTGGCGCACGCCGAGCTCGTCGCACCACTGCAGGAACTCGTGCACCTTGGCGGCGCCGGCCCGGTGGCCGTGCGCGGCGGTCTCGAGGGCCCGCTGCCGCGCCCAGCGCCGGTTGCCGTCGATGATCATCGCGACGTGGTTCGGCAGGGAGTCAGGGGGAAGGCTCGAGCGGAGGCGCTTCTTGTAGACGCCGTAGAGGAGGTCCCTTCCCACAGGCAGTCTCGGCTTCGGCACAGTGACACGGTAGTCGACCCGGGGCGCTCCTCGAAGCCCGGCGGCGCTCGGCGTCGGCCCGGGACGGCGTCGTAGTCTGTCCGGCATGAGCCAGCGGCCGACGCCTCCCCCGTCCGATCCCCGCGCCCGCACCGTCCGCGGCGGAGACGCCGTCGGTGCGGACGGCCCGGACCTGCCCGCCCTCCCCCTCGTCGAGGACGCGATCGAGCACGACTCCTCCGCGGAGGCCCGGCCCACCTGGCGCGGCTGGATCCACGCCGGCCTCTTCCCGCTCGCGATCGTCGCCGGAGTGGTGCTGATCGTGGTCGCGGAGGGGACCGCGGCGAAGTGGGCGGCCGCGGTGTTCGCGACCACGTCGCTCCTGCTCTTCGGCAACTCCGCTCTGTACCATCGCTTCGACTGGAAGCCGCGGACGAAGATGATCCTCAAGCGGATCGACCACGCCAACATCTTCCTGCTGATCGCCGGCACCTACACGCCGCTGGCCGTGCTCGCCCTGCCGCCCGCGCAGGGCACGCTCCTGCTGGTCCTGGTCTGGGCGGGGGCGCTGCTCGGGATCGGCTTCCGCGTCTTCTGGATCGGGGCACCGCGCTGGCTCTACGTGCCTCTCTACCTGCTGCTGGGCTGGGCGGCCGTGATGTACCTCGGACCGCTCTTCGAGGCCAGCGCGACGATGATGGTGCTCGTCCTCGTCGGCGGGCTCTGCTACTCCGCCGGAGCCGTGATCTACGGGATCAAGAAGCCCAACCCGGTCCCGGGCGTCTTCGGCTTCCACGAGATCTTCCATGCGCTCACGGCCGTGGCGTTCCTCTGCCACTGGACGGCGGCGCTGATCGTCTCGCTCCACCCCGCGTACAACGCCTAGCGGGGCCGGGGCCCACCGCTGCGGGCCGGGCTCAGCCCTCGCTGCGCTCCGCCTCCTCGGCGTCGAGCCGCTCCTTCACCTGGGCTGTGTAGGTGGTCCGCCGCACGCGCCGGACCATGTCGAGCGCGAGAAGGACGGCGGCCAGAGCGATCACGAGCATCGTGATGAAGCCGAAGAGGCCCGGCGTGACCGTGTCCTCGTTGAACTCGGGGCCGGGGGTCGGCACCGTCGTGGAGGCGAGGACGACGGCGCGCTGGGCGCCCTCGAGCAGCGCGGCGATCACGCGCGCACCTCGTCGGCGACGACGACGCCGGAGCCGTCGGGCTCCGGGGACACCGGGGCGTCCCCCGAGGGCTCGGGGTCGGGAGCGATCGGCGGGACGACCGCGGTCGGGCCCGGGGCGAGCTCGGCCAGGTCGAGACCGGCGAAGAGATCCGTCTCGGGCGTCGGCGCGTCGACCCGGCTCTCGACGAGCTGGAAGTCGTCGGTCGGCCAGGCGGCGTCGATCGCCTCGTGCGGGAGGAAGAAGAAGGCGTTGTCCGGAGCGACCTGGCTGGCGTGGGCGAGCAGGGCCGCATCGCGCCGATCGTGGAAGCCGGAGATCACGACCCGCGTGGTCGCGAGGTACGGGGTGTCCTCGTTCCAGCGCTTCATCTCCTCGAAGACCGACAGGCGCGGGTCCCCCGGGTCGATCGAGCGCAGGTGCTCGGCGATCGCCCGCAGCTTCTGGCCGCTGAAGACGCGGTCGTAGTACAGCTTCGAGATCGACCACGGAGCGCCCGTGCCCCGGTACTCCTCGGCGAGGCCCGCCGCGCGGTAAGCCTCGACGGCGACCTGGTGGGCGCGGATGTGGTCGGGGTGCGGGTAGCCGCCGTTCTCGTCGTAGCTGATGATCACGTGCGGCCGGAACCGGCGGACCAGGCGCACGAGCGGAGCGGCGGCCGTGGCGAGCGGCAGGCCCGCGAACGAGGCGGCGTCGACCTTCCCGTCCTCGGGCATGCCGGAGTCGACGAAGCCGAGCCAGGCGTGCTCGACGCCGAGCGCCTCGCGAGCGGCCGCCATCTCGTACCGGCGGAGGCCGCCGATGTCGCGCTCGGCGTGCGCGCGGGCCTCGAGGCCCTCGTTCAGCACGGAGCCGGCCTCGCCTCCGGTGCAGGAGACCACCATGACCTCGGCGCCCCGCGAGGCGTAGGCGGCCAGCGTCGCCGCGCCCTTGCTCGACTCGTCGTCAGGATGGGCGTGCACGGCGAGGAGGCGCGGAGTGTCCCGCACCTCCGAATCGACGGAGACCTCGACGGCCTGGGACACGATCGCTCGATTCCTCGGGGTTTAATGGGATCGGCGCTCCCGTCCGCGAAGGACGCGCGCCACCCGTCCAGAGTAGACGCATCACCCAGGGAGTTCCGTGGCCGCCCGCACGTCCGAGAGCGTCGAGGGAGCCGCCGCGCCCGCGCTCGATCCGGACGCCGTCCGCGCCGCTGGACCCCTCGCCACCCGCTACGGCCGCACGACGCGCACCCGCCGCGGGAACCGCTGGCTCTTCGGCGGCGTCGCGCTCGCCTTCGTCGCCGTCTTCGCCGCCTGGGTCGTCTGGGCCGGACTCGACGGAGCACGCGGCGGGGTGGACGTCCAGGACACCGCGCACCAGGTCGTGGACGACCGCACCGTCACCGTCTCCTTCGACCTCACCGCGCCCGTCGGCCGCGAGGTCGCCTGCGCGGTCCAGGCCCTCAACGAGCAGTCCGCCGTGGTCGGCTGGCTGGTCGTGGAGTACCCCGCCTCGACGGAGCGCTTCCGCTCCTACACGGAGACCGTCCGCACCACCGAGCTCGCGAACACAGGTTTGATCTCCTCCTGCTGGCTCCCGTAGGCTTGCCCGAAGCCCTGACGGACTCGTCGGGGCCTCGCCATTCCCACCGCCGCCTGACGCCGGCCGTCCCCACCGCCGGACGCGGACACCTCCGCACGGTGCTGCCGGGCGCCGCGAGCGCGGCCCGCAGAGCAGGAGCCCACCATGGCCGACCAGTCACAGGTGACCTGGATGACCCAGGAGTCGTACGACCGCCTCGAGGCGGAGCTCACCGAGCTGTCCACCAACGGACGCGAGGAGATCGCCAAGCGCATCGAGGTCGCCCGCGAGGAGGGCGACCTGAAGGAGAACGGCGGCTACCACGCCGCGAAGGACGAGCAGGGCAAGATCGAGGCCCGCATCCGCCAGCTGACCTCCCTCCTCCGCGAAGCCGAGATCGGCACGCCCCCCGAGAGCCACGGGGTCGTCGAGGCCGGCACCATCATCACCGCCGAGATCGCCGGCGACGAGTCCCGCTTCCTCCTCGGCAACCGCGAGATGGCGGGCGAGAGCGACCTCGACGTCTACAGCCCCCAGAGCCCCCTCGGATCGGCGATCATGGGCCTGGACGTCGGCGACACCGCCCGCTTCACGGCACCCAACGGGCGGGAGATCGAGGTCCGCGTCGCCAACGTCGAGACCTGGTCCGGCCACTGATCGTGCGTCGCGGCGCTCTCCGCGGCGTTGTCGTCGGGCGCGATACCGCCGGTATCGCTTCCTCCTCCGCCTTGCGGAGAACGCCGCGACGCACGATCAGCCCTCTCTGAACGGGAGCGGGGCGCCGGCTGCGCGGCGACAGCGTAGGGCGCGATACCGCCGGTACCGCTTCCTCCTCCGCCTTGCGGAGAACGCCGCGACGCACGATCAGCCCTCTCCAGACGGGGGGCGCCGGCTTCGCGGCGACAGCGTCGGGCGCGACACCGCCGGTACCGCTTCCTCCTCCGCCTTGCGGAGAGCACCGTGACGCACGATCAGCCCTCTCCGAACGGGAGCGCCGCGCAGGCTTCGCGGCGACGGCGAGGGCGCGAGATCGCCGGTACCGGCTTTGTCCTCCGCTCTGCGGAGAACACCGCGGCGCCCTCAAGCGGTCAGTTGCGGGAGATGCGGGGGGCGTAGCCGGCGTCGGTGAGGACCTGGATGACGCGGTCGGCGTGCTCGGGGCCGCGGGTCTCGACGCTGATCTCGATCTCGACCTCGCTGATCTGCAGGCCCCGGCCGTGCCGGGTGTGCAGCACCTCGACCACGTTCGCGTTCGCCTCCGAGATGAGCTCCGCGATGCGCGACAGCTGCCCCGGACGATCCGGCAGCCCGATGCTCATCTTGAGGTAGCGCTCCGACGCGGCCAGGCCCCGGCTGATCACCCGCTCCATCATCAGCGGATCGATGTTGCCGCCCGACAGGATGACCGCGGTCGCTCCGGCGTCGCGGATCTTCCCCGTCAGGATCGCCGCGATGCCCACCGCGCCCGCGGGCTCCACCACGAGCTTCGCCCGCTCCAGCAGCACCAGCAGAGCCCGGGCGATGTCGTCGTCCTCGACGGTGACGACCTCGTCCACCATCTCGCGGACGATCGCGAAGTTCAGCTGCCCCGGCTTCGCCACGGCGATGCCGTCGGCGATCGTCGGAGAGATCGTGATCGCGGTCGGCTCGCCGCTCGCGAGCGAGAGGGGGTACGGCGCCGCGTTGGCCGCCTGCACGCCGATGACGCGGAGAGTGCGCCCCTCCTCGGCCGCCTTCTGCTTGGCCGCCGAGGCGACCCCGGCGATGAGGCCGCCCCCGCCGATGGGCACCACGATGGTCTCGACGGCGGGGGCCTGCTCGAGGATCTCGAGGCCGACCGTGCCCTGGCCGGTGATCACGTCGGGGTGGTCGTAGGGAGGAACGAAGACCGCGCCGGTGCGCTCGGCGAACTCCGCCGCCGCCGCGAGCGCCTCGTTGAAGATGTGCCCGCTCAGCACCACGTCAGCGCCGTAGTCACGGGTGGCCGCGAGCTTGGGCAGCGCGACGCCGATCGGCATGAAGATCGTGGCCTTGATCCCCAGCTCTCGCGCCGCGTAGGCGACGCCCTGCGCGTGGTTGCCGGCCGAGGCCGCCACGACTCCGCGGGCCCGCTCCTCCGGGGTGAGCCGCGACATCCGGAACACGGCTCCGCGGATCTTGTAGGAGCCGGTGCGCTGGAGGTTCTCGCACTTGAGGAACACGGGCGAGCCGAGGACCTGCGCGAGGAAGGTGCTCGTCTCCATGGGGGTGGCGGCGATGACGGGGGCGAGGACGGCGCGGGCCGCCTCGAACTCGTGGAGGGCGGGTCCGACGACGCGGCTAGTCTGCATGCTCTGCGGCAACTCTCTCGGGGGTTCGGGTCGGCGAGCGCCAGGCTCCGCTCGCGACGTACTTGACCATGACGTTGAGCGTGGCCACGACGGGCACCGCGAAGAAGGCGCCGGCGATGCCGCCGATGATCGAGCCTCCGGCCACAGCGAGCACGACGGCCAGCGGGTGGACCTTGACCGCCGACCCCATGATCAGCGGCTGGAGGATGTGGCCCTCGAGCTGCTGCACCGCGAGGACGACGATCAGCAGGAAGAGCGCGATCAGCGGTCCGTTGTAGACCAGCGCGATGAAGACGGCCAGCGCCCCGGTCACCACGGCGCCGATGACCGGCACGAAGGAGCCGAGGAAGACGAGCACGCCGATCGGGATGGCCAGCGGGACGCCGAGGAGGAAGGAGCCGAGGCCGATGCCGACCGCGTCGACGAAGGCGACCAGGATCTGCACCTTCACGAAGTTGGTCAGCGTGACCCACCCTGCGCGACCGGCGCCATCGACGGCTCCGCGGGCGCGGCGCGGGAAGAGGCGGACGACCCAGCTCCAGATGTTCGGCCCGTCGATCAGGATGAACAGCGTCGAGAAGAGGGTGAGCAGCACGCCCGTCAGCAGGTGGCCGACGGTCGAGCCGACGCTGAGCGCGCCGCTGACCAGCATCCCCGAGTCCTGCTGCAGGGCCGTGAGGGCCTGCTGCGCGTACTGGTTGATATCGGTCTCGGTGAGGTGGAGCGGCGACTCGAGGAGGAAGGCCTTGAAGTCGTCGTAGGACTGCACCGTCTGCCGGCTGAGGTCGTCGAAGCCGGAGTAGACCTGGGTGACGACGAGGAAGAGGAGCCCGCCGATCACCACGACGATCCCCAGCTCCGCCAGGACGACGGCGGCCCACTTGGGCCAGCGGTGGCGCTGGAGGAAGCTCGAGAACGGCACCAGGAGGGCGGCGATCACGATCGCGAGCAGGAGCGGGATGACGATCAGCCGCAGCTCGATGACGAGCAGCACCAGCACCGCGAGCGCCGCGACCACGACGAGGACGCGCCAGGCCCAGGCGCCCGCGATGCGCATCCCGTCGCTCACGAAGGCCGAATCGGCGACGGGAGCGGGCCGGGAGGGGGCGGCCGGGGCGACGGGCGCGGCGGGCTGGACGGCGCGCGGGCCGGAGGTGCGGCGGGACCTGCCGAGTCTCATCTGCCCAGACTAGGCCCCGGCGCATACCCCGCGCGGTATCCCCGGGGAGTGCTCATGCGGCGGCGCCGACCGCCGCCTGCTCCGGTGCCGGACCGACCGCCACCGGGCGCCGCGCGGGCAGCACGCCGACCCGCTCCCCCGGCTCGAGGCGATGCCCCGACGCGTGCTGGACGGTGACCTCCTCGCCCGTCGACAGCCGGACGGTCGAGCGCCGCACCGGCCCCAGGAAGCTCGAGGCGAGGACGACTCCGGGCAGGGAGTCGGGAGCGCCGTCGGCCACGACGGCGAGGTCCTCGGGGCGGAGGAACACCGACACGGGCCCGTCCGCTGCCGCCGCGTCGACGAGCGGCAGGCGCACGCCGAGCGCGAGGACCGATCCCGACGAGACCGTCCCCGCGACCACCGTCGAGAGGCCGACGAAGCGGGCCGTGAAGGCGGTCGCCGGGCGCGCGTAGAGGTCTTCCGGTGCACCCAGCTGCTCGATCCGCCCGGCGTTCATCACCGCGACGCGGTCGGCGACGGCGAGCGCCTCCTCCTGGTCGTGCGTGACGAAGAACGTGGTGATGCCGATCTCGGACTGCAGGCGCTTGATCTCGTCGCGCAGCTGGACGCGGACCTTCGCGTCCAGGGCCGACAGGGGCTCGTCCAGCAGCAGCACCCGCGGCCGCGTGACGAGGGCGCGCGCGAGCGCCACCCGCTGCTGCTGGCCGCCGGAGAGCTCGTGCGCGTAGCGGTCGCCGAGGGCGCCGAGGCCCACGACCTCCAGCGCCTCCCCCGCGGCCGCCCGGCGCTCGCGCGCCCCGACTCCCCGGGTGCGCAGCCCGAACTCGACGTTCTCGCGCGCCCGCAGGTGCGGGAAGAGCGAGTACGACTGGAAGACCATGCCCATGTCGCGCTTCGCGACGGGGACGTGGGCGACGTCCTCCTCGTCGACGAGGATCCGCCCCGCGTCGATCCGCTCGAGACCACTGAGGGCTCGCAGGGCTGTGGTCTTGCCGCAGCCGGAGGGGCCGAGCAGCGCGATGAACTCGCCCGGGGCCACGTCGAACGAGACGCCGTCGAGCGCTCGCGCGGAGCCGTAGTGCCGCTCCACGTCGACGAAGCGCACGCGGGCGCCGGGGAGGGTGGGAGCCATCACGAGGAGCCTTTCGAGGAGCGCGCCCGGCCCGTCGGCAGGCCGATCCGCGCGAGGCGGCCGATCCCGATCAGGAGGGCGAAGGCGAAGAGGAGGGAGAGCAGCGAGAAGATCACGGCGACGTAGGCGTCGGACTTCGACACCTGCACCAGGCCGGTCTGGAGGGTGGTGCGGCTGAGGAGCGAGGCGATCGTGTACTCGCCGAGAACGACTGCGACGGTGATCAGCGCGGCCGCGACCAGGCCCCGGCGCAGGTTCGGCAGGAGGACCCTCCCGAGCACCGCGAGCGGGCCCGCGCCGAGCGAGCGGGCCGCTTCCGAGAGCGTCACGGCGTCGAGACCGGCGAGGTTCGCCGCCACGGCGCGGTAGGCGTAGGGCAGGACCAGCACCCCGTAGGCGAGAGCGAGCGTCCACGGCGCGGAGCCGGCGAGCCGGGTGACCACGGAGTAGACCGGCGCGAGGCCGACGACGAGGACGATGGCGGGCACGGTCAGCGGGAGCAGGCAGACCAGCTCCAGAGCCCGGCGCAGGCGCGGGAGCCGGATCTCGACGAGCAGCATCGTCGGCACCAGCAGGACCAGGACGATGAGGGCGGTGACGACGGCGAGGACCAGCGAGTTGCCGATCCCCTGGAACAGCGAGCGGTAGGCGCGCTCGTTCTCCGGGTCGAGGATCGCCGTCCAGTGCGAGAGGTCGTGGCCGCCGGCGCTGCGGAGCGTGAACTCCGCCATCGCGACGATCGGGACGGCGAACACCAGCCCGGTGATCACGAGCACCGCCCCGGACAGGAGCCGCGCGGGCCTCATCGCTGCCACCGCCGGGCCCGGCGCTGCAGCAGCGCGTACCCGGACATCAGGACCACCATCACCGCGAGCATCCCGAGCGCGAGGGCGCCCGCGAGGTTCTCGCGGCCCAGCACCGTCTCGCTGACCAGCGCGGCGCGGATCTGCAACGGGACGATCTGCGCGCCCTGGCTGATGAGCGCCGCCGCGGTGGCGAAGGAGGAGAACGCGTTCGCGAACAGCAGCAGGACGCAGCCGAGGAACGACGGCGCCAGAACCGGGAGTGCCACGTGCAGCCAGTAGCCGAGCCGGCCCCCGCCGAGCACCGCGTTCGCCTCGGCCCACTCCGTACGCAGGCCCTCGAGCGCGGGCAGGAACGTGAGCACCATCAGGGGCACCTGGAAGTAGAGGTAGGGGAGGACGAGCCCGGGCAGCTGGTAGAGCCACACGCCGTCGGCGTAGAGGTCGACGCCCGCTCCCGCGAGGAGGGTGGTCACCAGCCCCTGCACGCCGATCGTCGCGATGAACGCGAACGCGAGCATCACGCCGCCGAACTGCGCGAGGACGCTCGCCGCTGCATCGACGACGGTCCGGAGCGCCCCGCGCGGATCGGAGCCGAGCAGGGCCAGGCACACGACCGCGCCCAGCACCGCGCCGACGACGGCGGTGACGGCCGAGAGCCCGAGCGACGCGCCGAAGGCGGACAGCACGACGGGATCCCCGAGCGCCAGCACGTTCGCCGTGGTGAAGCGGCCGTCTCCGTCCGTGAATCCGGTCGCCACCGCGAGGACCGTGGGGACGGCCAGGAACAGCAGGACGTAGAGCGCGAAGGGGGCGACGCCCAGCACGGCCGGGGTGCCGCGCCGTCCCCGGAGCGCGGACGCCCCGGAGACGGCCTCGGCGGGAGCGGTGGTCACTGGATCGCCGCGGCCCACTTCTCGGCGAGGAGCGACGAGGCCGCCTCGGTCTGCTCCTCCGTGAACTGGACGAGGTCGGAGGGAGCGGCGCCGACGGCGTCGAGCGCGTCCTGGTCGACCGTGCCGGCCTCGGTCATCGCGGCCAGGCGCACCGGGTAGGCGCCGGCGGCGAGGTAGAGGTTCTGCGCGGCGTCGGAGTAGAGGTACTCCTGCCAGAGCCGCGCGGCCGCGGGGTGCGGAGCGTCGGCGTTGACCGCCTGGTTGTAGTAGCTGCCGACGGCGGAGCCCGGGAGGACGGTCGTCGTCCACTCGCGGGTGCCCTCGTTCGCCTTCCCGGCGGCGAGGTTGTTGTAGCTCCAGTCGAAGACGACCGGGGTCTCGCCCGAGGCGATGGTGGCGTCGGTCGGGTCCAGCGGCAGGAAGTTGCCGGCGTCGTTCAGCTTCTCGAAGAAGTCGATCCCCGCCTGGACGTCGTCGGCGGAGCCGCCGGACTGGAGAGCCGCGAGCTGCACTGCGGCCGCGGCGGCTCCCGCCTGGGTCGGGTCGCCGTTGATCGCGACCGAGCCGCGGTAGTCGGCGCCGAGGAGGTCCTCGAGCGACGTGGGCGCAGGCACCGCGGCCGCGTCGAACCCGATCGACATCAGGCCGGTGTAGTCGTTGACCCAGAGGCCCGACTCCTCCTTGTTCCCCTCGGGGATGTCGTCCCAGGACTCGACCTTGTACGGCGCGAACATGTCCGTGTTCGCCAGAGCGACGGCCGGCCCGAGGTCGAACACGTCGGGAGCGGTGTCCTGCCCGGCGAGGTTCTCCGCCGTGCTGATCTCCTCCGCGGAGGAGACGTCGGGGTCGGCGGAGTTCACGGTGATGCCGTACTCGTCCTCGAAGCCGCTGATCAGCTCGCCGTAGTTCGCCCAGGTGTCGGGCAGGGCGATGACGTTGAGCTCGCCCTCGGCCTTCGCGGCCTCGACCAGGGCGTCCAGCCCGCCGAGGTCCGCGGCGGACGCCGCGTCCGCGCCGCCGCCGTCGGACGAGGCGGTGGCGCCGCCGGAGCAGGCCGAGAGCGTGAAGACGAGGGCGGTGCCGGCGGCGGCGACCGCGGCGGTGCGCGACAGGCGCTGAATGGTCAAGGGTCCTCCAGGAGTCGCGTGGGCCGCCCCGGTGGGACGGCCTCGGGAACGGTAGGAGCGCCGCGAGACGGCGAGGGAGCGGGGCGGTGAATGCCGGGCGAACGCCGGGGGCCGAATCGGGGACGGCGATGTCGGGGGCGTTCGCTAGCGTGGGCGGACCATGACCGAGCAGCTCTCCCCCGCGCTCGCGCGCCGCATCGCCCTGGCGGCGCAGGGGTTCGGCGTCCCCCGTCCCTCCCGGGTCGACGCGCGCCGGGTGCGCGCCGCCGTGGACCGGATCCGCCCGCTCCAGCTCGACTCGGTGAACGTCTTCGAGCGGAGCCACTACCTGCCGCTGCTCGCGCGGCTCGGCCCGTACGATCGCTCCCTCCTCGACGCCGCGGCCTTCTCCCCCGACGGCCCCTACGTCGAGTACTGGGCACACGAGGCCGCCCTCGTCCGCCGCGAGGATCTCCCGCTCTACCGCTGGCGGATGGAGCACTACCGCCGGGTCCGTCTGCCCGAGCACGAGGGCTGGGCCCACGAGAACCGCGCCACCCTCGACTGGCTCCGCGCCGCGCTCGCCGACGGTCCCCTCCGCGCCTCCGAGATCGAGCACGAGGCCAACGTCCGCACGGGCCCCTGGTGGGGCTGGTCCGACATCAAGCGCGGCCTCGAGGTCCTGTTCCGCTGGGGCGAGGTGGTGACGGCGGGGCGCACGCGCTTCGAGCGCTCCTACGGTCTCGCCGAGCGGCTCCTCCCGAGCGCGGTGCTCGACGCCGACGTGCCCCTCCCCGACGCCGTCCGCGAGCTCGTGCGCCGGGCGGCCCGGGCCCACGGGATCGGCACCCTCGGCGACCTGGCCGATTACCACCGGCTGCTCCAGTCCCCCACGCGCGTCGCGATCGACGAGCTGGTCGAGGCGGGCGAGCTCGAGCGCGTCGAGGTGCGCGGCTGGGAGCGGGGCGGGCGGCCCGTTCCGCTCTGGCGGCACGTCGACGCCCGACGCCCCCGCACGCTCCGGGCGGACGCGCTCCTCTCGCCGTTCGACCCCGTGGTCTGGCACCGGCCGAGGGCCGAGCTGTTCTTCGGCTTCCACTACCGGATCGAGATCTACACCCCGGCCGAGCAGCGGGTCCACGGCTACTACGTCCTCCCCGTGCTCCTCGACGACGTGATCGCTGCACGGGTCGACCTCAAGAGCGAGCGCAAGCGCCGGGTCCTCCTCGTGCAGGCCGCCTGGCTCGAGCCGGGGGCCCCGGCCGACACGCCGGAGCGGCTCGCCGCACTGCTGGTCGAGGCGGCGGCCTGGCAGGGCCTCGACGCCGTCGAGGTCGTCGGTCGCGGCGACCTCGCGGCCGCCCTCGCCGCAGCACTGAGGAGGATCGCGTGAGCGCGCCCGGCGGCGTCCTGGCGCTGGCGCTCTCGGAGCGCTGCGTCGCCCGTCTGCTCGAGCGCGGGAGCGTCGTCGGGGTCGGCACGGGCGAGCTCGCCCACGCGGCCGGCGTCTCCCTCCGGACCTTCCACCGGTACCTCGGCGGGAAGGAGGACTGCGTGCGTCCGGTGCTCGCCGCCGCGATCGCCGCGATGGGACGCGCCCTCCTCGAGCGCCCGGCCGCCGAGCCGCTGAACGCGGCGCTCGGTCACGCCTTCGCCGCGGCGGCCTCCGGTCCCCAGCTCGACCGCACCCTCCGGCTGATCCCCCTGCTCACCGAGACCTCGGCGATGCGCGCGGTCTGGGCGCAGTCGCTGCACGACGGCGAGGAGGCGCTGACGCCGTTCCTCGCGGAGCGGATGGGGCTCGGCCGCACGTCCCCGCACCGGGCGGCCGTCCTGGCCACCGTCGTCCTCGCCCTGGTCCGGCGGGCGCTGGTCGACGCGGCCGCGAGCGGCATCGACCCGGCGCCGGTCTTCGCCGAGTACCTGACGACCGTCGACGGCGGTCCGCTCGCGGCTCCGACCGGGTGAGGTCCCGTCCGGCACGGTGACGGGCGCACCTCTGGCCGAAGCGGGAGGCGGTGCGGGGCGGCGATCGTCGACGGGGCGTCGGCCGGATCAGCCTGCTAGAAGCGCGATCCCATCTCGGAGAGGCGGGCGACGCGGTCCGCGATCGGCGGGTGGGTCGCGAAGAGGCGCGCGACCACTCCCGGCTTCGACGGGTCGGCGATCCAGAGGTGCGCCATCGAGCTGTTCTGCCGCTGCATCGGCCGGCCCGCGGACTCGAGCTCGAGCAGGGCGCGGGCGAGGGCGTCGGGGTGGCGGGTCGTCAGCGCGCCGGTCGCGTCGGCGAGGTACTCGCGCTGGCGGGAGATCGAGAGCTGCACGACCGAGGCGACGATCGGCGCGAGGACCATCGACACCAGCCCGACGATCAGGAGCGCCGGGTTGCCCCCGCCGTTGCCGTTGCCGCCCCGCCCGAAGAAGGCCAGGCGGAGGAAGGCGTCCGAGAGGAAGCCCACCGCGACGACGAGACCGAAGACGATCATCGAGACGCGGATGTCGTAGTTGCGGACGTGGCCCAGCTCGTGGGCCATTACGCCCTCCAGCTCGGCGTCGTCCATGATCGCGAGCAGGCCGGTCGTCGCGGCGACGACGGCGTGCTCGGGATCACGGCCGGTCGCGAACGCGTTCGGCGCCGGGTCGTCGATCAGGTACACCTTCGGCATCGGCGTGCCCGTCGCTATCGAGAGGTTCTCGACGATGCGGTAGAGCCTCGGCTCGTCCGCCTTCTCCACCGCCACGCCGCCGCTGAGCGCGACCGCCTGGCGAGCGGCGAAGAAGTACTGGAAGAACGCGTAAGCGGCGGCGATCACGAGCACCACCACGACGATCGTCGTGCTGCGGTAGACCGCTGCCGCCAGGGCGCCCAGGCCGCCGATGATCACCAGGAACAGGACGAGGATCAGGACCGTGTTGCGCTTGTTGCGGGCGATCGCGCTGTACACGGCGGCTGCCTAGAACTGGACGCGCGGGGGCTCCGAGATCGCGGCGAGATCGCCGACCTCGAAGAACTCGCGCTCCGAGAAGCCGAGCCGGCGCGAGAAGAGCGTGTTCGGGAAGACCTTCACCTTGGTGTTCATCTCGCGCACGCCGCCGTTGTAGAAGCGCCGGGCCGACTGGATCTTGTCCTCGGTGTCGACCAGCTCGCCCTGCAGCTGGAGGAAGTTCTGGCTCGCCTGCAGCTGGGGGTACGCCTCCGCGACCGCGAAGATCGACTTCAGCGCGCTCTGCATGTGGTCCTCGGCGACCGACGCCTCCGCCGGGCCCTGGGCCTGCAGCGTCTCGGCGCGAGCCTGCGTCACCGACTCGAAGACCTGGCGCTCGTGCGAGGCGTAGCCCTTCACGGAGTCGATCACGTTGGGGATCAGATCCGCGCGGCGCTTCAGCTGGACGGTGATGTCGCTCCACGCCTCGTCCACGCGGACGTTGAGGGTGACCAGCGAGTTGTACGTCGCCCAGAGGTAGACCCCGAGGATGACGACGAGCGCGACGACGACGATGAGCGGGACGAGCCATTCCATGCCGTCCAGTGTAGGGACGGCGCGCTCCCCGGCACCTGTCGATGAGGCGCATTCGCAGGGGCGGGTCGGCCCTACTTGAGGGTCTTCTGCAGCAGGACGGTGCTGAGCCAGCGCTCGAACTTGAAGCCGACGCGGCCCATCCGGCCGACCTCGACGAATCCGAACTGCGCGTGCATCGCCAGCGACGCCTCCGCGCCCTTGTCGGCGATGACGGCCATGATCTGACGGATCCCCACGGCCTTCGCGCGCTCGAGGAGCTCGGCCATCAGCGCCCGGCCGAGGCCCTTGCCGGTGGAGGCCGCCCGCAGGTAGATCGAGTTCTCCACGGTGAAGCGGTACGCCCGCTTGGAGGACCACGGCGACACCATCGCGTAGCCGAGGATCTGGCTCGACGGCGAGACGGCCACGATGAAGGGCAGCCCGAGCTTCTGGTTGCGCGAGAACTTCGTGCGCCACTCCTTCAGCGTCGAGTCGTCCTCGTCGAAGGTCACCACCGTGTTGCGCACGTAGTGGTTGTAGATCTCGCGGATGTCCGGGAGGTCGGCGTCGCGGGCGTCGCGGATCTCGAACGAGAAGCCGGGCTCGGGAGGCGGCGCCTTCCGCAGGTGCGGCGGCAGGACGCGCCGGCTCTCGTACTCTTCCTCAAGCATCCGGCTCTCCTTCGGCTCCGCCCATCGATCCGGGCCAGCGTAGCCGCCCCGCGGGCGAGCGCCCGGTCACGCGAGAGCGCTCCAGTCGACCGGCTCCGCGCCGCGCTCCTCCAGGAGGGCGTTGGCGCGGCTGAACGGCCGGGAGCCGAAGAAGCCGCGCGAGGCCGACAGCGGGCTGGGGTGCGCGCTCTCGATCACTCCGGCCTCCCCCAGCATCGGGCGGAGCGACGCGGCGTCGCGGCCCCAGAGGATCGCGACGAGAGGCGCGTCCCGGGCGGCCAGCGTGCGGATCGCGTGCTCGGTGACCGCCTCCCAGCCCTTCCCGCGGTGCGAGGCGGGAGAGCCGGGGGCGACGGTGAGGACCCGGTTGAGCAGCATCACGCCGCTCGAGGTCCAGCCGCTGAGGTCGCCGTGCTCGGGCGGCTCGACGCCGAGGTCGTCCCGGAGCTCGCGGTGGATGTTCTGCAGGCTCCTCGGCAGCGGGCGCACGTGGCGCTCGACCGCGAAGGACAGCCCGATCGGGTGCCCGGGCGTCGGGTACGGGTCCTGTCCGACGATGAGGACGCGCACGTCCGCGAGCGGTGCGGCGAAGGCGCGGAGCACGTCGCGGCCCGCGGGGAGGTAGGGCCGGCCGGCCGCGACCTCGCCGCGGAGGAAGTCGCCCATCGCGGCGATGTCCCCGGCGACGGGGGCGAGCGCCTCCGCCCAGCCCCTGTCGATCAGTCCCGAGGCCGCGAGCTCAGCGAGGTCCACCGAGTCAGCCCGCCGCGAGCGTCGCGACGACGACTCCGGCGTCGCTGCCGCTCACGCGCCACACCGAGCCGGCGCCGCCGACGCGGAGCGCGCCGGTGCCGACGATCAGCACGGTGGACTCGTCGAGCGCGACGCCGCCGTCGACCAGGCCCGCCTCGACGGCCGCGACCAGGCGGCCGAGGGTCCCCCACTGCGCCGCGTGCACGTCGACCGTCACGTCGATGAGGCCGATGCCCTCGAGCACCGTGACCTCGTCGAGCTCCTCCGCCGCGCCCTCCGGGACGACGGCGACACCGCCGATCCGGTGGCCGCCGACGAGGGCGCGATCGGCCGCGACGGCGGCCCCCGCCGAGTAGCCGGCGTACGGCACTCCGGAGGAGACGAGATCGCGCAGCCGCGGGAAGCAGGCCTCGAGCGCGTCGCGGTAGGCCGGGGTCAGCCCTCCGCCGACGAAGATCCCGTCGACGTCGTCGAAGACCGCGGGATCGATCCGGCCGCCCTCCGGCTTCATCACGGCGAACGCGTCGAGCGGGCCGACCGTCGCGAGCAGTGCCGCGTAGCCGGCGTACGCCTCGGGGCCGAGCCCGTCGTGGACGACGACGATCGCGATGCGCGGGCCCTCGATCCGGCCGGCGTCGACCGCGTGGGCGCGCGCCTCCGCGAGGAACGCCCCGTACAGCTGCTGGTCGTGCTCGACGCCGCCTCCGCCGCCGATCAGGTGGACGCTCACTCGTCGTCCTCGGCGAGGGCTCCGTCCACCGGGGGCAGAGCCGACCAGGGGAAGACGATCCAGCGCGGGGTGCGGCGCCAGAAGAAATCGGGCTCGAGCACCGTGCGCGGCTTCGTGTACAGGGTCACGGTGCGCACCTCGGCACCCATCGCGCGGATGAGCTTCACCGAGAGGGCGAGGGTGTGGCCGGAGTCGGAGACGTCGTCGACCAGGAGGATGCGCTTGCCGCGCACGGACGCCTCGTCGAGCAGCGGCGGCAGCACCACGGGCTCCGCCAGGCGCGCCTCGACGCCGGTGTAGAACTCGACGTTCAGCGCGCCGCAGCTCTTGATGCCGAGCGCGTAGGCCACGGCGCCCGCGAGGAGCAGACCGCCGCGCGCGATGGCGACGACCAGCTCCGGCCGGTAGCCCGACGCGACCACGTCGTCGGCCAGGTGCCGAGCGGCGTCGCCGAACTCGAGCCAGCCGAGCACCTCCTTCTCCGTGGCGGCGAGGAGGGCGGCGGAGTCGTCGGCGTCGGAAACCATGAGGGACAGGCTAAGCCGTCGCGGGCCTCCGCGTCACATCGGTCAGGCGCGCGGGGCCAGGGGTCCCTTCGCGACCTTGTGCGGGGCCGCCTGCGCGACCGGCTTGATGGTCACCAGGTCGAGGTTGACGTGGGCGGGGAGCTCCACCGAGGAGACGATCGCGGCGGCGACGTCCTCCGCGACGAGCGGGTCGGGGACCTCGGCGTAGACCGCGTCGGCGCGCTCCCGGTCGCCGCCGAAGCGGACCAGCGAGAACTCGTCCGTGTGCACCATCCCCGGCGCGATCTCGATCACGCGGATCGGCTCGCCGGCCAGCTCGAGCCGCAGCACGGCGACCAGCGCGTGCGCGGCGTGCTTGGCGGCGTTGTACCCGCCTCCGCCCTCGTAGGCGACGTGGCCGGCGATCGAGGTGACCGTCACGATGTCCGCGGAGGTGCCGCTCCCCCGGATCCCGGCGCGCAGCAGCGGGAGCAGCGCGCTGGTCACGAGCTTCACCGAGAGCACGTTGATCTCGAACATGCGGCGCCAGTCCTCGGGGTCGGACCTCTCGACCGAGTCGAGTCCGAGCGCACCGCCCGCGTTGTTCACGAGCGCGTGCACGGGCCCGGACGAGGCGAGGTGGTCGCGCAGAGCGTCGACCTGGGCGGCGTCGGTGAGGTCGGCGGCGAAGTACCCCGCGCCGGTCTCGGCGGCGAGCGCCTCCAGCCGGTCGCGCCGACGCGCGACGGCGACGACCTCCCAGCCGTGCTCGCGGAACAGGCGGACCGCGGCCGCCCCGATCCCTGAACTCGCTCCTGTCACGACAACGCGTCGATCCACGCCCGTCCCCTTCCGTCAAGCCTCGGACACCCTCGACTCCGTCGTCGCAGCCCAACGCTAGTCTGGCCGCGTGCCGCCCGCCGACCCGGTTCCCGCGACCGCCGGGACAGCCGTCACCCCGAAGCGCCGCGTGCCCCTCTGGGACAACGCGCGCTTCGTCTGCGTGACCCTCGTCGTGATCGGGCACGGCGTCCAGAGGCTGACGGCCAACTCCGACACCTCGCTCATCGTCTACCTGACGATCTACGCCTTCCACATGCCGGCCTTCGCGATCATCTCGGGATACTTCTCCAAGAGCGGCGCACCGAGCGGGCGCGCGATGCGGCGGGTGCTGACCGACATCCTCCTGCCCTACCTGATCATGGAGACGATCTGGACCCTGGTGCAGTTCCTGGTCGAGGGGAAGCAGGAGTTCAACCCGACGAAGCCGAGCTGGACGCTGTGGTTCCTGCTCGCGCTGGGCATCTTCCGCCTCGTCCTCCCCTACCTGGCGCTGCTGCGCTGGCCGCTGCTGATCAGCGTGGTGCTCGCGGTCGGGGTCAGCTACTACGACAACATCGACTCGACCTTCTCGCTCGCACGCGCGATCGGGATCCTGCCGTTCTTCGTGTTCGGCTGGCGCCTGCGCGGCTTCGCCCCCGGCGGCCGCTCCGCCGTCGACCGCTGGCTCGATCAGCCGCCGTCGCGGGTCCTCCTCGCCCGGATCCTCGCCGTCGTCCTCTTCGCGGTCACGGTGGTCGTCATGACCGTCAACATCGAGGCGTTCCGCGCGGCGGACCTGCGCTACTGGTTCTTCTACGACCGCCCCTACGACGCCCTCGGCGAGACCCAGTGGTGGGCCGGACTGGTGCGGCTGGCCCTGATGGCCGGAGCGGTCGTGCTCTCGCTCGCGCTCTTCGCGCTGGTGCCCCGCCGCCGCACCCCGCTCACCGCCTGGGGGCAGTCGACGATGTACGTCTACCTCCTCCACAGCTTCGTCCTCTATCCGCTGCGGGAGTCCGGGATCCTCTCGCAGACGGAGAGCACGCTCGCTCTCGGGCTGATGATCGTGTTCTGCGTCGCGGTCTCGGTCGCGCTCTCGCTGGGCTGGACCCGCACCGTCTTCCACCGGCTGGTCGAGCCCCGCGCGGCCTGGCTCTTCGCCCCGGTGGCCGACGAGAGGCCTCCTCGCCCGGACCGCGCCGACCCCACGGGCGCCAAGCGCGACCGGCAGCCCGAGCGGCGCTGACGGCCGTTACCCCGTGTGTCGGCGGTCCTGGCCGCCCGGTGGGGCCCCCGCGTACGCTCGTCGCGACGGAGAACGGCCCCGTCACCGACCCCGACGATCCGATGGGAAGCACCATGACCGACTCCGAGAAGTGGCAGTTCGAGACCAAGCAGATCCACTCGGGCGCCGCCCCGGACCCGGTGACCAAGGCCCGCGCGACGCCCATCTACCAGACCACCTCCTACGTCTTCGACAACGCGGAGCACGCCCAGAACCTGTTCGCGCTGGCCGAGTTCGGGAACATCTACACCCGCATCCAGAACCCGACCCAGGCGGTCGTGGAGGAGCGGCTCACCGCCCTCGAGGGCGGCTCCGGCGCCCTGCTGCTCGCCTCGGGGCAGGCCGCCGAGACCGCGGCCGTGCTGAACATCGCCCAGGCCGGCGACCACATCGTCTCGTCGTCCTCGATCTACGGCGGCACCTACAACCTCTTCAAGTACACCCTCGCCAAGCTCGGCATCGAGACGACCTTCGTCGAGAACCAGGACGACCGCGAGGAGTGGCGCCGCGCCGTCCGTCCGAACACGAAGCTGTTCTTCGCCGAGACCGTCGGCAACCCCAAGATCAACATCCTCGACATCCGCACCGTGGCCGATGTCGCGCACGACGCCGGCGTGCCCCTGATCGTGGACAACACCATCGCGACGCCCTACCTGATCCGCCCCTTCGAGCACGGCGCGGACATCATCGTGCACTCGGCGACGAAGTTCCTCGGCGGCCACGGCACGGTCATCGGCGGAGCGATCGTCGACGGCGGCCGCTTCTCGTGGACCGCGAACGCCGAGCGCTTCCCCGGCCTCACCACGCCGGACGAGTCCTACCACGGCGCCGTCTACACCGCCGCGGTCGGCGACTCCCTCGCCTACATCATCAAGGCCCGCGTGCAGCTGCTGCGCGACCTCGGCGCCTCGATCGCCCCGGCGAGCGCCTGGCAGCTCATCCAGGGCATCGAGACCCTCTCGCTCCGGATCGAGCGCCACGTGCAGAACGCGCAGGAGATCGCGGAGTACCTCGAGAACCACTCCGACATCGCCTCGGTGAACTACTCGGGCCTGCCCACCTCGCCCTGGTACGCCGCGGCCAACCGCTACGCGCCGAAGGGCGTGGGCGCGGTGCTCTCGTTCGAGCTCAAGGGCGGAGTGGACGCCGGCCGGGCCTTCGTCGACTCGCTGGAGCTGTTCTCGCACCTGGCCAACATCGGCGACGTCCGCTCGCTCGTCATCCACCCCGCGTCGACCACGCACTCGCAGCTCTCGCCCGAGCAGCAGCTGACCGCCGGCGTCACTCCGGGCCTGGTGCGCCTGTCGGTGGGACTCGAGAACGTCGACGACCTCCGCGCCGACCTCGACCAGGCCCTCCGCGCCGCGCGCGCCGTCGTCGAGGCCTCCCGAGCGAACGCCTGAGGCCCCTCGGCGCCCTGACGGGGTCCCCGTGCTCGGGGATCGCGTCAGGGCGCTCCGCGCGCGGGCGGAGGAGCGCGGGAGCAGGGCGTAACAAACGGCTCCGCCCCGCGGCGCTCTGACACGATGGACAGCGCTATGGACTGGCAGCAGACACTCGAGGACACGGTCCCGTCGGCGTTCGTCACCGAGCGCCAGCTCCTCTCGGTCATCGGCAAGCCGCCCGCCACCGGAGCCTGGCGCGACGGCGACCACCCGGGCGGACGCCGCTTCGTCGACCTCGGCCCGTTCGACTTCGAGGCGGGCGGCCGCCTCCCCCACGCCCGCATCGCCTACGAGAGCTGGGGCGCTCTGAACGAGCGCCGCGACAACGCCGTCCTCGTCCTGCACGCGCTGACCGGCGACTCCCACCTGCTCGGCCGCGGCGATCCCGGCCACGCGACAGACGGCTGGTGGTCGGGACTCGTCGGACCCGGCCTCGTGATCGACACCGACCGCTTCTTCGTGGTCGCCCCGAACATGCTCGGCGGCTGCCAGGGCTCCAGCGGTCCCGCGTCCCTCGCCCCCGACGGCCACGAGTGGGGCGCACGGTTCCCGTACACGAGCATCCGCGACCAGGTGCGGGCGCAGGTGCAGTTCAGCGACCTGCTCGGCGTCGAGCGCTGGCACACCGTCATCGGCGGCTCGATGGGCGGGATGCAGGCGCTGGAGTGGGGGATCGACCACGCGGAGCGGGTCGCGCGCCTCGCGGTCCTGGCCGCTCCCCCGCGGGCCACGGCCGACCAGATCGCCCTCAACTTCGTGCAGCTCGAGGCGATCCGCAACGACGCGGCCTTCGCGGGCGGCTCCTACTACGACGCCGGCGACGGCCAGGGCCCGTACCACGGCCTCGCTCTCGCCCGCCGGATGGCACTGCTCAACTACCGCAGCCCCTCCGAGCTCAACGACCGCTTCGAGCGCAGCTGGCAGTCGGGGCTCAGCCCGCTCGGCGGCGGCGGCCGCTTCGCCGTGGAGTCGTACCTCGACTTCCACGGCAACAAGTTCACCCGCCGCTTCGACGCGAACAGCTACATCACGCTGGTCGAGGCGATGAACTCGCACGACGTCGGCCGCGGCCGGGGCGGCGAGGCGGCCGCCCTCTCCCGGATCACCAGCCCGACCCTCGTCCTCGGCATCGACAGCGACCGGCTCTTCCCGGTCGAGGGCCAGCGGATCATCGCGGCGCACGCTCCCGGCGCTCTCGACGGCGGAGAGGTCGCGGTGATCACCTCGACGTTCGGCCACGACGGGTTCCTCATCGAGGACGACGCGGTCGGCGCGCACCTCGCCCGGCTGCTGGCGCATCCCGCGACGGCCTGACCCGCCCGACCCCGGCGCGGTTCGACGCCCCGAACCGCTCCGACCGGCCCGGGCAGTGGCTATCGTGAGACGGGGGCCAGCCCCGCGCCACGACCGGAGGGGGCCAGAGCGTGCCGATGATCCGCAGCGCCCGCGAGCGCGACCGGCTGCTGCGCCACTCCGCCTGCGGGATCGGCCTGCTCACGGAAGCGGGGGCGCTCGGCATGGCCCTCATCCCCGGAACGCTCCAGCCCGCCGCCGTGCCGTTCGCCGTCGCGCTGCTCCTGGGCATGATGGCCGCCCACGTCGAGCTCGCCCGGACGGGGCGCCGCAGCCGCGTGATCGCGGTCGCCGTCGGCGGCCTGCTGCTGGGCTGGGGCCTCGCCCTGGGGCTCGCTCCGGGCGCCGACTTCGCCGGGTTCGTCCTGGTCAACACCGCGAACGCCGTGACCGCGAGCATCGCCGTGGTCGTGACGACGTCCGCGCGCCGCCTGCTCCTGCTGCTGCCGGTGCTCCTCCCGAGCCTGATCCCGTCGGTGCTCGTCTCGAGCGGCACCATGATCCCCACCGTGGTCGTCCAGAGCCTGCTGCCCTGGGGCACGCTCTGCGGCTTCGCCCTCTGGATCGGCACAGCGGTCCCGCGGGTGGTGCGGCGGATCGACAGCATCGGCAACGCGCACCGCGTGGAGCGCCTCGCCAGCGAGACGGAGGCGCAGCGCCGGCAGGGCGCGCGGCTCCTGCACGACACGGTGCTGGCCACCCTCACGCTCCTCGCGCACTCGGGCCGCGGAGTGTCGGTCGACGCGCTCCGGCAGCAGGCGGCGCAGGACGCGCAGCTCCTGCGCCAGCTCCGGCTCGGCGGGACCCCCACCCCGAGCGCGTCCGGCTCCTACCAGCTGACCAGCGTCACCTCCGCCCCCGCGGCCAACACCCTCGAGACCGTCCGCAACCGCTTCGGCCGGATGGGGCTCGACGTGATCTGGCACGGCTCCGGCCAGGTGGCGCTCACCGGCGCGGCCCTCGACTCCTTCGTGCTCGCCCTGGCGGAGTGCCTCGAGAACGTGCGCCGCCACTCCGGCGTCGCCTCGGCCGACGTGACGATCACCGAGGACGAGACGACCGTCCGCGCGATGGTCACGGACGCGGGCGCGGGCTTCGACATCGCGACCGTCCCCGACACGAAGCTCGGCTTCAAGGAGTCGGTGATCGCCCGGCTCGGCGACGTCGGCGGCCGCACCAGACTGTTCAGCGCCCCCGGATCGGGGACGACCGTGGTGCTGGAGGTCCCGAAGTGAGCCCCGCGCCGGAGTCGCGGGCCCCGCTGCTGGGACGCGTGCCCGCGACGCACGGCCGCTCCTCCCGGTCGGCCCGCTCGGTCCGCCGCCAGCAGGAGGGGCTCGGCACCAACTACCTCGGCAGCGGCCTCAACGGCATCGCCGCCGCGATCCTCGCCTACGAGCTGCTGATCTTCCTCTCGACCTCCTCCCGCTACAGCGACCTCGCACCCGCGGCGATCGCCTGGGTCCTCGTCGTCCTGGCCTTCGGGTCCACCGTCCTCGCGATCCACCTCGGCGGACGCCGCCTGCCGCTCCCGGTCTACCTCTGCTTCCTCGTCGCCCTCGGAGCCGCCGTCGTGCTCGACCTGGTGGCCGTGACCGACTCCGGCGCGGCCCGCACCGTCCCCACCGCCGCGGTCGCGGGCGCCGTCGCGCACGCCGCGCTGATCGTCCACCGGCGCGGGATCGAGATCCTCGCGGTGAGCGCCCTCGTCGCGATCGCCGAGGTGATCGCGTTCCTCTCGATGGAGTCGGGCGGCGCGGGCGCGCTCTCGGTGCGCATCAGCGCCCTCGTGGTGACGATCGCGCCGGCCGTCGTCGTGGTCGTGATGATGCGCGGATTCCGCCGGATGGTCCAGCTCGAGATCGACCGCGCCCTCGTGCAGAGCACCACGCTCGGCCCGCGCTACGCGGTCGGGATGCTCGCCTCGGAAGAGCTCGCACGGCTCGACCTCGCCGCCGAGCGCCTCCTCGCCGAGGTGGGCGACGGCTCGGTCCGCCTGCCCCTCGACGCCCAGCGCGCCGCCCACGCGACCTCGCTCGCCACCCAGCTCCGCCTCCACCTCATCGAGGGGCGGCGCGAGACCTGGCTGCACCATGCCGTGCTCGAGTCCGAGCTGCTCGCGCCGCTCGTCGAGCTCGACGACCCGGACGGCACCGCCGGGCTCCTCGGGCACCAGCAGCGCGACGGGCTCCTCTCGGCGATCTGGCTGATCGCCGACAGCGCGACCGGGCTCGCCGTGGTCCTCCACGTCGAGTCGGGCAGCCCCCGCGATCCCGGAGCCGGGACGGCCGCCCGAGGACTGCTCGTGCCGATCACGCTCCGCTCCTCAGGCGCGCCCTTGCGCGGCGTCGATCCTGCGACGTGGGAGGCTATCGCTCAGGTCGGCGTCTTCCGCGACACCTCGCGCGACGGGGAGCTCCGCATCGAGGTCGACTGCCTGGTCGAGAATCCCGCCGACCGGTGAGCAGCCGCCGAGAGACCGCCGACGACCGCCGACCGAAGGACACCGATGACACCCACCGCTGACGCGAAGATCACTCTCGCGGTCGTGGACGACCACAAGATGCTCCTCGGAGCGCTCACGGAGTGGATCCGCGGAGCCGCCTCCGACATCCAGCTGGTGGCCGCGGTCGCCTCCTGGCCCGAGCTGCTCACGCACCCCGAGTTCCCCGTCGACGTCGTCCTCCTCGACCTCGACCTCAAGGACAACATCCCGATCTCGGTGAAGCTCTCGACCCTCAAGACCACCGGGGTGAAGACCGTGCTGATGAGCACCTACTCCGAGCCCGCCGTGGTCCGCGAGGCACTCGCCTCCGGAGCCCTCGGCTACCTGGTGAAGACCGAGGACGCGGACATGATCGTCGAGGCGATCCGCGCGGCCAAGGACGGCCACTCCTACATCTCGCACGAGCTCGACATGGCGCTCTCCACCGGCGACTCCGACGGAGCGCCGAAGCTCAGCGCGCAGGAGCGCCGAGTGATGGCCCTCTACGGCGGCGGCGAGCCGGTGAAGTCGGTCGCGTTCGAGCTGGGCATCTCGGAGGAGACGGCGAAGTCGTACCTCAAGCGGATCCGCGAGAAGTACCGCGTCGTCGGCATCGACGTCGGCACGAAGGTGGCGCTCCGCAAGCGCGCCATCCACGACGGGATCCTCATCGAGACGGACTGAGTCCTCTTCCGTGGCGGTCCCTGCCCGCCACGGCGCGGTCGGCTTCACGACGTGGCGGGTTCCGCAGAGCGAGGTGCGTCGCCCGGCATCGATCCGCTGGCACGCGGATCGCTGTCGGCGGGCTCCACGAGGGCGCGGCGGTCCCCGCCCGCCGCGGCGCGGTCGGCTTCACGACGTGGTGCGTTCCCCAGAGCGGGGTGCGTCGCCCGGCATCGATCCGCTGGCACGCGGATCGCTGTCGGCGGGCTCCACGAGGGCGCGGCGGTCCCCGCCCGCCGCGGCGCGGTCGGCTCCACGACGTGGTGCGTTCCCCAGAGCGGGGTGCGTCGCCCGGCATCGATCCGCCGGCACGCGGATCGCTGTCGGCGGACTCCACGAGGGCGCGGCGGTCCCCGCCCGCCGCGGCGCGGTCGGCTTCACGACGTGGTGCGTTCCGCAGAGCGAGGTGCGTCGCGCGGCATCGATCCGCCGGCACGCGGATCGCTGTCGGCGGGCTCCACCTCGTCGAGCGGCCGCCACCTGCTCCTGCGGGCGTGCAGTGCGGGCGTGCCTGAGTCGTGCCGGTCGAGTAGCCGCGGGACGCGGCCTATCGAGAACCGCCAGGCACGGACAACGGGTCGATGCTGGTCGAGATGCCGCGGGACGCGGGGCATCGAGACCCACCGGACCGGGACTGCCCGTGCTGCTGCGGGCCCGCGTCAGGGGGCCAGGACGGCGACCGTCATGCCGGGCGTGGCGGCGGGGGCGTCCATCGCGACGAGGGCGGCGGGCAGGTCCTCGAAGGCGATGGTGCGGCCGACGGAGTCGGCGGGGCGCAGACGGCCGGCGACGACGTCGTCGAGGAGGGCCGTGTAGCCGCTCCGGGCGATGCCGTGGCTGCCCAGCAGCTCCAGCTCCTGGGCGATGACCCGGCCGAGCGGGATCGCCGGTGCGGCGTCGGGCCCGAGCAGCAGACCCACCTGCACGTGCCGGCCGCGCGGACGCAGGGCGGCGATCGACGCCTCCGCGGTGACCCTGCTTCCGACGGCGTCGATCGCCAGATGCGCACCTCCTCCGGTCGCCGCCCGGATCGCCTCGGCGGCACCCTCGCCTCCGGGGACGGTCACCGCCCCGAGCGCGGCTGCGGCCTCCCGCGCCAGGGCGGAGACGTCCGACGCCACCACACGGGCCCCGGCCGCGAGCGCGACGATCACCGCGGAGAGGCCGACTCCGCCGCAGCCCAGCACCGCGACCCACTCCCCCGGGGCGACCCGGCCGCGCTCGTGCAGGGCGTGGTACGCGGTCCCGAAGCGGCAGCCGAGACCGGCCGCCTCGACGAAGCCGACGGAGTCGGGCAGGCGCACCAGGTTGAGGTCCGCACCCGGCACGGCCACCACCTCGGCGAACGACCCGTCGAGGGTGAACCCCGGCTGCTGCTGCCGGAGGCACACCTGCGTCGCCCCCTCCCGGCACTGCTCGCAGTCGCCGCAGGCGAACACGAACGGCGCTGTGACCCGGTCACCGACCGCGAAGAGCGACACCTGGGCTCCCGTCGCGATCACCGTCCCGGCGAACTCGTGCCCGGGGATCTGCGGAAGGACGACCGAGTCGTCGTGCCCCTTCCATGCGTGCCAGTCGCTCCGGCACACCCCGGTCGCCGCGACGCGGACGACGACGCCGTCGACGGGGCAGACGGGCTCCGGGACCTCGACGATCGCGGGGAGGGCGGAGAAGGACGAGTAGCTCACGGCGCGCATGCCGAGAGTCTTCCAGAGGCCCTGGCCGCGCTCTGCTTACAGCGCGTCGACCGGGATGCCGCCGGTGCCCGGCTGGGCGGGCTCGCGGTGGACCGGGTAGACCGTGCCTCGGGCGCGGTCGATCGCGATACTGCCGAGGGCGAGCACGATTCCGGCCGCGGTCAGGCCCACGCCGACCCAGATGGGCGACAGGTAGCCCAGTCCGGCGGCGATCGTCAGGCCGCCGAGCGCGGCACCCACCGAGTTGCCGATGTTGAGGGCGGAGTGGTTGAGCGCGGCCGCGATCGTCTGGCTGTCGCGCGCCACGTCCATCAGCCGGGTCTGGATCGCGGGCGACGCGGCCGCCGAGAAGCCCGCCGAGAGGAACGCGAACACCACCAGCCCGACGACCGACGAGGCCGACAGCGCGAGCCCGATCAGCGAGACGCCGACGCCGGCGAAGAACACCACCAGCGCCCGCCGCACGTCGCGGTCGGCGGCCCACCCGCCGACGAGGTTGCCGACGGTCATCCCGAGGCCGATGACGACCAGGATCCACGGGACCGCGCCGAGCGGCAAGCCCGTCACCTCGGTCGCGAGCGGCGAGATGTAGCTGTACATCGCGAAGAGTCCGCCGAAGCCGATGGCGCCGACGAGCAGGGTCATCCAGACCTGCAGGCGCCCGAACGCCCGCAGCTCGTTGCGGACGGTCGCCGCCGGATTCCCGGGCTGCGCGGGCACCAGCAGCTGGACGGCCACGACGGTCAGCGCGAAGAGCGCCGCGACCACGAGGTAGGCGCTGCGCCAGCCGGCCACCTGCCCGACCCAGGTGATCGCGGGCACACCGACGACGTTCGCGATCGTGAGCCCGGAGAGGACGAACGCGACTCCCTTGCCGCGCTTGCCGGGACCCATCAGGTCGGCGGCGACCAGGGAGGCGATGCCGAAGTAGGCGCCGTGCGGGAGCGCGGCGACGAAGCGCGCGGCCAGGACGAGCGGGAAGCTCGGGAGCAGTGCCGAGCCTATCGTCCCGACGGTGAAGGCGACGAGGAGGGTCAGGAGGAGCCTCTTGCGCGGCCAACGCGCCGCTGCGGCGGCGATGGTGGGGGCGCCGACCACGACACCGAGCGCGTAGGCCGAGATCAGCATCCCCGCCTGCGAGACGGCCTGCTCCTGGCTCGCGGCCCAGACCCCGGGGAGGAGGTCGGCGGCGAGCTGCGGGAGGAGCCCCATCGCGACGAACTCGGTCGAGCCGATGCCGAAGCCCCCCATCGCGAGGGCGAGCAGGGCGAGGCGGGTCCGAGCGGGCGAGAGCGTCACCGGTCAAGGCTACTCAGGATCGGGCGGATGTCGAATCGATTCGAGCACGCCCTGACACGAGAGGTCGTGGCGGGGACCCGCTACTCCCCCAGCGCGTCGTTCAGCCGGGCGATCTTGCCGTCGATCTCGCCCGAGTAGCCGGGGCGGATGTCCGCCTTCAGGACGAGCGACACGCGCGTCCCGAACGCTCCGACGGCCTCCGTCGCGCGCTTGACGACGTCGAAGACCTCGTCCCACTCCCCCTCGATCTCGGTGAACATCGAGGTCGTCCGCGACGGCAGGCCGCTCTCGCGGACGATGCGGACGGCGGCGGCGACGGCGTCGTGGACGGACGCGTCGGGCGCCTCGCCCCCGGACGGTGCGACCGAGAATGCGACGAGCATGGGTGCCTCCTTGACTACGCGCACCGCGTGCCGGCCCCGCGCCCTTCGAGCCTACGAGCCCTGGGGCGCCAGGCGGGTCTCGCCGGTCAGCAACGACGCGGAAGTCGTGGCGCCGGGTGCGACGACCCGCGCCGTCCCCATCCTCCACAGCTCGCGCAGCAGCCAGCCGAGCAGCACCACGAGGAGGATGTTCCGCACGGTCAGCACGAGCACCATCCACCAGTGCGACCAGAGGAGGAAGAGGTAGAGGTACGGGTAGACCACCTGGGTCAGAGCCGCAGTGACGAGCGTCAGCTTCGCGGGCCGGTCGAACGCGCCGTCGCGGCACGCGATCAGCCCGGCGATCACCGGCGGCGCGAGCCAGACGATGTACTGCGGCGAGAGCACCTTGTTGGTGTCGATGAACACGACCACGAAGGTCAGCGCGAGCAGCGGGAACAACCTGGCGGGGTCCGCCCGGCGGGCGAGAGCACGGGCACCCAGCAGGGCCACGCCGAGCATGGCCAGAGCGAGCAGCGGGGTCATCAGGCTCGCCGCGAACTCGGTGCCGGGCCCGTGCATCTCGAAGGTGTTGATGTCGGCGGCGTAGTAGACGTAGCTCCCCGATCCCGGGAGGACCGACAGCCACATCCAGGGAGTGCTCACGACGGCCTCGATCTGGAGGCCCCGATCGGTCTGATCGGTGACGAAGCTGAAGACCTGGTCCCCGCCGCCGACGAGGACGACCGCGAGCACGATGATCACGGAGGCGACCGCGGGGACGAGGATCATCCGCAGCCGTCCGCGCAGGACCAGCACGGCAGCGGCGAGGATCGCGGCCGGCCACACCTTGATCCAGGTGGCCACGGTCAGCAGCAGCGCCGCGACGCCCGGACGGGTCGCCGCCCAGAGCATCCCGGCGATGGCCGGCGGCGCAGTGAAGGCGTCGATGCGGCCGATCGCGATCGGCCCGAGGAGGACGAGGAACAGCAGCCACCAGCGCGCCGCGGCGAGGCGCGGTGCCGACCGGCCGCGCAGCAGCAGGGCGAAGGCGGCGGCGTCGGCGAGCGCGACGAGGACGAGCCACATCAGGTCGTAGCCCGCCGAGCCGAAGAGCCAGGAGGCGGCGATCGGGCCCCAGGCGAGGATCGGGTAGACCCAGCCCGTGTCGATCCCGGCGATGCCGCCGCCCTCGACGGCGGTCCTCATCCACTCCTTGTAGACGATGCTGACGTCGCCCATCGGCAGACCCGGAGCGAACAGCGCCAGGAGGGAGAGCACCACGTGCACCAGCGCGAAGGCGCCCCAGAGCACGGCGACGGAGTCGCGGTTCTCGCGCAGCCGGGCGAGGAGGCGGGAGGACGCTCGAGGAGGGGAGGACGGCACCGCGTCATTGTAGAGGGGCCGCTGAACGGGACCCTGGCAGCACCTGAGCCCGCCTGAGAGCGCCGCTCCCGCCGGGCATCGGTCCCCCGGCGGCGTCGGTCGCAGCCGAGCGTCAGCAGACGGCGTCGCGACCCGACGAACTCAGTAGCCGGCGAACGCGTCGGTGCGGATCCGCTTCGCCCCGGCACCGCGCAGGGCGCCGCGGACCGAGTCGACGAACGACGGCGACCCGGAGACGTAGCCCACGCGGCGGGCGGCGTCC
This sequence comes from Rathayibacter sp. AY1C6, assembly GCF_002931535.1. Classification (NCBI taxonomy): domain Bacteria; kingdom Bacillati; phylum Actinomycetota; class Actinomycetes; order Micrococcales; family Microbacteriaceae; genus Rathayibacter; species Rathayibacter sp. AY1C6. The sequence continues at coordinate 104,317 of NZ_PSWC01000001.1, read as the reverse complement.
GGCACCGCGTCCGCGAGCAGCTCGGCGGTCAGTCGGCCTGTGACGTGCGACCACCGTGCGGGCAGGTCGGTCGGCGCCTCCTTCGAGCAGAGCACGACCCGGGCCCCCGACTCCTGCAGCAGGTCGCGGTACGCGACCTCGGCGAGGCTCGGCGCGGCGACCACGACGACGACGTCGCGCCGCGGACCGTCCGCGAGCGAGCGGAGCTGACTGGCGAACGGGGTGATTCCGATGCCGCCCGCCACCAGCAGCAGCGGCACGGCGGGATCGGCAGGCAGGACGAAGTCACCGCCGACGCTCGTCGCCCGGAGCGAGTCGCCGGGCTCCAGAGCGGCGAGGGCGCGCTTGAAGCTGCTCGCCTTCTCCGGCATCCGCAGGGCGATCGCGATCTCGCCGTCGGACGGAGCGGAGGAGACCGAGAAGGTGCGCCGGCTGCCCCGGCTGTCGGCGCGGTGCGGCAGGTCGAGCTCGAGCCACTGGCCCGGCTCGAAGGTCAGCGGCGAGCGGAAGCGGAAGCGGTACTCCGCGATGCCCGGCGCCAGCACGCGGGTCGAGGCGAGCTCGAGCGTGTGCCGCCGACGCTGGCGGAACGCGAAGGCGAACGCGAGGGCGTTGCCGACCACGAGGCCCAGCTCCGGAGTGGCGGAGACGACGCCGATGTGGAAGGGGACGCTCGCCACGAGCGCTGCGACGACCGCGATGATCAGCTGCTGCGAGCGGCGCGGCGCGAGCGTGAGCGGCTCCGTCAGCATGAAGGCGCCGGCGAAGACGAAGGGGTAGGCCGTGAGGACCAGGGCCGCCGCGGCGCCGAGGTCCTGGCCGTTCTGCACCGCCTGCTGCACGGACACCCCGCCGGCGACGACGACGAAGACGGCGAAGACGGCCCAGCGGCGGACCCGCGCGACGATCAGGAGGGAACCCACGACGACGAACGGCCAGATCGCGCCACTGGCGATCCACCAGGCTCCGGCGTTGAGCCCGGTGAAGCCGATGATCAGCACGGCGACCGCGGCCGGGTTGAAGAGGTGGCGGCCCCGCCAGGCCAGGACGTACTTGGACGCGGCGGCGATCGCGCCGACGAGCGCGATCACGGCGAGCCCGCGGGGATCGGCCGTCGGGAAGAGCAGGCAGGCGATCAGCAGACCGGTGACGAGCGAGGACTCCAGGTGCGCGCGGCTGCGGAACAGCCGCGCGAGGACCGCGCTGACCAGGGCCGTCGAGGCGACGGCGACCAGCGTCGTGCCGAGGATCTCGAGCGGCGTCGAGAAGATCAGGCCGGCTGCGGCGTAGCCGACGGCGACGAGCAGGAGCGCGGCGAGCGTCATCCAGACCAGCCGGTAGGTGGTGACGCGGCCGAGGGCGCGGTCGAAGGTGCCGATCATCGGAAGACCTCTCCGGGGAAGGAAGGCGAGTAGTGGAGGGTGCCGTCGCTGCGGACGCGGACGAACTCGAAGTCGAAGCGCTCGGCGAGGGCCTCGGGCGGACAGACGAACAGCGCGGTCGCGAGCCCGTCGGCGACGAGGGCCGTGTCGGCCACCGCCCAGGTGGCGACGATGCTCTCGACCGGAGCTCCGGTCCGCCCGTCGAGGACGTGGTGGAGGCCGCTGCCCCAGGCGCGGCGGTTGCTCGCCGAGCCGCAGAGCGCGCGGTCGCCGGGCACCGCCACTCCCAGTGCCTTGCTCGGGTCCCACGGGTGCTCGAGGCCGACCCGGACGGGTCCGGCTCCGATGCCCCGGAGGTCGCCGCTCGCGTCGACGACGGCGGGCCCGGCGCTGTCGAGCTCCTCGAGGACGAGGTCGACGAGCTGGCCCTTGCCCGCGGCGCCGACGTCGACGACGGTCCCGGGCTCGATCCGCAGGCCCGCCGCCCCGCGTCGGGCGGCGGCCCAGGAGGGAGCGGGGACGGCGGGTCCGCGCGGGACGAGGGTGTACGCGGAGTCGTAGCCGAGCTGCTCGAGAGAGCCGCCGACGAAGGGGGTGACCGCCCCGCCGGTCAGCTCGTCGAGCACGTCGTACAGTGCGAAGAGGTCGACCGCCTCGTCGGGGAAGACGTGCTCGCCTCCGACCCGCAGCTGCGAGACGGCGGAGTCGTCACGGAACCGCGACCAGGTGCGGTCGTACTCCGCGATGCGCGCCTCGACCCGCGAGCGATGGGAGGGCCCGAGCGGCTCGGCGGTGTCGATCTGCCAGCCGGTGCCGATCGCGTCGAACCGCCACGCGTGGCCGAGGACCGTCGGGGCGTCAGGCCGTGGCATCGGCCTTGATGGTCTCGACGGCGTCGTTGAAGCCGCCGGAGGTGAGGGAGGACCCCGACACCTTGGAGACCTTCAGCTCGTCGAGCTGCTTGCCGACGACCTCGCCCGCGATGCCGCCCGCGAAGCGCGACTGGTACTGCTGGCCGGTGGGGTTCTCCGACTCCGGGGTCACGGTCACGTCGGTGACGACGCCGTCGGCGAGGGTCAGCGAGACGCCCACCTTCTCGTTCCCTCCGGGCGAGGTGTAGGCGCCCTCGGCCTCGTAGGTGCCGTCGGCGTAGCTGCTGCCGCTCGCGGCGGAGGACGCGGCGCCGGTGGCCTCGGGGGCGGAGCTGGTGGCGGTGCTCGGAGCGGTGGTGGTCGCCGCGTCGGCGGCGTCGCTCCCGGTCGTGGTGGTGCTGGAGCAGGCGGCGAGCGCGGCGAGGGTGCCGGCGCCGGCGAGGAGGGTCAGGGCGTAGCGGGCGGGAGTCGTGGTCTTCGCGGTCATGTCTGTTCTCCTGGTCAAGGCGGACGCGGCGGATCCGACGGTAGAGGTGCTCGCTTCGAGCACCCGATGAGGCGGCGGTGCGGAGCCGGTGAGCCGGGCCGCGGGCGTCGCTTCCTCCAGGACAACGGCGGCGGTCCCGGTTCGGTTCAGCGCTCGTCCGACGGGCGTGTCAGCGCAGCAGTGCGGCGACCACCCCGGGCAGGTGCTCCGCGATGTCGAGCGCGGCGATCGGGCCGCCGGCGGAGGCGCTCCGTCCGGCCTCCGCGTGCAGGACGGCGGCCGCGGCTGCCAGGGGGGCGAGGTCCTCCGCGGTCAGAGTCTCCCCGGCCGCCTCGGCGTCCGCGGCCCGACCGGCGAGGAGTGCGCCGAGCACGCCGCCGAGGACGTCGCCGCTGCCCGCGGTCGCCAGCCAGGGCGTGGATCCGGAGACCTCGAGCTCGACGCCGCCCGCGACGACGTGGGTGGTGCCGCCCTTGAGGAGCACGCAGACTCCGAGGCGGTCCGCCGCCCGGCGCGCCCACTCCCCCGGGGCCTCGGCGATCGTCGCGGCGTCCGCGTCCAGACCCGCTCGGCCGAGCACTCCGGCGAGCTCGCGGTAGTGCGGCGTGATGACGACCGGGCCTGCGGCCTCGTCGATCAGGTCGAGCGCGCCCGCGTCGAGCACCACCGGGACTCCCGAGTGCAGCTGCTCGATCAGGGTGCGCCGCTCCTCGTCGCTGCGGTCCTCGGCGCTGGTGCCGGAGCCGACGAGCCAGGCCTGCACGCGCCCCACCGCGGTCACGACCTCCGGCCGCCGGGCGAGCACCAGTCCCCCGGGTCGCTCCGGTCCGAGGTAGCGGACCATGCCGACTCCCGTCCGCACCGCCGCCTCGACGCCGAGCACCGCCGCTCCCGGGTACCGCTCCGACCCGGTCGCGATCCCCAGCACCCCGCGCGTGTACTTGTCGTCGTCCTCCCGCGGCTCCCTGATGCTCCGCGCCGCCTCCGCCGTCCCGACCCGCTCACCCATCCCGCCACCCTACGTCGCCCTGCGACGGAGCCGCCCGGTGCCGCCGCTGCCGCACTGGTGCCGGCGCAGCGCACTGGTGCCGGCGCAGCCGCACCCCTCTCCCCTTGCTCCAGAGGGGCGCGGGTGCTGGAGGGGGCAGTCGCAAGGCGGAGGAGGAAGCGGTACCGGCGGTACCGCGCCCGACGACAACGCCGCGAACGCCCCCTCCAGCACCCGCGGGCGCGGGCCGCGGAGGGGTCGGATGCAAGGCGGAGGAGGAAGCGATACCGGCGGTATCGCGCCCGACGACAACGCCGCCTCCAGCACCCGCGGGCGCGGGCCGCGGAGGTCGGATGCAAGGCGGAGGAGGAAGCGATACCGGCGGTATCGCGCCCGACGACAACGCCGCAGACGGCCCCTCCGCGGCCCGCGCCTAGCGGCGGGTGGCGTCGTCGACTTCGCCGACGAGCTCCTCGATGATGTCCTCGAGGAACAGCACTCCGGTGGCGCGGCCCTGCTCGTCGAACGCCCGGGCGAGGTGGGCGCCGGTGCGCCGCATGATCGCGAGGGCGTCCTCGAGGTCGGTGGCCTCGAAGATCGAGGCGAGCTGGCGGATGCGCTTGGCGGGGACGGGGAGGCGGAACTTGGCGCCCTCCGTGTCGCCGTCGAGGTCGAGGACGTCCTTGAGGTGGATGTAGCCCTCGGGGGTGCCGTCCTCGCCGAGGATCACGTAGCGCGAGAAGCCGTGCTTGGCGACGGCGCGCTCGACGTCGGCGGGGGTCGCTCCGCTGGGGAGGCTGACGATCCCGTCGAGGGGCAGGGCGACGTCGTGGACCTTCTTCTCGGTGAACTCGAACGCGGCGAGGAGGGTCCCGGTCGAGTCGCGGAGCGTGCCCTCGCGGGTGGACTGGTCGACGATCGTCTGCACCTCCTCGAGCGTGAAGGTGCTGTTCGCCTCGTCCTTGGGCTCCACCTTGAAGAGGCGGAGCACTCCGTTCGAGACCGCGTTGAGGGCGACGATGATCGGGCGGAGGACCCGGGCGATGGCGACGAGCGGCGGCGCCAGGAGGAGCACGGCGCGGTCGGGCATCGAGAACGAGATGTTCTTGGGGACCATCTCGCCGAGCACCACGTGCAGGAACGACACGATCAGCAGCGTGATGACGAAGGCGACGGTGCCGGAGAGCTCGTCGGGGATGCCGACGGCGTGGAGCGGCACCTCGAGCAGGTGGTGGATCGCCGGCTCGCTCACGTTGAGGATCAGCAGCGAGCAGACGGTGATGCCCAGCTGCGTGGTCGCGAGCATCAGTGTGGCGTGCTCCATCGCGGCGAGCGCGGTGATCGCGCTGCGGCGTCCGCTCTCCGCGAGGGGCTCGATCTGGGAGCGGCGCGCGGAGATGACCGCGAACTCCGCTCCGACGAAGAAGGCGTTCGCGGCGAGGAGCACCACGAGCCAGGCGATTCCGGCCCAGTCACTCATCGTCGGACTCCTTCCGTCCGCGGTGTCCGCGGGCGACGTCGGCGAGCGGATCGGGGATCCCGTCGGGATCCGCGTCGGGGTCGGGCGTGAAGCGGAGGCGGTCGATGCGGCGGCCGTCCAGGCGCTCGACGCGCAGCGAGCCGCCCTCGACGTCGACCCGGTCGCCGACGGCGGGGAGGCGGCCGAGCTCGCTCATCACGAATCCGGCGACCGTCTCGTAGGGCCCCTCCTCGGGGATGTGCACGCCGGCGCGGTCGAGGACCTCGTCGGGGCGGAGCATGCCGGGGAAGGTGGTGGAGCCGGGGAGCTTGACCACGTCGGCCCGGGAGCGGTCGTGCTCGTCGGCGACCTCGCCGACCAGCTCCTCGACCAGGTCCTCGAGCGTGGCGACGCCCGCCGTCCCGCCGTACTCGTCGACGACGACCGCGAGCTGGAAGCCGCGTCCGCGCAGCTCGGTGAGCAGCACGTCGAGCTTCATGGTCTCGGGGACGCGGAGCGGCTCGGAGCGCAGCGCCGTGACCGGCACGTCGGACCTCTTGCCGCGGGGCACGGCGACGGCCTGCTTGACGTGCACGACTCCGACGATGTCGTCGATGTCGTCGTCCGTGATCGGGAAGCGCGAGAACCCGGTGGTGCGGGCGAGGTCGAGCACGTCCTGCGCGGTGCTCGCGCGCTCGACCGTCGACAGGCGCAGGCGCGGCGTCATCACGTCGCCCGCGGTGAGGGCGGAGAAGCGGAGGGTGCGCCCGAGCAGGTCGGCCGTGTCCTCCTCGAGCAGTCCGGCACTGGCGGAGTGGCGTACGAGGCTCGAGAGCTCCTCGGCGCTGCGGGCGCCCGAGAGCTCCTCCTTCGGCTCGATGCCGACCAGGCGCAGCAGGGCGTTCGCGCTGCCGTTCAGCAGGGCGACGGCCGGGCGGAACACCGTCGTGAACGCGGTCTGCAGCGGCACGACGAGCTTCGCGGTCGCCCGCGGCAGGGCGAGGGCGAAGTTCTTGGGAACCAGCTCGCCGAGGATCATCGACAGCAGGGTCGCGATGACGATGGCGACCACCGTCATGACCGGCGCGAGCGCCTCCTCCGGGATGCCGAGTCCGCTGAACGGCTCCTGGAGCAGCGTCGAGAGGGCAGGCTCCATCGTGTAGCCGGTGAGCAGCGTCGTGAGCGTGATGCCCAGCTGCGCGCTCGAGAGGTGCGTGGAGGTGACGCGCAGGGCCGCGATGGTCATCCCCAGGCGCGTCTCGCCGCGGTCGCGACGGGCCTCGAGGTCGGCCCGGTCGAGGTTCACCAGCGCGAACTCGCTGGCGACGAAGACGCCGGTGCCCAGGGTCAGCAGCAGGCCGACGCCGAGGAGGAGCCACTCAGTTCCCACGGTGGTCGCCCCCGGTCACGAGAGGGTGGTGCGAGGAGAGCCGGACAGTGCGGGCCGGCGGAGCGGCGGCACCGGAGAGTCGAGCGGGAGTCCGAGGAGCACGGCGGCGAGCGGAACAGGCCGGATGCGCAGAGGGAGGGTCGTCCATTGTGGCGCCGAGTCTACCCGCCGTGGAGCGCCGCCGGGCGTGCTCCGATGCCGCGGCTCAGAGCCACTTCTTCCGCTTGAACACCGCGTAGAGCGCGAAGCCGAACAGCACCATCAGGCCCAGCGCCCAGGGGTAGCCGAGGCGCCAGTGCAGCTCCGGCATGTCGTCGAAGTTCATCCCGTAGATGCCGGCCACGAGCGTCGGGGCGAAGAGGATCGCCGCCCACGAGGAGATCTTGCGGACCACGTCGTTCTGGGCGAGCCCGGTCTCGGTCTGCCGGCGCGAGACGAGCGTCGAGTGCACCGTGAGCGCCTTGTCGAGGATCGCGCGCAGGGAGTCGACCGCCTCCGTCACGCGGATGGTGTGGTCGAGCACGTCGCGGAGGGAGCGGCGCAGCTCGATCCGCTCCGGCGAGGGCGAGGGCTCCCCCTCCACGGGCGTCGACTCCTGCAGCAGCTCGTGCAGCAGGGCGGTCAGCGGCTGCACCGAGCGCTGGAAGTGGATGACCTCGCGCGAGAGCCGGTAGATGCGCTCGGAGAGCCCGTCGTCGGAGTCGTCGCCGAAGAGCTGGTCCTCGATCTCGTCCACGTCGCCCTGGACGCCGAACACCACCGGCGCGTACTCGTCGACGACCTGGTCGAGGATCGCGTAGAGCACCGCTTCGGGCCCGCGGGCGAGGAGGGCCGGATCCTCCTCCAGACGGCGGCGCACGCGGGCGAGGTCCGGGGAGTCGGCGTGCCGGATGGTGACCACGAAGTCGGGGCCGACGAAGACGTGCAGCTCGCCGAAGACGACCGTCTCGGCGGCGTCCGCGTAGCGCGCCGGCCGCAGCACGACGAAGAGCCCGTCGTCGTAGCGCTCGAGCTTGGCCCGCTGGTGCCCGCTCAGCGCGTCCTCGACGGCGAGCGGGTGCAGCCCGAACTCCTCGGCGACCGCCTCGACCTCCTCGCGCGTCGGGCGGTAGAGGCCGATCCAGGCCATGCCGTGCTCGTCGCGCATCAGCTCGAAGGTGTCCTCGAGCGAGTCGGGGTTCCGGATGCGGCGGCCGTCGACGTACACGGCGTTGTCGACGATGGTCATGGGCTCGGTTCTAGCACGCGGCGCCCGCTCACCAGCTGACCGGCAGCGCCTTGCCCTCCTCGTAGCCCGCGGCCGACTGCAGGCCCACGTGCGCCCGCTCGTGGAAGTCGGCCACGCTCCGGGCGCCGGCGTAGGTGAAGGACGAGCGGACCCCCGAGGTGATCATGTCGAGCAGGTCCTCGACCGAGGGCCGCAACGGGTCGAGGTAGATGGTGGAGGAGGAGATGCCCTCGGCGAAGAGGCGCTTGCGGGCGAGCTCGTACGCGTCGAGGCGGTCGAAGCGCTCCTGCACCGCCTTGGCCGAGGCCATGCCCCAGCTCTCCTTGTAGACCCGGCCGGCCGCGTCGCTGCGCAGCTCCCCCGGCGCCTCGATCGTGCCGGCGAACCAGGAGCCGATCATCACGGAGGCGGCGCCCGCGGCCAGCGCGAGGGCGACGTCGCGCGGGTAGCGCACCCCGCCGTCCGCCCAGACGTGAGCGCCCAGCTCGTGCGCGCGCTCGGCCGTCTCGAGGACGGCCGAGAACTGCGGGCGGCCGACCGCGGTCATCATCCGGGTGGTGCACATCGCGCCGGGGCCGACGCCGACCTTGAGGATGTCCGCTCCCGCGTCGACGAGGTCGTGCACCGCGTCGGCCGTGACGACGTTGCCCGCCGCGATCGGCACTCCGAGATCGAGCGCGGAGACCGTCCGGAGCGCCCGGAGCATCCCCTCCTGGTGGCCGTGCGCGGTGTCGAGGACGAGGACGTCGACGCCCGCGGAGACGAGCGCGCGCGCCTTCGCCTCGACGTCGCCGTTGATGCCGATCGCCGCCGCGACGCGCAGACGCCCGTCCGCGTCGAGCGCCGGGTCGTAGACCGTGGAGCGGAGGGCGCCGGTGCGCGACAGCGTGCCGACCAGGGCGCCGTGGTGCAGCACCGGGGCGAAGTCGAGGTCGGCGGCCACCATGAGGTCGAAGGCGGCCCGCGCGGTGGGCACGTCGTCGGCGTCGATCGAAGGCGTGGCGGAGTGCACCAGGTCGCCTAGACGCGCGTCCGGCAGCGCGGTCGCCAGGCGCGCGGCCGGGACGCAGCCGAGGATCGCGCCGCCCTCCTCCTGCACCACGAAGCCGTGGCCGGCGACGGCCGGCAGGATGCGCAGCGCCTCCTCCACGGTCGTCGCCGGCGAGGCGGTGAGGGCGCCGGAGAAGGCGACCGGCTGGCGCTTCACCCAGCGGATCGCGGCGTCCAGCGCCTGCAGAGGCATGTCCTGCGGGAGGACGCCGAGCCCGCCCCGGCGCGCGAGCGTCGCTGCGAGGCGCTGACCGGTGACCGAGTTCATGTTGGAGGAGACGACGGGGATCGTCGCCCCGGTGCCGTCGCCCGGGGCGAGCGAGACGTCGAGGCGGCTCGTCACCGACGAGCGGCCGGGGACGAGGAAGACGTCCGAGTAGGTGAGGTCGCCTGAGGGTGTTCCGCCGGAGAAACGCATGGCGGAAACGCTACTCCGGCGCGGCCCCGGGTCGGCCGTGCAGGGAACGGGGCTAGGCTGGGCGACCGGGACGGGACCAGGCGACGGCACCGGTTCCCGCTGGTGCGAGGACGACCTCCTCCGCCGCGGTGGCAGGCGCCGAGGGATGCGACGGGCCCGTCCGGATGATCGAGGACGAATCAACGGAGAGAGTGGGCGATCGGCTGTGTCGAGCCAGTTGACCGGAGCAGGAACAGAGCAGGGCGCGGAGGACTTCGGAGCCAACGAGTGGCTCGTGGAGGAGCTGTACGAGCAGTACAGCGCCGACCGCGCCTCGGTGGACGAGTCCTGGTGGCCCATCCTGGAGCGCTACGGCGCCCAGCTCGCGAACTCCGGCAAGGACGCTCCGGCTCCGGCTCCCGCCGCGGCCCCCGCGCCCGCCGCCTCGAAGCCCGCCGCTGCCGCCGAGCGCGTCTCGTCGAGCGGCGGAGGCGCCGTGACCCATCCCGCCGCGGCCTCCTCCTCCGAGTCGACCCCCGCCTCCCGCACCACGTCGAAGCAGCCGAAGGCGCAGCCGATCCCGGCCGACGCTCCGGTGAGCAAGCCCTCCGCCGAGGACTCGACGCCGGACGAGGACGTCGTCACCCCGCTCCGCGGCATGGCGAAGAGCCTCGCGACCAACATGGACGCCAGCCTCAGCATCCCCACCGCGACGAGCGTCCGCACGATCCCGGCGAAGCTGATGATCGACAACCGCATCGTCATCAACAACCACCTGCGCCGCACCCGCGGCGGCAAGGTCTCGTTCACGCACCTGATCGGCTGGGCGCTCATCCGCGCGCTCAAGGACTTCCCGAGCCAGAACGTGTTCTACGACGAGGTCGACGGCAAGCCCGCGGTCGTCGCCCCGGCGCACGTCAACCTCGGCATCGCGATCGACATGCCCAAGCCCGACGGCACGCGCGCCCTGCTCGTGCCGAGCATCAAGCGCGCCGACACGCTGAGCTTCACGGCCTACCTCTCGGCCTACGAGGACCTGGTCAAGCGCGCGCGCGGCAACAAGCTCGTCGCCGGCGACTTCGCGGGCACCACGCTCTCGCTGACGAACCCCGGCGGCATCGGCACGGTCCACTCCGTCCCCCGCCTGATGAAGGGCCAGGGGTGCATCATCGGCGCCGGCGCCCTCGAGTACCCCGCGGAGTTCCAGGGCGCATCCGAGAAGACGCTGGTCGAGCTGGGCATCGGCAAGACCATCACCCTGACCTCGACCTACGACCACCGCGTCATCCAGGGTGCCGGCTCGGGCGAGTTCCTCAAGATCGTGCACGAGCTCCTGCTCGGCGGCCGCGGGTTCTACGAGGACATCTTCGCCGCGCTGCGCATCCCCTACGACCCGATCCACTGGTCCACGGACATCGCCGTCGACCTCGCCGAGCGCGTCTCCAAGACCGCCCGCGTGCAGGAGCTCATCAACTCGTTCCGCGTCCGCGGGCATCTGATGGCCGACGTCGACCCGCTGGAGTACGTGCAGCGCTCGCACCCCGACCTCGCCATCGAGAGCCACGGCCTCACCTTCTGGGACCTCGATCGCGAGTTCGTCACGGACGGCTTCGGCGGCAAGCGCCAGCTCAAGCTGCGCGACATCCTCGGGATCCTCCGCGACTCGTACTGCCGCACCGTCGGCGTCGAGTACATGCACATCCAGGACCCGGAGCAGCGCGCCTGGATGCAGCAGAAGCTCGAGCGCGGCTACGAGAAGCCGGGCCACGACGAGCAGCTGCGCATCCTGGGCAAGCTCAACGAGGCCGAGGCCTTCGAGACCTTCCTGCAGACCAAGTACGTGGGCCAGAAGCGCTTCTCGCTCGAGGGCGGGGAGTCGCTCATCGCGCTGCTCGACGCCGTCCTGCAGGGCGCGGCCGACGAGCACCTCGACGAGGTCGCGATCGGCATGGCCCACCGCGGCCGCCTGAACGTGCTGACCAACATCGCCGGCAAGACCTACGGCCAGATCTTCCGCGAGTTCGAGGGCACCCAGGACCCGCGCACGGTCCAGGGCTCCGGAGACGTGAAGTACCACCTCGGCACCGAGGGCACCTTCCGCGGCGCGGCGGGCGAGGAGATCCCGGTCTACCTGGCGGCGAACCCCTCGCACCTCGAGGCCGTGAACGGCGTGCTCGAGGGCATCGTCCGCGCCAAGCAGGACCGCAAGCCGATCGGCACCTTCACCACGCTGCCGATCCTCGTGCACGGCGACGCCGCGATGGCGGGCCAGGGCGTGGTGGTCGAGACCCTGCAGATGTCGCAGCTGCGCGCGTACCGCACCGGCGGCACGATCCACATCAACATCAACAACCAGGTCGGGTTCACGACTCCCCCTCACGAGGCCCGCACCTCGATCTACTCGACCGACGGCGCGAAGACGATTCAGGCGCCGATCTTCCACGTGAACGGCGACGACCCCGAGGCGGTCGTCCATGTCGGGCAGCTCGCGTTCGAGTACCGCCAGCGGTTCCACCGCGACGTGGTCATCGACCTGATCTGCTACCGCCGGCGCGGGCACAACGAGGGCGACGACCCCTCGATGACCCAGCCGCTGATGTACAGCCTGATCGAGGCCAAGCGCTCGGTCCGCAAGCTGTACACCGAGGCGCTCGTCGGCCGCGGCGACATCACCGAGGAGGAGTACGACCGCGCCCACCAGGACTTCCAGGACCGCCTGGAGCGCGCGTTCGCCGAGACCCACGCCGCGCAGACCGGCGCGATCCCCGTGATCACCGCCGACGGCGACTCCGTGGCCGACCTCGAGCTGCCCGACGCGCAGCAGGGCGAGGACTACCCGGGCGAGCCCGAGGTGACCGGCGTGAAGACCGAGGTCGTCACCCGCATCGGCGACGCGTTCACGACGCCGCCCGAGGGCTTCACCGTGCACCCCAAGCTCCAGCAGCTGCTGGCGAAGCGCCAGGAGATGAGCCGCTCCGGCTCCATCGACTGGGCCTTCGGCGAGCTGCTCGCGCTCGGCTCGCTGCTGCTCGAGGACACCCCGGTGCGCCTCGTCGGCCAGGACACGCGCCGCGGGACCTTCGTCCAGCGCCACGCTGTCCTCCACGACCGCGAGAACGGCCAGGAATGGCTGCCGCTGATGAACCTGTCCGAGCAGCAGGCCCGGCTCTGGATCTACGACTCGCTGCTCTCGGAGTACGCGGCGATGGCGTTCGAGTACGGCTACTCGGTGGAGCGGCCCGACTCGCTCGTGCTGTGGGAGGCGCAGTTCGGCGACTTCGCGAACGGCGCCCAGATCGTGATCGACGAGTTCATCTCCTCGGCTGAGCAGAAGTGGGGCCAGCGCTCGTCGCTCGTGCTCCTGCTCCCGCACGGCTACGAGGGCCAGGGCCCCGACCACTCGTCGGCCCGGATCGAGCGCTACCTGCAGATGTGCGCGGAGCGGAACATGACCGTCGCGCGCCCGTCGACGCCGGCGTCCTACTTCCACCTGCTGCGCCGCCAGGCCTACTCCCGGCCCCGCCGCCCGCTGATCGTCTTCACCCCGAAGGCGATGCTGCGGCTGCGCGGAGCCTCGAGCCCGGTCGAGGACTTCACCTCGGGCCGCTTCCAGCCGGTGATCGACGACGCGCGGATCCAGGACGCCTCCGCCGTGAAGCGCGTCCTGCTCCACGCCGGCAAGGTCCACTACGACCTCAAGGCGGAGCTCGAGAAGAAGCCCGACGACGGCATCGCGCTGGTGCGGGTCGAGCAGTACTACCCGGCGCCGATCGAGGAGCTGCGCGGCATCGCCGAGCGGTACCCGGACGCTGAGCTCGTCTGGGTGCAGGACGAGCCCGAGAACCAGGGCGCCTGGCCGTTCATGGCCCTCGAGGTCGCTCCGAAGCTGGGCCGGTCCATGCGCGTGGTCTCGCGGCCGTCCGCGGCCTCCCCCGCGGCCGGCTCGGCCAAGCGGCACGCCTCCGAGCAGGCAGACCTGCTGTCGCGGGCGCTCACCCGCTGATCCGCGGTCCGCACGACGCGGTCGGGCCCGTCGGAACCTCGTGTTCCGGCGGGCCCGTCGCGTTGCGGGCGGACCGTGCCTGACCGCAGGCCCGCAGAGACCGGCAGAAGCGCTCTCGACGTGCGGGGGCCGCGGCGACCGGAGGCCGCCGGACACGACGGAGCCCCGGCCCCTCGAGGGCCCGCGGTGCGCGGGAGGTCTCGAACGGCCGGGGCTCCCCGGGTCGTGCGGCGCCTAGAGGCGGGCGGGCGCCTGCGAGTGCGCGGCGTGCTCGTCGCGGAGCATGCCGAGCACCTGGGCGCGGAGGTCCTCCGGCGCCGTCTCCTTGCACGCCCGCTGCACGGCGACCGTCAGCACCACGCCGACCTTCGCCTCATCGGCGCAGTCGACGCATCCCGCCATGTGCTCGCGGATGTCGGCGGCGTCCTCCTTGCACAGCTCGTTGTGGAGGTACTCCTCGAGCTCGGCCTTCGCCTTCGTGCAGCCGCTGTCGGTCATTTCGTGCTCCCGGAAGTGAATGCGGCGCGGAATCCGCGCTCGCGTGCGTAGTCGGTGAGTCGTTCGCGCAGCATGCGCCGGCCGCGGTGCAGCCGGCTCATGACGGTCCCGACGGGGGTCTTCATGATGTCCGCGATCTCCTGGTAGGAGAAGCCTTCGACATCGGCGAAGTAGACGGCGAGCCGGAAGTCCTCCGGGATCGCCTGGAGCGCCTCCTTCACCGCGGTGTCGGGGAGGTGGTCGATCGCCTCCGCCTCGGCCGAGCGGCTGGAAGTGGCCGTGGTCGACTCGGCGCCGCCCAGCTGCCAGTCCTCGAGCTCGTCGATCGCGCTCTGATAGGGCTCGCGTTGCTTCTTGCGGTACGAGTTGATGAACGTGTTCGTGAGGATGCGGTAGAGCCAGGCCTTCAGGTTGGTGCCCTGCTCGAACTGGCGGAACGCGCCGAAGGCCTTGGCGAACGTCTCCTGCACGAGGTCCTGCGCGTCGGAGGGGTTCTTCGTCATCCGCAGACCGGCCGCGTAGAGCTGGTCGATGAAGGGCAGCGCCTGCTGCTCGAAGAGGGAGCGGAGATCGACGGGAGCCTCGACCGGGGCGTCGTCCAGCGACTCCTCGACGGTCTCCACGATCGTCTGCTCCGCGTCGGCGGGCTCGGGAGCCTCGTCGGCGGGGGTGGTGCGGGGTTCGTCGTCGCGAGTCATCACGAGCGATTCTAGAGCGGCGGCGCGGCGGACGACCGGGGTTGCGGCACGAGGGCGCCTCCGGGCGACGGGCCTGCTGCTCCGGAGGACCGGGGGTGCTGCCGTCATGCTCGCCTCCGTCACGCTCCTGACGACGCCCTGCGCGCCGACTATCCTGACAACCGATGGTCTTCTCGCGTTATTCCGCTCCCGAGTTCGATCCGTACGGCGACGCCCGTGCGCTCCCCGGCGACGATGCCTGGCCCGCACCCCTCGCGGCCGGCGCTCTCGACGCCGAGGTCGGCCTGCCCGGCTCCAAGTCGCTGACCAACCGGGAGCTGGTGCTCGCTGCTCTGGCCGACGGGCCCTCCACGCTGCGGGCGCCGCTGCACTCCCGCGACAGCGCCCTGATGATCGAGGCGCTGCGCTCGCTCGGCACCACGATCCGGGAGTCCGGCTCGACCGGCGGCTTCGGCGCCGACCTGGTCGTGGAGCCCGCAGAGGAGCTGCTCGGCTCGACGACGATCGACTGCGGGCTCGCGGGCACCGTGATGCGCTTCGTCCCGCCGCTGGCCGGCCTCGCGCTCGGCCCCACCACCTTCGACGGCGACGCGTACGCCGCGAAGCGGCCGATGGGGGCGACGATCGCCTCCCTCCGCGCGCTCGGCGTCGACGTCGCCGACGACGGCCGCGGCGCGCTCCCCTTCACCGTCCACGGGTCCGGGGCCGTCCGGGGCGGCGACGTCGTCGTCGACGCCTCGCGGTCGAGCCAGTTCGTCTCGGCGCTCCTGCTGGCCGGCGCCCGCTTCGAGGAGGGACTGCACCTGCGCCACGAGGGCAGCGCCGTCCCCTCCCGGCCCCACATCGACATGACCGTCGCCGCGCTGGCGGCACGGGGCGTCGAGGTCGGCACGTCCGCCGACGGCGAGTGGACCGTCGCGCCGCAGCCCATCGCCGGCGCCGACGTGCTGATCGAGCCCGACCTCTCGAACGCCGCGCCGTTCCTCGCTGCGGCCCTCGTCACGGGCGGCCGCGTCCGGCTTCGCCACTGGCCGGCCGTCACCACGCAGGTAGGGGCGCACCTCGAGCGGATCCTGCCGCTGTTCGGCGCCCGCGTCGAGCGCGACGGCGAGGACCTCGTGGTCACCGGCGGCGACGAGATCCTGGGCGTGGACCTCGACCTGTCGGAGGGAGGCGAGCTCGCCCCCGCCCTCGCCGCCCTCGCCGCGCTGGCCTCCACTCCCAGCACCCTGACCGGGATCGGCCACATCCGCCACCACGAGACGGACCGCCTCGCCGCCCTCGCCGCCGAGATCACCGGCCTCGGCGGCCGGGTCACGGAACTCGAGGACGGTCTGCGCATCGAGCCCGCCGAGCTACACGGCGGCCGCTGGCGCACCTACTCCGACCACCGCATGGCCCACGCCGGCGCTCTGATCGGCCTGGTGGTCCCCGGCGTGGTGATCGAGGACGTCGCCACGACAGCGAAGACCCTCCCGCAGTTCCCGGAGCTGTGGACGACCCTCGCCGGATCGGTCTGACCCGTGTCGTGGTGGACGGACAGCGGCCTCGACGCCGACGGTGCTCTCGACGACTTCGACGGGTACGACGAGTCGGACGCGCGGGTGCGCCCGAACCCGAAGGGCACGAAGCCCCGGACCAAGAACAGGCCCGCCTACGAGAACGCAGAGATCGCGATGGTGCTCGGCGTCGACCGGGGTCGCTACACGGTGATGATCGGCGACGGGACGCCCGAGGAGCACGAGTTCACGGCGGCCCGGGCCCGCGAGCTGCGGCGCCAGGCGATCGTGGCCGGCGACCGCGTCGACGTGGTCGGGGACTCCAGCGGCGACGAGGGGACGCTCGCCCGCATCGTCCGCATCCGCGAGCGGTCGACCCTCCTCCGCCGCAGCGCCGACGACACCGACGCGATCGAGCGCGTGATCGTCGCCAACGCCGACCAGATGCTCTGCGTGGTGGCCGCCGCCGACCCCGAGCCCCGGACCCGGCTGGTCGACCGCTACCTGGTCGCCGCCTTCGACGCCGGGATCACTCCGATGCTCTGCATCACCAAGACCGACCTCGCGGACCCGGCCCCGTTCCTCCGCAACTTCGAGGGGCTCGACCTCCGCGTGTTCCTCTCGAGCCAGGACGAGCCGCCGGTCGACGAGATCGCCGACGCCCTCCTCGGCCACGAGACCGTGGTCGTCGGGCACTCCGGAGTCGGCAAGTCCACCCTCGTGAACAAGCTCGTCCCGGACGCGCACCGGGCCATCGGGCGCGTGAACACCGTGACGGGCCGCGGTCGGCACACCTCGTCCTCCACCGTCTCGCTCCGCGTGGAGCGCGGCGACCGGCACGGCTGGGTCATCGACACCCCCGGCGTCCGCTCGTTCGGACTCGGCCACGTGAACACCGACAACATCCTCGGCGCGTTCACGACACTCGCCGTGATCGCCCGGGACTGCCCGCGCGGCTGCACGCACCTGCCCGACTCCCCCGACTGCGCCATCATCGAGGCGGTCGAGGGCGGACTGCTGGGCGCCAGCGGACCGGAGCGCCTCGACTCGCTCCAGCGCCTCCTGACCACCTTCGCTACGACCGACGGAAGCAGACGATGACCGACCTCTCCCCCCTCCCCGCCGAGGCGCGCCTCGCCGCCGGCGACTCCGCTCCGGAGTTCACGCTGCCGAACCAGGACGGCGAGCCCGTCTCGCTCGCGGACTACCGCGGACGGCGCGTCATCCTGTTCTTCTACCCCGAGGCCGACACCCCCGGCTGCACCACGGAGGCCTGCGACTTCCGCGACAACGCGGCGTCCCTCCGCGACTCCGGCTACGAGGTCCTCGGGATCTCGCGGGACGCCCCGGAGGCGCTGCGCCGCTGGGCCGACGCCCAGGGCATCGCGTACCCGCTGCTGAGCGACCCCGACATGACCGTGCACCGCGCGTACGCGGTGTGGGGCGAGAAGAGCCTCTACGGCAAGACCGTCGTCGGCGTGCTGCGCTCGACGTTCGTCGTCGGAGCCGAGGGAGCGCTCGAGTTCGCGCAGTACGGCGTCCGGGCGACCGGGCACGTGCAGGCGCTCCGCAAGAAGCTGAAGCTCGTCTGACCCCGGGGCGCGCGGTGCAGGTCATCGTGCGCCACCGGCTCTCGGGGTTCCGCTCATCTGCGAGCATCTCTCATGTCGACGTGAGCGGCACCGCCCGGTGCCCCGTCGGGACGAGGGGTGGTCAGGGTGCGCTCGAATGCTCGCAGGACGACGGCCGCAGCGGCGATCGCGGTCGTGGCCGCTGTACTGGCGGGCTGCACGCCACCGGAGCCGGCGCTCACCGCCGCCAGGGTGCTGCAGGCGGTGTCCGTCGCCGTCTCGTCCGACGGGGGTGTCCGTGCGATCGAGGGGACGGCCCTCGCCGTCGGCGACGACCCGTCCGACACCTCGGCGACCACCACCGTCTACGATCCCCCCGAGGTCGCCGCCGACCTGCCGGTCCGTGTCCGGCCCTCGTGGCGCGCCGCCGACGCCTCGGGCACCGATCCGGCCGACCTCGCCGGGCGCTCCGGACGGATCGAGATCTCGCTCGCGGTGGAGAACCTGACGGTCCGGCCCGAGGAGGTCGCGTTCGACGCGGCCGGTCGTGCAGCCCGCCGCAGTGCACTCGTCGGCGCTCCGCTGACGATCGCAGCCTCCGCGGTCCTGCCGGGCGTCCCGCCGAGCCGCGTCGTCACCGAGAGCGAGTCGGGTGCCGTCACCAACGGCGTGCTCAGCCGTGACGAGCACGGAGACGCCGTCGTGCAGTGGGCCGCTCTCCTCGCTCCCCCGGGCGGTGGCGCGACGGCGACGCTGACCCTCGTCGCCGACGTCGCCGACTTCGCCGTCCCCGCCTTCGACCTGGCGGTCCAGCCCGGCCTGAGCACCGACCCGACCACCGAGGGGGCGCTGGGCGCCGCGTTCGACTCCTCCGACGCCTCGCCGCTCGCCCTCGAGCGCCGCACGATCGAGGTCGTCACCGCGGTGGACGACCTGCTGACGCAGGCCGGCACCACCGTCGCCGAGGTGCGGGCCTCGCTCGACGCGACCTCCGAGACTCTCGGTGTCCGCACGGCCGAGGAGCTGCGGGCCGGCGCCGCCTCGACGGCGGCCTCGATGCAGAGGCTCTCCGGGCAGCTCGGCGCGCTCCGGGCGCAGCTGTCGTCGACGGTCTCGGGCACCGAGTCCGGCCTGCTGGCGCAGCTGTCCGAGGCGATCGACGCGGTGGACGCCCTGCTGGGCGACACATCGGCCGCGGTGCCGCCGCCGACGGTCTCGGGCAGCGGATGCGGAGTCGCCGTCGACGGCGGCCGCTCCGGCTCGATCCACTCCGAGCTGCTGCGGCTCACGGCCGAGCTCGACGCGTACGGGACGGCGGCCGAGTCCTGCCGCGACGAGGTCGTCGCGGCTCTCCGTGCTGCCGCGGGGCCGGCACAGCCCTCCGCCGAGACCTGCACGGCACCCTCGACCACCTGCTCCCTCGCCGCCTCCGGAGCCGCCGTCGACACCGTGCTGCTCGGGATGCTCGATCGCGGGCAGGACCTCGTCGACTCCCTGCAGCCGGAGCTGATGGACGGCGTGCAGGCCGGGTTCGCCGCCCTCGCGAGCAGGGTGGACGCCGCGTCGGCCTCGGTGGACACCCTGGCCGACCCGGAGGGATCCGTCACCCGGGCACTCGCCGCCCTGTCGGCGACGCTGGACGGGCTCGACGCGGACACCGCGGGCCTGGAGACGACGGTCGCCTCGGTCGGCACCGCCGCCACGACCGCCCTGGAAGAGCTCGGCACGCCGACCAGCACAAGGTCGCTGTCGGCGCAGAACCAGGAGCTGGCCGATCGGCTCTGCGAGCTGTCGCCGGCGACACGGTCCCCTGCTGCCGCACCCACGCCGACCGGGCGCCCGACGCGTGCACCCGTGGAGGTGACCCGGGGCTCCGTCGAGGAGCTCCGCGCCTACCTGACCGCGACGCCCTGCTCCGGCACGGGCCGCCTCGACGCTCCCGACGGCTATCCGGCCCCCCTGGCCGACCGGCTGAGCGACCAGGTCCACGCGTGGACCGCCGTCGCCTCCACCGTCGGCAGCACCGGCGCGAGTGCCGACCTCGCCGCCCTGCGCGCCGCGCTCGCCACGGTCCGCAGCGGCGTGGCCGAGGCCGGCGCGACGGCCGGCTCGGACGACGCACGCCTCACCGGCCTGCTCGCCTCCCTCCGCACCGGCGTCGACGCGCTGACCGCTCAGCGCGACGCCCTCGGCACCCGCATCGATGCTCTCGGCGCCCAGCAGGACGCTCTCGCACCGGCGATCCAGAATGCGTTCGCCGAGGCGGACACGGCAGCCGCATCCGCGGTCACCGCACTCCTCGACGAGCAGGTGCGGCGGATCTCGACGCGCTCCGGCGCCGACGCCGACGCGGTCGTCGCGATGTTCGACCGGTCGGTCTCGAGCCTGCGCACGGCCTCCTCCGGCATCCGCTCCGACGGTGCAGCGACGGTGGACGCCGGGCACCGGGCTCTCCGCACCGCGGAGGCCCGGATCGGCGGGGCCGTCTCTGAGCGGACGCGCGCCTCCCTGGCCGGCATCGCGACGACGATCGACGCCTCGACCCGCGACACCGACGCGGCCGCCGCGCTCCTCGCAGCCGATCTGCACAAGGTGCTCCTGGACCTCGGCGACCGGACGGTCGGCGGCTCCGGCCTGCTCGGATCGATGACCACGAGTGCCGCGAAGGTCGGCACCGCCGACGTGCAGCTCGCCCTCGCCTCGCAGAGCGCACGGGGCTACGCCGCGGTGCGGTCCGAGGACGTCTCGGGCATCCTGCTGGCGCAGGCCCAGGAGCGGGCCTCCCTCCGGGCCGGGGATACGCTTCCCGCGTTCCACCTCGACCTGCCCGAGGGCACGCGGACCCGGACGGTCTACTCCTTCCGGATCGGGGACGAGCGATGACCCGCCTGGGCAGGCGCGCGGCGCAGCACCCCCGCACCGCCCGACGGACCACGATGCTGGTCGGCGGCGCCGTCGCCCTCCTCGGCGTCAGCGGTGCCCTCGTCTCCTTCCTGCCCCCGCAGTCGGCTCCGATGACGGAGGTCGCCGCTCTGCCTGTCGGCTTCTCGTGCGCCCGGGTGCCCGAGCGGATGACGCTCGGGGTGGTGGTCTCGCTCAGCTCGGCTCCGGGCGAGGGCGCGGAATGGAAGGACGCGGCGAACGGCGCCGTCGTCGCCGCGCACCGGTCAGCGATGGGCGGCTGCGAGATCGGTCTCGTCGCCGTCGACGACCACGGGACGCCCGAGGGTGCCCGCGCCGCCGTCGAGGAGCTGACGGGGCAGGGCGTGTCCGGCCTCGTCCTCGCGACCCACGGCACCCACACCGCTGCGGCCGTGGACGCCGCTCGGGCCGCGGGGACAGCGGCCGTCCTCCCGTACGGAGGCGGCCCCGCCCTGCCCGGCGACGGCGTCTGGTCCCTCGGACCCGACACCGCCTCGGCCGACGCGGCACTCGTGGAGGAGGCCGGCGGAGGCGCCCGGGTACTCCTCGTCGACACCGGTGGAGGCACCCCGACCGGTCTCTCGCCCGCCGCGACGGTGACCGCCGATCCCGGCGCCACCGCGGACGTGATCATCACCGCCGCCCGCCCGCACCTCGAGGGCGAGCCGGCGGTCGAGCGCGTCGTCGTGTCCGGCCCCGCCGCGGCGCAGGCGACGGCGGTCGCCGCTCTGCAGGCGGCGGGGGCGTCCGTCCCGATCCTGCTCACGCCCGACGCGCTGAGCCCCGCCTTCGCTCCCGCCCTGGCCGCGGCCGGAGGCACCCTCTCGGGAGATCTGACGACGATCGGCACGGATTCCGGCGACGCGGTCGCCCTCCGCGGCGACGAGCGCGGACGCGCGGCCTCCGCGTTCCTGGGGGCCGTACGGATGACCGCCGACGATGCCGCGCGGGCGACCCTCCTCGGCGACCGCGTGTTCCGCGATCTCTCCGCGGTCGCGGACGCCCCCAGCCACGACGCCGTCGTGGCGCTCGTGCGAGCCGCGGCCGTCGCAGGCAGCAGGGCACCCTCGGCGGTCGCCGCCGCACTCCGGGGATGCACGATCGGAGCGGCGGACGGGCTCGCCGGTCCGCCGCTCGACTTCGGCGCCGCGCACGCTCTGGACGCCCCGGCACTCCCCCTCCACTCCTCGCCGCAGCGCCTCGGCCTGCGGCCCGCCGACCCGCCGCTGCTCTGGTTCGCCGGACAGCCCCGACCGTGAGCCCCCGGTGCGACTCCTCCTCGACCTCGACGGCACCCGCTCCGACATCGACCTCGGCCGCCACCGCGACTCCGCGACACTCGGCGAGCTGATCGCCACCGCCACCGGGCACCGCCTCCCGCCCGGGACGGCCCTCGCCGTCGACACCGCCCTGCACCCTGTGGAGACCCGGCTGGCCGATCTGCTGCTGCTCGAGGGAACGCGGATCGCCCGCTCCCCCCTGCCCCGACCTGCCGCGGCCCGCGGGTGGACGGCCGTGCTGTCGGGCGGTCTCGGCGCGGGAGCCGTGGTCGAGATCCCGCGGGGCCGTGCGCTGATCGTGGGCCGCTCCCCGCACGCCGACGTCGTCCTCGACACGGCGAGCGCCTCCTGGGAGCACTTCTCGGTGACCCGCGAGGGCGACGGCCTGCGGGTGCGCGACGCCGACAGCACCAACGGCACTCTGGTCGACGGCGTCTCCGCGACGGGGGACGGGGTCCTGGTCTCCGACGCCGTGGTCGTGATCGCCGGTGGGGCGGCTCTCCGCCTGCGCCCCGCGCCTCCCGAGCTCCTCGCGCCCGAGCCGGGGAGCACGGACAACGTCACCGCGACGGCGACCGTGCCCTTCAACCGGCCGCCGCGACCGGGACGTCCGGCGGCCGGCGAGGCGGTCGTCCCGCCGGCCCGCCTCGAGATCGCCTCCGCGACGACCTTCAGCGTGATCACCGTCGCCGCGCCGCTCGTCCTCGCCTTCGCGATGGTCCTCATCATGGGCGATGCGCGCTACGCCCTCTTCGCCGCGCTCAGCCCCGTGGCCGGGGTGGGCATGTGGTTCGAGCAGCGGCACCGGCACGCCCGAGCGACCCGGTCCGAGGAGCAGCGCTACGGCGAGGCGCTGCAGACGCTCCGCGACGACATCGCCCGTTCCGCGCGTGTCGAACGGGCCCGCCTCGAGGAGGACGCGCCCGACCCGGCGACGACGATCCGCCGGGCGGCGCTGCCCGCCACGTCGCTGTGGCAGCGGCGCGCGACCTCCGCCGATGTGCTCCGCCTGCACATCGGCGTCGGCGACGTCCCGTGGTCTCCCCCGCTCGATCAGCGCGGAGTGCCGCGGCTCGAGGAGGAGGTGCGCGCGATCCTCGCGGTGAGCGTCGTCCCGAGCGCGCCGGTGTCCATCGATCTCGCGGACTCGGGCGTCGTCGGGATCGTCGGCGACCGCGAGGGCGGCCTCGCTCTGGCGAGGAGCCTGCTCTGCCAGGCGGCGGTCCACTGCGGTCCGGCCGACCTGGCGATAGGGGTGTTCTGCGACCGGCGACGCGACTCCGACTGGAGCTGGGCCTCCTGGCTCCCCCACACGCGTCTGCCCGGGGGCGGACGCCGCCTCTCCGACCGGCGCGACCGCAGCTCCGAGCTCCTCCGCGCCCTCCGCGACGAGGACTCGCCGCGCGTGCTCCTGGTGCTCGACTCCGACGTGCTGACCGAGGGACGCGCCGCTCCGGCGCGCGAACTCCTCGGACTCGGCCGCGGCGAGCGCGAGGCGGCGACCCGGATCTCCGGCCTCGTCCTCGCGGCGTCGGAGGAGCATCTCCCCGCCTTCTGCACGGTCGTCGTCCGGGTCGGAGCGGACGCCTCGGCGCTCCTCTCCCGGCCCGACGAGCGGATCACCGTCGAGGACGTGGTGCTCGCCGGTCTCGCCTCCTCCACGGCCGAGCGCTGTGCGCGCGACCTGGCGCGCTTCGAGGACCCGGAGCTCGTCACCGCGGGGGCGGCCCTCTCCGCGCTCGTGCGGCTGCCGCCGCTCCTGGGCGCCGATCGTCCGACCGCCGCGGACGTCCGGGGGTGGTGGTCGAGCGCCCGGGGCGTGCGCGCGCCCGTCGGCTCGTCCGAGCACGGTCCGCTCGTGCTCGATCTCGTCGCCGACGGCCCGCACGGCCTGGTCGGCGGAAGCACGGGCTCGGGCAAGAGCGAGTTCCTGCGCTCCTTCGTGGCCGGCCTCGCGGCCTGGAACGATCCGACGCGCCTCACCTTCGTGCTCATCGACTTCAAGGGGGGTGCAGCGTTCGCGTCCTGCGAGCGGCTCCCGCACACGATCGGCACCATCAGCAACCTCGACGCCCAGCTCGCCGACCGCGCGCTGCGCTCGCTCCAGGCCGAGATGCGGCGTCGTCAGCGGCTCTTCGCCGCCGCCGGCGAGGGTGTCGACGACCTCGACGCGTACTGGGCCACCTCGCCGCCGGAGCCGATGCCGCGGCTCCTGCTCGTCGTCGACGAGTTCGCCGTTCTCGCGAAGGAGCATCCCGACGTCCTGACGTCCCTCGTGAGCGTCGCCGCGGTCGGCAGGACGCTCGGCGTGCACATGATCCTCGCCACCCAGCGTCCTGCCGGAGTGGTGAACGACGACATCCTCGCCAACACCAACCTCCGCGTCGCCCTCCGGGTGCAGAGCCGGGACGACTCCGCCGACGTGATCGGAGTCGCGAGCGCGGCCGGGATCTCCCGCTCCCAGACCGGCCGAGCGTATGTGAAGCGGGGCCAGAACGACATCTCGCCCGTCCAGACGGCGCTGGTCACCGGTCGCGCGGAGGCGTCGGCCGTCGAGGCGATCGAGGTCCGCCCGGTCGGACCCACGGGCGTCCCCGTCGAGGGCCCCTCCCCGGTCGCCGCCGACGAGACGGCCCCGACCGATCTCGACCTCCTGATCGACGCGGTGGTCGAGGCGGACGCCGCTTCGGGCTTCGGCCCTCCCCGCCCGATCTGGCCGGAGCCGCTCGAGGACACCGTGGCCCTCAGCGGGTTCGGTGCGGAGGAGTCCGACCTCGGTCGCGTCGTCGGCGACGTCCTGCACGTCGCACTCTCGGACGACCCTGACCGGCAGCGCCGGACGCCGACCGGCTGGGATCTGGGCGAGGGGAACCTGCTCCTCATCGGCATCCCCGGCAGCGGCACCAGCACGGCGCTCGCGTCGATCGCGCTCACGGCCGCCCGCCACTTCCCCCCGGACGAGCTCGACCTCTACGTCCTCGATGCCGGTTCCCGCGACTCCGCCCCGCTCGCGCGACTCCCGCACACCGTCTCCTACGTCGGCGCAGGTGGCGGATCCCACGAGAAGCAGACCCGGTTCCTCCGTCACCTGCGCGACGAGGTGCGCCGGCGCCGAGCATCGCCCGGGGGCCACCGTCGTGCGCTGGTGCTCGTCGACGGTCTCGCCACTCTGAAGGACGAGTTCCAGGACTGGGAGGGCCTGGCTCTGATGGAGGCGTTCACCCGCGCCTACGCCGACGGACCGGAGCTCGGCCTGCACTTCGCGGTGACGAGCACCCGGGCGAGGGCGGTCCTCGCGGTGATGGAGGAGGTCACGACGCAGAAGTGGCTGTTCCGCCTCGCCGACCCGCAGGACTACGCCGCCGCCGGGGTGAAGCCGGTGCAGGCGCCGGCAGCGGTGCCGGGGCGCTGCGTTCTCACCTCGTCGCTCCTGCAGACGCAGGTCGCGACTCCGAGGGCCGGTCTCGACGACGCGATCGCCGAGCTCGCGGCCGCCTGGCCGGATGCGCGCCGCAGGACGAACACGGTCGGCACGCTTCCCGACAGGGTCGCCGTGAGCGCGCTCGGTATCGAGGCCCGCTTCGATCGCGAGCCGTGGCTGCTCCCGATCGGCCTCGGCGAGTCGGACCTCGCCCCGCTGGCGTTCCAGGTCTTCGAGGGCGAGC
Organism: Rathayibacter sp. AY1C6; assembly: GCF_002931535.1. Lineage (NCBI taxonomy): Bacteria > Bacillati > Actinomycetota > Actinomycetes > Micrococcales > Microbacteriaceae > Rathayibacter > Rathayibacter sp. AY1C6. The sequence goes on along the minus strand of NZ_PSWC01000001.1, from coordinate 78,928 downwards.
ACGTCGTCATCGCCGGACCCGCCCGATCGGGCAAGTCGACCGTGCTGCTCGCCCTGGCCGAGGCGGCGCGGGCCGCCGGCTCGGTCGCCGTCTGGGGAGTGTGCGATCGACGCTCCCCGCTGAGGGGCGCCGACCTCGACCGACTCGCCGTGGGCGCGGAGGAACTCCGCACCCTCCTCGCGTCGCTGTCGACGGAGGAGGGCCCCGTGCTGCTCCTCCTCGACGACGCCGAGCGCTGGGACGACACCGACCAGGCGCTGATGAGGCTGGTCTCGTCGGGTCGCCCGGGACTCTGCGTCGTGCTGGCCGGCCGGTCGAGCGAGCTCCGCAGCCATTTCGGGAACTGGACGAAGAAGGCGGCGGCCTCCCGCTCCGTGCTGCTGCTCCAGCCCGACGTCGACAACGACGGCACTCTCCTCGGCGCGCAGATCCCGCGGCGCTTCCCCGTCCCGCCCACGATGGGCCGCGGCTTCGTCAGCCTCGACGGCGAGATCCACTTCGTGCAGTCGGTCTCGCCGACGCCGGCGGACGGCGGCTGATCAGCCCTCGGGCGGGTGCTCGCGCCTCCGCCACCGAGTCGATCGGCGCGTCCTCCTCGAGAGCGCTCCGACGACCCCGAGACGCACCGATGGAGGAGCGCGGAGGAAGGAGCGCGGAGACGACGAGCACGTCCCGCCCCCGCTCGCCGGAGCACGCAGGGGCGGGACGGCCGGTCAGCTCCCTCCGCCGGCGGCGAAGATGTTCTGCGAGATCGTCGCCAGCTGGCTGCGCAGCTCCTCGAGCTCCTGCTTGGCCTTCTCGAGGGCCGACTTCGTCTCCGGCCAGGTCGACGAGCGGAACTGCGAGGCCAGCGGACCGTCCCAGACGTTCGGATCGGACAGTGTCCGCCCCTGTGCGTCGAGCCGGCTGATCTGATCGGCGAGGCCGCCGTTGACGATCGACTGGATCTGCTGGATCGCGGACTTCGCCTCGTCGGTCGAGAGAACACGTGACATGGATCACACCTTTCTACCCCTGCGGACGGGACCGTCCCGCCCGCTCCCCACTCCACCGTCGTTTCATGAGGATGTCTCGTCATGGTAGAAGGCAAGACAGCACAGACGGCTCGCGTGGCGTCGACGGCTCGACACTGGCGCGGGAGGTCGACTCACTCGCGAGTGGTGATCGCGAAGGGACTGCTCGAGAGGTCCGAGAACGCGCCCACTCGGGCGCGCAGCTCGCAGGACGGAGTCACCGTGAGGGCGGTCACCGTCAGCCCGTCGGACGACACGGCGACCGCGCCGCTGCAGCCGTCGCTGAAGCGAACGCCCTCCACTCCGCCCGCGATCGCCTCGAGCATGCTGCTCGCCGGCGCGGACGACGGCGTCGCGAGCAGGGGGTTCACGGGGTCGGCCCCGCTCGGCCAGACCGGCACCAGCGTCACCGGCAGCGGGGTCCGGCCGACCGTCCGCGCGGGAGTCTCGATCCGCACATCCCGCAGCCGCTGCACGGGATACGCCGTCCCGGTGACCGCAGGGTCGGCCACGGCCTGTGCCGTCGCAGACGCTGCCGCCGCCAGCCACCCGTCCAGGGCGCTCTGCTCGGCCACCGCGATCGGCACGGTCGCCGTGACGTCGACGATCCCCTGCGCCGGGACGTCCAGGTCCGTCAGGCTCCAACCGCAGCCGACTCCGACTCCGGTGACGCTCGGCCGGTTGCGCACCGCCGTCACTCCGGACCAGCTGGCCGCGGGGCACGCCGCCGCGGCGTCCGGGCCCGGCAGCACCTCGAGGAAGGACCCCGAGAGGGGCGCGCTCTGGGCGGAGTAGGAGATCTCGACGACCACGGCCCGTCGCTCCGCGTCCCAGGTGGCCGATCGCGTCACTCCGAGACCCGTCGGCAGCGGCCGGTCCTGCTGCCGGGCCGACAGGTCGGCATCCGGTGCCGAGGCCGGTGCTCCGCCGCCGCGCGGCTGGACGGCGAGGAGCACCGCCCCGATGAGCAGGATGCCGGCGCCGAGGGCGGCGAGGATCATCCGCAGACGTCCGCCGCGCCCCCGCCGAGCTGGAGCCTCGAACGGCCGTTCCACCAGGCGCTGCTCGCGGCGCGGCACCGGGCGGAGCACGGTCGCCTGCGACGACGGGCCGAGCTCGGGAGCGGGCCCCTCCTCCACCGGCTCCGACGACATCTCCACCGCCATCCCGCGGAGGACCGTGCCCGGGCGCTCGGCCTCCTCGAACTCCGCAGCGCCCGCCGCGAGCGGCAGCGCCGGCAGCCCGGCCAGCGCCGGGGAGAGGCGTCGCAGGATCCCCGCCGCCTCCGCAGCCGTCGGCCGCGACGCCGGATCCTTCGCGAGCATCCGGTCCAGGAGCGACGCGAGCCGCGGCGGCAGATCCAGCGGCGGCGGGAGCATCGCGACGTGCCGGTAGGCGACCGCGACGTCGGCGCCGGGACCGGCGAAGGGGGTCCGGCCGCACAGCAGCTCGTAGAGCAGGATCCCCGTCGAGTAGACGTCGCTCGGCGGGCCGGCCGCTCCGGTGGCGAGCATCTCGGGCGAGAGGTACTCCGGCGTCCCGATGACACCCGTCGTCGCGCGCGGCCCCTCGGCGACCACGTGAGCGATGCCGAAGTCGGAGACGCGGACGGCGGAGCCCGCATCGTCCGCACCCTCCGCGAGCAGGACGTTGTCGGGCTTCACGTCCCGGTGGACCGTGCCGATCGCGTGCGCGGCGGCGAGCGCGTCGAGGATCGAGGCCGCCACGGGCAGTGCATCGACCGCCGGGAGGGTGCCCTCGTCCCGCAGCAGCTCCCGCAGCGATCCGCCGCCGACGAGCTCCATCACGATCCCGAGCGTCTCCCCCTCCACGACGAGGTCGAGCACCTCCACGACGTGCGGGTGCCGCAGACGGGTGAGCACCGACCTCTCACGGACGAAGCGCTCGACCAGGCCCGCGTCGTGCACGTGCTCACCGCGGAGGAGCTTCGCCGCGCGGTCCGGCCCCTGCGCGTCGGCGACGCGCCACACCTCGCCCGCGGCGCCCGAGCCGATCCGCTCGAGCAGGCGGTAGCGCGCCCCCAGCGGATCCCCGGCACTCCTCGCCATGCCGCCTCCCGCTCCGAGCTTCCGTCATCTTCGAGAGGAAGCGTAGCGGAGACCGCTCGGGCGGATCAGCGGTGGCGCATCGGCCGGATCAGAACCCCTCGTTGGCGCGCGGTGCGTAGTCGGCGCCCAGCGCCTCCAGCTCGTCGGCGGTCAGCTCCACGTCCAGCGACGCGACCGCGTCGTCGAGGTGGTGGAGCTTCGTGGCTCCGACGATCGGAGCAGTGACCGCCTCCTGCTGCCGGACCCAGGCGAGCGCCACCTGCGCGCGGGGCACGCCGCGCTGCTCGGCGATGCGTGCGACGGTCGCGACGGTCCGCCGGTCGGCCTCCTCCTGCTGGCGGTAGAGGGTGCCGCCGAAGACGTCGGTCTCGGTGCGCGCCGTGGTCTCGTCCCAGTCGCGGGTGAGCCGGCCCCGGGCGAGCGGCGACCACGGGATCACGCCGACTCCCTGGTCGACGCAGAAGGGGTGCAGCTCGCGCTCGTCCTCGCGCTGGATCAGGTTGTACTGGTCCTGCATCGAGACGAACCGCGTCCAGCCGCCCAGATCCGCGGTGTACTGCGCCTTCGCGAACTGCCACGCCCACATGCTCGAGGCGCCGATGTAGCGCGCCCTGCCCGAGCGGACGACGTCGTGGAGCGTCTCCATCGTCTCCTCGATCGGCGTCTCGGGGTCCCAGCGGTGGATCTGGTAGAGGTCGACGTAGTCCGTGCCGAGACGCCGGAGGCTGTCGTCGATCGCGCTGAGGATGTGCCGCCGCGAGAGGCCGCCGCCGTTGGGGCCGGAGCGCATCCGCCCGTGGACCTTCGTGGCGATCACGACCTCCTCGCGGACCGCGAAGTCCGCGAGCGCCCGGCCGACGAACTCCTCGCTCGTGCCGTCGGAGTAGACGTCCGCCGTGTCGAACGTGGTGATCCCCAGGTCCAGCGCCCGCCGGAGGAAGGTCCGCGACTCCTCCTCGCCCATGCTCCAGCCGTGGGCCCCGCGGTCAGGAGCGCCGAAGCTCATGCAGCCGAGGACGATCGAGGAGATCTGCAGGCCGCTGGAGCCGAGTCGGGTGGAGTCCATGCGCGTCGCTTCCGTGTCGAGGAGGGGGTCCCTCCAGCGTCGCACCCGCGAGCGGCGGCGCGCCAGCCGTCGGGCTACATGGCCGGATCGCGACGAGTGGCGGCGACCACGCTCGGGAGGAACAGCGCGACGACGGCCACCACGGCCGGCGCCAGCAGCGCCCAGCCGATGTCGGGCACGGCGTACTGGCCCTGGAAGGCGCCGAGCGCCACGGCCATCATCACCAGCTGGATCGTCAGCGCCGACGCGCGCATCCAGCCGCGCCGTCGCACGGCGCCGAGCGTCGTCGCGGCGGCCCAGCACACGGCGATCAGCGCGAGGACGACGATGGCGATGCCTCCGCCGACCGTGTCGGCCCGGGTCGTCAGCAGCTCGAGCACGAGCCACGCCGCGACCCCGGCGACGGCGAGCGTCTCGAGGGCCAGGACCGCGATCAGCACCATCAGACCGAGCGGCCGGGAGGCGGTCGGGCGGGGTCCGCGGGACCCGTTCGCGTCAGCGGTCACAGGCACATCCCATCCAGGACTCTTGATTCGGGCTCATCCCCGTGACAGGCTAGTCCAGTTCGTTTCACCGCTCACAGGGTCGTGGGTTTCCGCCGATGTGAACATCCGATCCCGCCGCGCCGTCAGGCACGGGGGCGAGCCGGATGACCAGCACTGGAGCCGGGTGGCCGACGCAGTGCTCGCGCATCGCGTCGAGTGCACCGGCAAGAACCGAGCGTTCTCCCGTCCACCACCCCGATCCACCCCGCGCTCCAGCACGGGGCCTCGTGGCGTGCGCCGGTGAGGGCGCGGAGGTCGAGTACTGGTCGGGATCGTCGGCGTGGATCGATCATCCCACCCGAACACTGCGTGGTTCCTCCACGCACGCCTTCACACAAGGAGCACCCGCATGGACTGGCGCGACAAGGCCGCTTGCCTCACCGCAGACCCCGAGCTTTTCTTCCCGGTCGGCAACACCGGCCCGGCCGTGGACCAGATCGAGAAGGCGAAGTCGGTGTGCGCACGCTGCACCGTCACCGAGGTCTGCCTCCAGTACGCCCTCGAGACCGGCCAGGACTCGGGCGTGTGGGGCGGCCTCAGCGAGGACGAGCGTCGCGCCCTGAAGCGCCGCGCCGCCCGCGCACGCCGCGCCTCCTAGGCGCACGAGCCGCTCGGCGGCACGAACGACCCCGACCCCCGTCGCCTCTCGGCAGCGGGGGTCGCGTCGTCTCCGGGCTCAGGAGCGGGCGCGCTCCAGCCACCGCAGCGGCACCTCGATGGTGACCTCGGTGCCGCGCCCGACCAGCGTGTGCCAGTCGATGGTGCCGCCGAGCTCGCCCTGGATGAGCGTGCGCACGATCTGCGTGCCCAGGCCCGATCCGACCTTGCCCTCCGGCAGCCCGACGCCCGTGTCGCGCACCTTCACTGTGAGCTCGTCGTCGCTGCGCGAGGCGACGATCTCCACGTCGCCCTCCCGTCCGGCCAGGCCGTGCTCGACGGCGTTGGTGACCAGCTCGGTCAGGGCGAGGGCGAGCGGAGTCGCGTACTCGCTGGGCAGGTTGCCGAAGCTCCCCGTCAGCTTCGGGTGCACCGTGGTGTTGTGGGTCGAGGCGACCTCGGCGATCAGCAGCAGCACCCGGTCGAAGACCGCGTCGAAGTCGACGTTCTGGTTCAGCCCCTCCGAGAGCGTGTCGTGCACGACCGCGATGGCGGCGACGCGGCGCATCGCCTGCGTGAGCGCCTCCCGGGCGAGGTCGGAGTGGGTGCGCCTGGCCTGGATCCGCAGCAGCGAGGCCACGGTCTGCAGGTTGTTCTTCACGCGGTGGTGGATCTCGCGGATCGTCGCGTCCTTGGTGATGAGCTCCCGCTCCTGGTGGCGCAGCTCCGTCACGTCGCGGCACAGGACGACGGCGCCGACCCGCTCGCCGCGGTCGCGGATCGGGATCGCGCGCAGCGACACCGTCACTCCGCGGGCCTCGATGTCGGTGCGCCACGGCGCCCGGCCGGTCACGACCAGCGGGAGCGACTCGTCGATGACGACCTTCCCCGCGATCAGCTTCGTCGTGACCTCGGCGAGCGACTCCCCCTCGAGCTCGTCGGCGAAGCCGATGCGGTTGAACGCCGAGAGGGCGTTGGGGCTCGCGAACGTGGTGACGCCGTCGACGTCCAGGCGGATCAGGCCGTCGGACGCGCGCGGCGCCCCGCGGCGAGGACCGGTCGGCGCGCCCAGATCGGGGAAGTCGCCCGAGGCGATCATCGAGAAGAGGTCGTTCGCGCAGTCGTTGAACGTCAACTCCTGCCGGCTCGGCGTGCGCGTCTCGCTGAGGTTGGTGTGGCGTGTGACGACCGCGATGGGGCGGTCCGTCGTCCCGCCGTCGGAGGCTCCCAGGCGGCGCAGGACGGGCACCGCGCGCACGCGGGTGGGCGTCTCCTCGAACCAGTCCGGGGCGGAGGTGTCGACGATCCGCGCCGTCTCGAACGCCTCGACGACCTGGGCGCGCCACTCCGACTTGATCCTCTGCCCGACGAAGTCGCGGTAGAAGAGCGTCGCCGCACTGCTGGGGCGCGCGTGGGCGACGGCGACGAAGCTGTCGTCGGCCGTGGGCACCCAGAGCACGATGTCGGCGAAGGCCAGGTCGGCGAGCAGCTGCAGGTCGCCGACGAGCAGGTGCAGCCATTCGACGTCCGCTTCGTCGGATCGGCCGTGGGAGAGGACGAGGTCACTGAGGGTCGACACCCGACAAGCCTAGGGCGCGGCCGGGCGGCGCACGCCGGGCTCGCTGTCCACAGCTCGGGACGGCCGACGATTATCCACAGTCTGCGCCTCTGCCTTCCATGAGCATCCCTCGACTGCTTCGATGAGGTCGTCCTCGCGTGCCGACCCAGCGCGCCCCGCCCGTCGAGCAGAGAGGTGACCCGGACCCGTGAACAGCTCGTCCTGCCCCAGGAGATCGCCGCATGAGCCTTCCCCTCCACGCCTTCGACTACCGCACCCTCCCCCTCGACCCCGAGGCGGCCGTGGAGCGGCTCACCCTCGCGGAGTTCTTCGCCCCGCAGCCTGCGACCCGCGCGGAGCTGCCCGAACCGGAGCCCCTGCTCGCCCGGCTCACGCACCTCGTGATCGAGATCCTCGAGGGCTCGCGCGAGATCGACCAGATCGCGCGGTGGCTGAGCGACGAGGTCTACCACCACCTGCAGAAGCGGGTCGTGCTCGCGGCCCGCGCCCGCAGCCTGCGGAAGCGGACGGCGCAGCGCGTCCCGTTCACGGTCGGACGGGTGATCGTCACGGAGCCGCGGGACGGTGTCGTCGAGGGAGTCGTGCTGGTGCATCACCGCGCACGGAGCCGGGCCGTCGCGATCCGGCTCGAAGGCACGGACGCGCGCTGGCGTGCCACCGCGATCAACGTGCTGTGAGGAGCGGGTCAGCGCTCCGGGGCGGCCGCACCGGCCGGGAGCACGATCTCCACTCCCCTGTCGCGCAGGGCCTCCTCGAGCTCCGGGGGCGGCGGGGCGTCGGTGACGAGATGATCCGCGCGACCGAGCTCCGCGACCTCCTCGGGGACGGCTTCACCGCCGCCGACTACGACCGCGTCGGCGGACTCCCTCCCCAGCCCTGCTCGCAAGCGGTGTGCGCAGCGGTGGAGTCGGCGCTCGAGGCCAGCTGCGTCCCCGGGCTCGTCCTCGAGACGGACCGGCCGACGACGATCGGCCTCGGCGACACCTTCGCCGGCGGCTTCGTCTCGGCCCTCGCGCGCGGCGAGTCCTGACGGCGGGCGAGGCGGGCTCCGAGCCTCCGCAGGAACGCCGACGGCCCCGGACACCCGCTGCTGCGGGACCGGGGCCGTCGGCGTCGTCCGGGGAGGACTCAGCGGCGCTTGGACTGCGCGCGCCGCTCCTCACGGTTGGCGGGGGCGTCCGAGCCGCCCGGCTTCTGGCCGAAGGCGCCGGTCGTCGGAGTCTCCTCCGCCTCGCCCTCGGGGAGCGCCTTGCGGGCCTCCTCGGCGCGGGCCTTCGCGGTGGCCGCCTGCTGCACCTGTCCGCGCTGGTCGCGGACCTCGACGCCGCCGGTGTCGCTCGGGGCCGAGTAGCTGAGCTTCTCGGCCGGAGCGACCGGCTGAGCGAGGCCCTTGGCCGCGACTCCGGCGACCTCGCCCTGCTTCTGGGTCACCTCGACCTCGAGGTTGAAGAGGAAGCCGACGGTCTCCTCGCGGATCTGCCCCATCATCTGCTGGAACAGAGCGAAGCCCTCGCGCTGGTACTCGACCAGCGGATCGCGCTGGGCCATCGCGCGCAGGCCGATGCCGTCCTTGAGGTAGTCCATCTCGTAGAGGTGGTCGCGCCAGCGGCGGTCGATCACCGAGAGCACGACACGGCGCTCGAGCTCTCGCATGGCGGGAGAGCCCAGCTGCTCCTCGCGGCGCTGGTAGGCGAGCTGCGCGTCCGAGAGGATCTCGCGGCGCATGAACTCCTTGTTGATGCGGCCGCGGCTGCCCGCCTCCTGCACCACCTCGTCGATGGTGAGGCTGATCGGGTACAGCGTCTTCAGCTCGGTCCAGAGGGCGTCGAAGTCCCAGTCGTCGCCGTTGCCGTCGCCGGTGTGCACCTCGAGGATCTCGTCGATCACGTCGACGAGGAACTTCTGGGTGCGCTCGTGCAGGTCGTCGCCCTCGAGGATGTGGCGGCGGTCCGAGTAGATCGCCTCGCGCTGGCGGTTGAGGACGTCGTCGTACTTGAGGACGTTCTTGCGGATCTCGGCGTTGCGGGCCTCGACCTGCGACTGGGCGCTGCGGATGGCGCGCGAGACGACCTTCGACTCGATGGCGATGTCGTCCGGGACGTTGCCGCGGCCCATGAGCGCCTCGGCGGCGCCGGAGTTGAACAGGCGCATGAGGTCGTCGGTGAGCGAGAGGTAGAAGCGGCTCTCCCCCGGGTCGCCCTGGCGGCCCGAGCGTCCGCGGAGCTGGTTGTCGATGCGGCGCGACTCGTGGCGCTCGGTGCCGAGCACGTAGAGGCCGCCGGCGGCCTGGACCTTCTCGGCCTCCTCGCCCACCTTCTCCTTGACGGCGGCGAAGACCTCGTCCCACTCTGCCTCGTACTCCTCCGGGGTCTCGGAGGGGTTCAGGCCCTTGGCCGTCATCTCGGAGACCGCGAGGAACTCGGCGTTGCCGCCGAGCATGATGTCGGTGCCTCGACCGGCCATGTTGGTCGCGACGGTGACGGCGCCGAGGCGGCCGGCCTGGGCGACGATGGCCGCCTCCCGCGCGTGGTTCTTGGCGTTCAGGACCTCGTGGCGCACGCCCTTCTTGGCGAGCAGGCGCGAGAGGTACTCGCTCTTCTCGACGCTGGTCGTGCCGACGAGGACCGGCTGCCCGGCCGCGTGGCGCTCCGCGATGTCCTCGACGACCTGGGCGAACTTGACCTGCTCGTTCTTGTAGACGAGGTCGGCGTTGTCGATCCGCTGCATCTTGCGGTTCGTCGGGATCGGGACGACGCCGAGCTTGTAGGTCGACATGAACTCGGCGGCCTCGGTCTCGGCCGTTCCGGTCATGCCGGAGAGCTTCGCGTAGAGGCGGAAGTAGTTCTGGAGCGTGACGGTGGCCAGTGTCTGGTTCTCGGCCTTGACCTGCACGCCCTCCTTCGCCTCGATGGCCTGGTGGATGCCCTCGTTGTAGCGGCGTCCGGCCAGGATGCGGCCGGTGTGCTCGTCGACGATCAGGACCTCGCCGTTCAGCACGACGTAGTCCTTGTCCTTCTTGAACAGCGCGCGCGCCTTGATGGCGTTGTTGAGGAACGAGATCAGCGGGGTGTTCGCCGACTCGTAGAGGTTGTCGATGCCGAGGTAGTCCTCGACCTTCTCGATGCCGGGCTCGAGGACGCCGACGGTGCGCTTCTTCTCGTCGACCTCGAAGTCCTCGCCCTCGTCGAGGCGCTTGGCGAGGTTGGCGAACTCCGCGAACCAGCGGTTCGCCTCGCCCGACGCCGGTCCGGAGATGATCAGCGGGGTGCGGGCCTCGTCGATGAGGATCGAGTCGACCTCGTCGACGATGGCGTAGAAGTGGCCGCGCTGGACCATGTCCTGCGCCTGCCACGCCATGTTGTCGCGGAGGTAGTCGAAGCCGAACTCGTTGTTCGTGCCGTAGGTGATGTCGGCCGAGTACTGCTCGCGGCGCTGCTCCGGGGTCTGGCCCGAGAGGATCACTCCGGTCGTCATGCCGAGGGCGCGGAACACGCGCCCCATCAGCTCGGACTGGTACGACGCGAGGAAGTCGTTGACCGTGACGATGTGCACGCCGCGGCTGGCGATCGCGTTGAGGTAGGCCGGGAGGGTCGCGACGAGCGTCTTGCCCTCTCCGGTCTTCATCTCGGCGATGTTGCCCAGGTGCAGGGCGGCGCCGCCCATGAGCTGCACGTCGAAGTGGCGGAGGCCGAGCGTCCGGCGCGAGGCCTCGCGGACGGCGGCGAACGCCTCCGGCAGTAGGTCGTCGAGGGACTCGCCGTTCGAGTAGCGCTCGCGCAGCTCGACGGTCTCGTTCTTCAGCTCCTCGTCGCTGAGGTGCGTGAAGTCCTCTTCGAGGGCGTTGACGGCCTTCGCGTAGTTCTCGAGGCGGCGGATGACCCGCCCCTCCCCGACGCGAAGGACCTTTTCGAGGACAGAGGCCACGGGGTACTCCAAAAAAGTAGAAGACAGGAGTCGCGCGCCGGAGCGCGGACCGCGACCAGCCTAGCCGGGGCGGGCGGCGAGCGGTCGGGGCGACGCGTCCGCCCTGGGCGGACTCCCTGCCTGGGCACGGGGAGGGCCCCGGAGCGGATGCTCCGGGGCCCGGGGTCGGATCTCAGCCGGCGGCCTGCTCGGCGAGCTCGTCGGCCTCGTCGCCGAGGCCGATCACGCCGTAGTCCCAGCCCTTGCGGCGGTAGACCACGCTCGGGCGGTTCGTGTCGGAGTCGATGAAGAGGTAGAAGTCGTGTCCGACCAGCTCCATGTAGTCGACGGCGTCGTCGACGGTCATCGAGACGGAGGCGAAGACCTTCTTGCGGATGACGACGGGGCAGTACGGCTCCTCGACCTCGTCCTCGACCGGCTCCGGCGCCTCCTGCACGGGGATGACGCCTGTGCTCAGCTGCTCCAGCACCGCCGCGTCGGCCGGCTGGATGGCGACGACGCTGAAGTCGTCGGCGGCCGCGTCGCGGAGCGAGGTCGGCCGATGCTGGCCCCGATGGACCTTCTTCCGGTCCTTGGCGCGTCTCACCCGTTCGAGCAGCCGGCCGATGGCGACGTCGAACGCCGCGTACTTGTCGGCTCCGCTCGCCTCGGCCCGGACCACGGGCCCCTTGCCGATCAGCGTCAGCTCCACGCGGTCGCCGCCGGCCGAGCCCTTGCCCTCGGCGTGCCTGCTCGCCTTGATCTCGAGTGCGAGAGCACGATCGGCGAGGTGCGCCACCTTGTCCGACTTCTCCGTCGCGTACGCGCGGAAGCGATCGGTGATGTCGATGTTGCGTCCTGTGATGTCGATGTCCATGACAACCTCCCAGTCGAGTACGGCGTGCCGCCTTTCTCCGGGGCGGACCGTTCACGCCGTGCCCCCACCGTAGACCCCGGCCACCGGATCGTCACCGGGAGTTCGTCCGGATTCTGCTGCTACGTTCCCTCCTCGTTGCGCGGTGCCGGCCAGGGCCGCCGCGGCCCGGACCGTCCCGCCGGCCGCACGCACGGCGCGCCGGAGCTCGAGCAGGGTCGCGCCGGAGGTGACCACGTCGTCGACGAGGACCACCGGCGGCCACGACGAGAGCGGACGGCGGGCGCGGAACGCCCCGTCGAGGTTGCCGCGCCGCTCGACGCGGCCGAGCCCGACCTGGTCGCGGACCATCCGCGACCGCCGGAGAGGACGCGCCGCCCGCCCTCCCGCCGCGGCGACCAGCTGCGCGACGGGATCGGCGCCCCGCCGCACGCGGCCGAGCCAGGAGCCGGGCGGGACGACCAGGATCGCGGGGCTGCCGGCGAGCGCCGCGCCGAGGGCCGGACGCAACAGCGCGCCGAGCGGGGCGAGGCAGGCCGTGCGGCCCTCCTCCTTCAGCGCGACGACGAGGCGGCGCACCGTGCCCTCGTACGGGGCACCGGTGATGACGAGGAGCGGATCGTCCGGCGGGCCGACGACGCGGGTCAGCAGGCAGGCCGAGGCGGCCGCGTCGGCCGAGCAGTCCGGACAGGGCGCCCGGCTCGTCGGCTCTCCGCAGGCGGGGCACTCCAGCGGGAGGAGGACGGCGAGGGCGTCGAGCAGGTGATCGGAGAGCATGCCTTCCACGCTCGCCGTCCGGGCCTCGGCGCGGAGGGCTGATACGTCGGATCGGGACGATCCGCCCGCCCGACGCGCCTGGGGAGGATCATCCGGGGAGCGCCGTCGTCGACAGGGCTCGTCGTCGCCGACAGGACCCGTCAGGACCCCATGCCGGTCTGCGCCGCGAGCAGCCGGATGTCCGTCGCGGTCGTCTGCCAGGCCGAGCCCCGCTGCTGCCGGAGCTCCCCGCCCTCGGCGAGGATGCGGACCTGGGTCGAGGTGTTGCCCGCGGCGATCTGGACCGTGCCCGTCGTCGTGCCGAGCGCCGTGGCGCCTCCGCCGAGCAGGTTCATCGTGACGGCGTCCTCCCCCGTCGAGCCGCGCACGACCGACACCACGTCGAGCTCGTCCGTCCAGGCCGCGGCGACCGCGGTCCCCAGGGTCGAGCGGAGGACGACCGGCTCGCCGACCGCCACCGGGTCGCCGTCCCGTGAGCGGGTGATGCCGGCCACCAGCACCGTGGCCTGCTGCCCGTCCTGGGCGAGCGCCAGCATCCGGGTGCCGTCGCGCGACACGGCGATCGAGGCGAGCGACTCGACCTCGCTCCAGGCCGTCGCGACCTGCATCGAGCGCGAGCCGTCCGCGGAGTACGCCACCAGCTGCCCGGGCGAGGCCGACGGCACGGACCACACGTACCCGAGCGGATCGATCGTCGGCGCGACGAGGCCCGACCTCGCGTCGAGGAGGACGTCGGCACCGTCGGGCTCCACGAGGCTCACGCCCGCGGCGGTGAGCACGGCCGCCGATGCGTCCGAGTCGGCCCCGCGCTGCTCGCCGAGGACCGCGGCCCGCGGCTGCAGCGCCTCGATCCGATCCGAGATCCCGAGGCCGGCCAGCCCGGAGGAGCCGAGGAATCCGAAAGCGTCGTCGGTCAGCACGAGCGGCCGGGTGTCGACGCGGGGCGAGGTCGGCAGGCCGGTGACCTCGGAGGGGACGTCGATCGGGTTCTGCTCGACCGAGAGCGCGACTCCGGTGACGTTCGAGACGTTCGCGAGGCTCCGGTTCAGCTGCAGGGCCATCAGCCGCCACTGCGCCGGATCGGCCTCGAGAGCGGCCGGGTTCAGGTCCACCACGGCGCGCTGCGACTCGACCGGGACGGTCTCGGCCGCCAGCGTCGTCCCGGTCGGGAAGGCCGACACGACGGCGGCGGAGTCCCGCAGCCACGGCGTGGGGCCGCGCAGCAGCTCGGTGACGATCGTGGTGCTGGTGGAGCTGTCGGCGCGCGAGGCGAACCAGCGCAGGTCCGGCACGAGGTACTGGTATCCGGGGTCGAAGAAGTAGAGCGCGTGCGTCGAGAAGACCTGCTCGAAGGTGGTGCGGTCGATCACCACGCCGCTCGGCGGCGCGCTGATGCGCCACTCGCCGTTCTCCTGGACGAAGCCGTAGTCGAGGGTCAGGCCGGCCGTGGTGGCGACGTCGGTGTAGACGCCGGTCGCGTCGACCTCGGCGACGGGCGTGATCGTCAGCGAGAGCGTGGATCCCGACTGCGGCGAGGCGGAGCGCTGGCCCTCGTCGACCGTCACGTGCTCGCCCGGCGTCCAGTCGGCTCCGGTGGAGAGGAACTCGCGGGCGATCTTGTAGTTGTTCTGCGGGCTCGACGCGGCGTCGATGAAGCCGGTCAGGATGTCGCGCTGCGACGCACCGACGGCGGGTCCCGACGGGAGGAAGTCGTACTGGAGGTCCTGCGGCGCGGTGTCGGGCCGTCCGACTCCGACGTCGCCGTCCCGCGGGATGCCGGCGCACCCGGCCAGCCCGAACGCGAGCAGCGCGGCGGCCGCGACGGCGCGGAGGACGCCGCGCCTCACGGGAGCACCCCCGCGGCCCCGACCGGAGGAGCCTGCAGCGGCGGGAGGACGATCGGGCCGCTGTAGGCCTGCTCGCCCGCGTCGACCGGGGGCAGCGGGAGCGGCGAGGCCTCGATCCGCTCGCCGCGGTGCCGGGGCACGGTCAGGCGGAAGCAGGCGCCGCGATCGGGCACGGACCAGACCTGCAGCCAGCCGTGGTGCAGGGCGGTGTCCTCCTGCGCGATGGAGAGGCCGAGGCCGGTGCCGCCGAGCGTGCGGCGGCGGGACGGGTCGGCGCGCCAGAAGCGGTCGAAGACGCGCACCACCTCCTCGCTGCTCATGCCGTGCCCGTAGTCGCGCACCGCGAGGGCGACCGCGCTGGCGTTGCTGTCGACGGTGACGACGACCTCGCGGCCGTCGCCGTGCTCGATCGCGTTGCCCAGCAGGTTGCGGACGATCCGGCGGATGCGGCGCGGATCGAGGTCGGCGTCGAAGTAGCCGCCCGGGGCGGAGAGAGTGAGCCGGGAACCGTTCGCCTCCGCGATCCCGCGCATCGCCTCGATCTCGTCGCCGGCCAGCTTCACCAGGTTGACCGGCTCGAGCTCGAGCTCGGCCGATCCCGCGTCGTGGCGGGAGATCTCGAGCAGGTCGGCGAGGAGGCTCTCGAAGCGGTCGATCTGGCTGTGCAGCAGCTCGACCGTGCGCTCGGCGACCGGGGCGAAGTCCTCGCGCTGGTCGTACAGCACGTCCCCGGCCAGCTTCATCGTCGTCAGCGGCGTCCGGAGCTCGTGCGAGACGTCCGAGACGAAGCGCTGCTGGACCTGGCTGAGCGTCGCGAGCTCGCTGATCCGGTCCTGCAGGCTGTCGGCCATGCCGTTGAAGGACCGGGCGAGGGTCGCGATCACGTCCTGGCCCCGCTCGGGTATCCGCACGTCGAAGTCGCCGGCGGCGAGGCGCTGGCTCGTCTCGGCCGCGACCCGGACCGGGGCGACGACGATCCGCACGACGACCCAGCTGACCGCTCCGATCAGCAGGATGAGCAGGATCCCCGCCACGTTGAGCACCTGCTGCACGAACTGGAGCGTGCGCTCCGCGTCCGCGAGGGAGTAGCCGATGTACAGCTCGTAGCGCCCGGCCGAGCTCGGCAGCTCGAGGGTCGAGCCGACGAGGATGCCGGGCTGCTGCTGACCGGAGGCGTCGAGCGTCACCGACTGCCAGTACTGCCCGTCGGAGCCCGCCTGCACCCGCTCGCGCAGCGCGTCGCTGATCACGCCGTTCTGCAGCTCGCGGTTGTAGATGTCCTGAGGCGCCAGCGAGGACGCCTCCTGGTCGGGCGAGCGCACGACGGCGATCAGCGCGGAGGAGGAGGCGTCCCGGACGGCGGTGCGCACCGAGCTCATCACCTCCTCCATGTCCTGGCGGGTGGAGACGGTGGCGGCGTCGAGGTATCCCTGCGCGGCCCGGGTCGCGCGCGACGTGTCGCCCGTGACCTGCGTCAGCCGTGACTGGAACAGGTTGTCGCTGATGCTGTACGAGAGGTAGACGCCGGTCGAGCCGATGGCGATGCCGCTGAGCAGGACCGTGATCGCGACCGCGCGGAACTGCAGCGACGTGCGCCACACCCCGAGCACGCGGCGGGGCCACCGGCGCACGTCGGGAGCGGCGAGGCGGGGCACGGTCAGCCCGGGAGGACGGCGCCGGCGCGGTAGCCGACGCCGCGCACGGTCATCACGATGCGGGGGTCGTCCGGGTCCTTCTCGACCTTGGCGCGCAGGCGCTGGACGTGCACGTTCACGAGGCGGGTGTCGGCCTTGTAGTGGTAGCCCCAGACCTGCTCGAGCAGCATCTCGCGGGTGAAGACCTGCTGGGGCTTGGAGGCGAGGGCGAGGAGGAGGTCGAACTCGAGCGGGGTCAGGCCGATGCGCGTCTCGCCGCGGCGGACCTCGTGGCCGGCGACGTCGAGGCTCAGGTCCCCGACCTGCAGCACCGCGTTCGCGGCGGCGGTGGCGGGACGCAGGCGCGTCCTGATCCGCGCGACGAGCTCCTTGGGGTCGAACGGCTTGACCATGTAGTCGTCGGCGCCGGACTCGAGGCCCTGCACGACGTCGGAGGTGTCGGACTTGGCCGTCAGCATGATGACGGGGACGCCGGACTCGGCGCGGATCGCGCGGCACACCTCGATCCCGTCGATCCCGGGCAGCATCAGGTCGAGCAGGACCAGGTCCGGCCGGGCCCGCCGGAAGGCCTCGAGGGCGCCTGAGCCGTCCGCGCAGAAGGAGACGTCGTACCCGTCGGCGCGCAGGACGATGCCGATCATCTCGGCCAGGGCGGCGTCGTCGTCGACCACCAGAATGCGCGCGCTCATCGGTCTGCTCTTCCTCGTCTCGGGTCGCGCCCGCCCACGGCGCGCACGGTGACCCGACCCAGGCTAACCGACGCACCTCTCCGTGGGCGGGGAGCGGGCTCTGCGGGCGAAGGGGGTCCGCTCGGGGGAGGACCCCGCCCGCACGCCTGTGACAGCATGGAGGGGATGACCGACGCAGCTCAGTGGCCCCCGCCCGCAGGGCGTCCGGACGACGCGGCCGTCCCGGCGCAGGACGGCGACCGGCGCAGGCCGCTGCCCGCTCCCGTCGCCCCGGCCTGGTCGCCCGCGCCGCTGAGCGCAGGCCCCGTACCACCCGGTCCCGCCGGGGGCTCCTGGTCGCCCGCCGGCGCCGGCCCCTGGTCGCCCGGACGCCCAGCGCCCGGCTGGACTCCCCCGCCCAAGCCCGGTCTCGTGCCGCTGCGCCCGCTCGGCTTCGGCACCCTGCTCGGCGCCCCGTTCCAGGTCCTCCGCCGCAGCCCCCGCACGACCCTGGGCGTCGCCCTGCTGGTGCAGGGCCTCGGGTCGGTGCTCGCCCTGGCGGTCTACGGCTTGATCGCGGTGCTCGCCGTCGGGCGCATCGCGCAGGCGGAGTCCGCCGACCGCGACGCCGTCGGCGCGGGCTCCCTCGCGGTCGTGGTCCTGGCCGCCCTCATCCCCCTCGCCGTCTCGCTCGCCAGCGGTGCCCTCGTGCAGGGCGTGGTCGTGCTCGAGGTCACCCGCGGCGTCCTCGGCGAGCGGGCGACCTTCCGACAGCTGCTCGCCCGGCTGCGGGGCCGCTTCTGGGCGCTGATCGGCTGGACGGTCCTGCAGGGCGTCGGCTACCTCCTCCTGGTGCTCCTCGCCGTGGCGCTCGCCGTGCCGCTGTTCGTCATCGGAGCGATGGACGGGACGTCGAGCGCGATCGTCGGCGGGATCCTGGTGCTCGTCGGCTCCGGCCTGGTCGCCCTCGCGCTGGGGGTCTGGCTGTCGACGAAGCTCGCCCTGGTTCCGAGCCTGATCGTCGTCGAGCGGCTGCCGCTGCGCCGTGCGGTGGCGCGCTCCTGGCGGCTGGTGGCGGGCGGCTTCTGGCGCACCTTCGGCGCGCTCGCGCTGATGACCGTGATCATCCAGGTCGCCGGCCAGATCGTGGCCACGCCGTTCAGCCTGCTCATCCCGATCGCCGGCGCCCTGATCGCCCCGACCGACCCGGACGCGCAGCTCGTCACCTCGCTCGTGGTGACGATCGCCTCCGTCGCCGTGGGCTTCGTGATCGGCGCCGTCGGCACCGTGCTCCAGTCGGCCGTGACGGGCCTCGTCTACCTCGACCGACGGATGCGCCGCGAGGGCTTCGACCTGGTGCTGATGCGCCACGTCGAGGAGCGCGCGGCGGGCCACCCCTCCCCCGATCCCTTCCCCGTGCGGGAGCGCCCGTGATCCTCGCCGCGGCCCCTCTCGAGCCCGACGCGGAGCAGGCGCGCCGACTCCTCCTCGAGGAGCTCGCCGACCCGCGCTACCGGGCGGCCGAGCCGACCCTCTTCGACCGGGTGGTGCAGGCGGTGCGCGACTGGTTCGCCTCCCTCACGCTGCAGGGCGACGGGCCGCCGGTGCCGATCGCCGCCGTGATCGGCGTGCTGGTGCTGGTGGCGCTCGTGGTCGCCGCGCTCGTCATCGCGGGACGGCCCCGCGCCGGTCGCCGCAGCACCGTCACGGGAGCGGTGCTCGCCGACGACGACACCCGCTCGGCCGCGATCCTCCGCTCGCTCGCCGAGGCCGCGGCCGCCCGCGGGGACTGGGACGAGGCGCTCGTCGAGCGCTTCCGCGCCCTGGTGCGCTCCCTCGACGAGCGGACCGTCCTGCGGGTCTCGCCCGGCACGACCGCGCTCGGCCTGGCGTCGCGCGCCTCTGCGGCCTTCCCCTCCTCCGCCGCCGCGCTGCGCCGCACGGCCGACGACTTCGACCGCGTGCGCTACCTCGGGCAGCCCTGCGGCCCGGCCGAGTACGAGCGGGTCGCGGCTCTGGACCGCGAGCTCGCCGCGGCCTCGCCGGTCCTGGACGCCCTGGCGGCGCCCCGGTGAGCGCCGACACGGTCTCCAGCCCGACCCTCGGCGCGCTGCTGCGCCGCGGACGGGTGTGGGTGCTCCTGCTCGTGATCGTCGCGGTCGGCACTCTGCTGCTCACCGTCGCGACCGGGACCCGGGTGGCCGCCCCGGACCTCGACGTCGACAGCGCGACCCCGGACGGCGCCCGCGCGCTCGCCCAGGTGCTGCGCGATCAGGGCGTCGAGGTCGTCCGCGCCGACGACCTGGACTCCGCTCTCGCCGCCTCCTCCCCGGACGCGACACTGCTCGTCGACGACCCGGACGTGGCCCTCGACGAGGCCCAGTACCGCCGGCTCGCCCGCGCCTCGGCCTCGCTCGTCCTGGTGACCCCGGGAGGAGCCGCGCTCGACGCCCTGCTGCCGGACGTCCGCTTCGCCGGCTCCCCGGCCGGCGACGGCCCCTTCCGCGCCGAGTGCCCGCTCCCGGCGGCCGAGCGCGCCGGGACGCTCCCCGCCGGAGGGAGCACGTACCGGATCCTCGACGACGGCGACGCGGTCGGCTGCTTCCCCTCAGGCGACGACGGCTTCCTGCTCGTGAGCACAGGGTTCCCGCAGGGCGCCGACGTCACCGCGATCGGCGACGCCGACCTCCTCCGCAACGGCACCATCGGCCAGGACGGCCGCGCCGCTCTCGCACTCGGACTGCTCGGCGGTGAGGACCGGCTGGTCTGGTACCGCGCCGGAGCCGCCGACTCGGCGAGCACCACCCCTGCACCCGCCGACCTCGCCCCCGGCTGGGTGACTCCGGCTCTCCTGCTGCTGGTGGCCGTGTTCGTCGCCTCCGCCGTATGGCGCGGCCGCCGGCTCGGCCCGCTCGCGGTCGAGCCGCTGCCGGTCGTCGTGCATGCGAGCGAGACAGCCCGCGGCCGCGCGCGGCTCTACGCGCGCGGAGCCCTGCGGCCCCGCGCCCTCGACGCACTGCGCATCGGCACCCTCCGGCGGACGGCCGCGCTCCTGGGACTCGCTCCGGCGACCGGGGTCGACGAGATCGTCGCCGTCGCCGCCGAGCGCCTCGGCCGCGATCAGGCCGCGCTGCGCCGTCTGCTCGTCGACGACCTGCCGGGCGACGACGCCGCCCTCATCGCCGCCTCCGACGAGCTCCTCCGCTTCGAGAGCGCGCTCCGCGCCGCCCTCTCCCCGACGACCGCCCGACGACCGGAAGGCCCCTCCCGATGAGCGACACCACCCCCTCCGCCCGCGACGGAGCGCCGGTCTCCGACGACGACCTGCGCGCCGAGCTCGACCGGGTCCGCTCCGAGGTCGGCCGCGCGGTCGTCGGCCAGGACGGCGCCGTCTCCGGGCTCCTGATCGCCCTCCTCGCGGGCGGCCACGTCCTGCTCGAGGGCGTCCCCGGAGTCGCGAAGACGCTGCTCGTGCGCGCCCTGTCCGTCTCGCTCGGCCTCGACACCCGCCGGGTGCAGTTCACGCCGGACCTGATGCCCGGCGACATCACCGGCTCCCTCGTCTACGACGCCTCCACCTCCGGCTTCGCCTTCCGCGAGGGCCCGGTCTTCACGAACCTCCTGCTGGCGGACGAGATCAACCGCACGCCGCCGAAGACCCAGGCCGCGCTGCTCGAGGCGATGGAGGAGCGCCAGGTCAGCGTCGACGGGCGCACCCTGCCTCTGCCGGACCCGTTCCTCGTCGCCGCCACCCAGAACCCGGTGGAGTACGAGGGGACCTACGTGCTCCCGGAGGCCCAGCTGGACCGGTTCCTGCTCAAGCTCGTGCTCGACATCCCGCCGCGCGACGTCGAGGTGGAGGTGCTCTCGCGCCACGCCGGCGGCTTCGACCCGCGCGATCTCGACGCCGCGGGCGTGCGCCCCGTGCTCGACGCCGCTCGTCTGCGCGCCGCCCAGGCGTCGGCCCGGCGCGTCGGAGCCGGCCCCGACGTCCTCGGCTACATCGTCGACCTCGCCCGAGCCACCCGCGAGAGCCCGAGCGTCAAGCTCGGCACCAGCCCCCGCGGCTCGACCGCCCTGCTCGCGGCGTCCCGCGCCTGGGCCTGGCTCAACGGCTACGGCTCGATCACCCCCGACCACGTGCAGGCGATGGTCCTGCCCGTGCTGCGCCACCGCATCCAGCTGGAGCCGGAGGCGGAGCTCGAGGGCGTCCGCACCGAGGCCGTCCTGGGCGGGATCCTGCAGCAGGTCCGCGTCCCGGTCTGAGCCGTGCACCTCACCGGACGCAGCGTCCTCGTCCTCCTCGTCGGCCTGGTGCCGGTCGTCCTCCTGGGCGGCCGCCCCGAGGTCGCCTTCGCCGTGCTCGGCCTCTGGCTCCTGGCCTGGGCGGTCCTCGTCGGGATCGACGTCGCGGTCGCGGGCTCGCCCCGGGCCGTCGTGCTCGAGCGGCGGGTGCCGGACCGGGTGCGGCTCGGCGAGCGGGCCGAGGCGACCCTCCTGGTCACGAGCACCGGCCGCAGGAGGATCACGGGGGTCCTCCGCGACGCCTGGGAGCCCTCGGCCGGCGCCCTCGAGACCCGGTCGCCCCTGCGTCTGCCTCCGGGCGAGCGCCGCGCGGTGACCACGGTCCTGGAGCCGCTCCGCCGCGGCGAGCGCCGGGCACTCCACGTCACCATCCGCTCCCGCGGGCCGCTCGGGCTGGCCGGCCGCCAGGCGACGCGGGCCGCGCCGGCCGTCGTCCGGGTGCTGCCCGCCTTCCGCTCCCGTCGCCACCTGCCCTCGCGCCTGGCGCGGCTGCGCGAGCTGGAGGGGCGGACCAGCGTGATGATCCGCGGGCAGGGAACGGAGTTCGACAGCCTGCGCGAGTACGTCCGCGGCGACGACGTCCGCTCGCTCGACTGGCGGGCGACCGCGCGGCGCCGGGAGCCGGTCGTCCGCACCTGGCGCCCGGAGCGCGACCGGCGCGTGATCGTCGTTCTCGACACGGGCCGCACGTCCGCCGCACGGATCGAGGACGAGCCGCGCCTGGACACGGCGATCGAGGCATCACTCCTTCTGGCGGCCCTCGCGGCCTCGGCCGGTGACCGGGTCGACGTGCTCGCGTTCGACCGCACCCGGCGAGCCCGCGTGCACGGCGCCACCGGCACGGAAGTGCTGACCCGCGTCGTGGACGCCCTCGCCCCCGTGCAGCCCCAGCTCATCGAGACCGACTGGGCGGCGGTCCCCGCGCAGGTGCGCACCCTGGCCTCCCAGCGCTCGCTGGTGGTCCTGCTCACAGCGCTCGACTCGGTCGGCTCGGCGGAGGGGCTCCTCGCGGTGCTACCGCAGCTCACTCGCGTGCACACGGTCGTGGTCGCCTGCGCACTCGACCCCGAGCTGCAGCGGATGGCGGAGGACCGGAGCGACCGGGCCGCGGTCTACTCCGCCGCCGCCGCCGAGCGCTCGCTCGCGGACGTCGACCGGCTCTCGGCCGCCGTCCGCCGTCTCGGCGGGGACGTCGTGCTCGGCAGCCCCTCCGCTCTCCCGCCGGCGCTCGCGGACCGCTACCTCGCCCTCAAGGCGGCCGGACGGCTCTGACCTGCGAGAGGGGCCGTCGCCGCTCCCGGGAGCGCGACTCGACGGCCGTGCTCGTCCGGCTCGGCTCAGCCGGCCGCGATGCTGCGCGACCCCGCCTCGAACCGGTCGAGGTCGCCCGTCTCCCCCGCCCGCACCGCGCGCCCGCCGACGACGATCATGTAGAAGAGGAACGCGCCGAGGGCGAGCGCCCCGATCCCGATCTTGAGCCACCAGGGCCAGGGCGCCGGAGTGACGAACCCCTCGATCACGCCCGAGACGAGCAGCACGAAGACCAGGCCGATCGCCACCGTGAACAGGCTCCGCGCGTCCTCGGCGAGCGCCTGGCCGCGGGTGCGCGCGCCGGGAGCGATCCAGGCCCAGAAGATCCGCAGGCCCGCGGCCGCGGCGACGAACACGGCCGTCAGCTCGAGCTGTCCGTGCGGCGCGATGTAGAGGAAGAACGTGTCGCCCTCCCCCACATGGAACATCACCGCGATCGACGTGCCGAGGTTCTGCGCGTTCTGCAGCAGGATGTACGGCACGTAGACGCCGACGATCCCGAAGGCCACGCACTGCGCCGCGATCCAGGCGTTGTTGGTCCAGACCTGCCCGGCGAACGAGGCGGCGGGGTTCTCGGAGTAGTAGTCGATGAAGTCGCCCCGGGCGAAGCGCCGCAGCTCCTCGTCGTCGCCCAGCGCGGCGAGCAGGCGCGGGTCGCCGAGGATCCAGAGCGCGTAGAGCGTCGCCACCACCGCGGTCGCGAGGGCGACGGCGAGCGTCAGCCAGCGCAGCCGGTGCAGAGCGGCCGGGAGCGAGAGGACGACGAAGCGGGAGACCGCGGCGAGCGGCTCGTCTCGCGTGCCGGTCAGGCGTCCCCGAGCCCGCGAGAGCGAGACGGCGAGCCGCGTGCCGACGGCCGTCGATCCGGCGGTGGAGGAGATCGTGGCGAGGTCCGCGGATGCCGCCTGGTAGCGCTCGATCAGCTCGTCCGCCTCGGCTCCGGTCAGGCGGCGCCTGCGCGAGAGCTCGTCGAGGCGGATCCACTGCGCAGTGCGGGCGGCCGAGAGAGCGTCGATGTCCATCTCCTGACAGGATAGCCAGGCACGCCGCCGAGGCCGAGCATCCGGGAGGAGCACCGTGGAGGAGCAGCGCACCGAGTTCGACGACGCCGACCTGATCACCGGCGAGGCGATCGCGCTCGAGGTGCCCGTCACCTCCTTCGTGCTCCGCGCGGTCGGCGCGATCATCGACCTGATCGCGGAGCTCCTGCTCGCGCTGGGCCTGTTCCTGCTGGTCTCCTCCCTCTCCGGGGACGGCGGCCTGGACCCCGCCGCCTCGGCCGCCGTGGCGATCGCGGCCCTCGTCATCGCCGTGGTGATCGTGCCGGTCACCGTCGAGACGGCCAGTCGCGGCCGCTCGCTCGGGAAGCTCACCGTCGGCGCTCGCGTCGTCCGCGACGACGGCGGTTCCATCGGCTTCCGGCACGCCCTCGTGCGCGGCCTCACCGGCGTCCTCGAGATCCTGATGACCTTCGGCGGGCTCGCCGCGGTCGTCGGCCTCCTCTCGCGCCGATCGCGCCGTCTCGGCGACGTCCTCGCGGGCACGCACAGCCAGCTCGAGCGCGTTCCCCGCGCGGAGCCGCTGGTCGTCGAGATCCCGGAGCCGCTGCGGGGCTGGGCCGTCACGGCGGACACCGCGCGCCTCCCCGACGCCCTGGCGCGCCGACTGGCGCAGTTCCTCCGTCAGCGCCACGGCATGACGGAGCCGTCGCGCTCGCAGCTCGCCGCCGCGCTGGCCGACGAGACCGCGGTCCACGTCTCCCCGCTGCCCGCCGCGCCCGCGGAGGACTTCCTCCTCGCCGTGGCCGCACTCCGCCGGGCGCGGGAGGAGCGCGCCCTGCTCCTGTCCGACCAGCGCCTCGAGCGGCTGGCCCCCGTGCTCTCGAGCACGCCGCGCGGCTTCCCCGAGCGGCCCTGACGCGCGCGGCAGCGGCCTAGGCGGGCCCCGCGCCGTAGCGGACGGTCTCCCAGCCGCGCGGGACGAGGAGCCGCCGGTCGTGCTCGGCGCAGAGGTCGTAGCCGTGCGGATCCGGCGCAGGACTCAGCGGCCCGACCGCCACCAGCGAGTCGCGGTAGTCGTAGGTCAGCGTGACGACGGCCTGCGCACGGCAGCCCGTCCGCGAGCAGTGCCGTCCGGTCATCGCCGCCCACAGTAGCAATAGGCTGGAGCCATGCCCCGTGCTCGTCGTTCCGCCGCTCGCCCGACGAGCGGGTCGCGCGGAGGCTCCCGCGACCGGCACGGCCGCGGCGCACGAGGGCCGATCACCGGTCCGCACCTCCCCCTGCTGCAGACCCGCTCCGACTTCTTCGAGGCGACGATCGGCTCGGCCTTCGACTACCTCCGCGGCACCTGGCCGGAGGAGCTCGCCGGCATCCGCGTCGACGTCGCGGCGACTCCCGACGTCGACCCCGACCGGCTGCAGGGCACGGGCATCGCGCGGTGGCGCGTCGACCACGCCGCGCGCCGCATCACGCTCTACCGCGTGCCGATCGAGCGCCTGGCGAAGCTGCACCGCCGCGACGAGTGGCACCAGCGCATGCTGATCGAGAGCTACGTGTTCCGCGCCGTCGCGGAGCTGCTCGGCCGCGACCCGTGGGACATCTCCCCGGACCGCTACCGGCACCCCTGAGGCGCCGGCAGCTCTGAGGCGCCGGGACCGCTGAGGCGCCGGCACGGCCGAGGCGCCGCCGCCCCGCGTCTCAGTGCGAGTAGACCGTGATCGGCGAGGAGAGCGGTCCCGGCGGGACGATCGTGTACGAGGCGATCCGCCCGTCGCGCGCGATCGAGACCGAGGCCTGCACGGGCTGGGTGCTGCTGACGACCGCGCCGTCGCCGTCCAGCGGGGTCGCGAGAGCCGCGAACGGGCCGAGCTCGAGCGTGCGGGTGCCGCCCGGGGCCTCGATCTCGACCGAGGCGGTCGAGTCGCTGCCGTTGACCAGGTGCAGCCGCGCGTCGCCCTCGCCCGTGCCGGCGACGCCGAAGGGCGTCGTGGTCGCGGTGCCGGAGGCGAACCAGGCGAAGTCCGTGCCGGCCGAGCCGGTCGAGGTCGTCCGCCCCGCCGCGACGATCGGCTGATCGGCCCGCAGGACGATGCGGTAGGAGCCGTCCGCCAGGCCCGTGAGCGGGACCTCGCCGACGAGGCCGGCGGGGACGACGACCTGGGTGGAGGCGCCCGACCCGCTCGGATCCTCGTTGGTGACCTCGACCGAGACCGTGCTGTCGGCGTCGCCGGGGGTGAGGATGCGCAGCACGGGGCTGCCCGCGCCGCCGCTGCCGTCGTCGCTCGCGGTCTCGGCCGGAGGCGACGTGACGGTGAAGCCGGCGATCACGGCGAGCGTGTCCGGGCCGGCGGAGGGGCCGGTGGTCTCGACGCCCTCCGGGGTGAGGCCGGAGATGGCGCTGCTCTGCATGCTCGCGGCGACCTCGCCGCCCCGGGCGGTCACGTGCACGACGGGCTGGACGACCCCGGGGGCGAGCCCCGCGAGCGGGAGCGCGCGGACCGCTCCGGCCGGAACGACGATGCCCGTGGCGCCGGTGGCCTGGACGGTGCCGGTCTCGGAGAAGAGCGTGAGGTCGACGGTGGAGGCGACCTCGCTCGGGTTCGCCAGGATCAGCACGGAGGTGCGCCCGACGTCGGTCGAGCCGGCCACGAGCCAGCTGTCGGCCGAGGGCTCGGCGCAGGCGCGGGCCGACAGTCCGGAGAGGGTGTCCGTGCCGATGCCCTGGACGGTGGCTCCGCCGGGAGCGGGGTCGGAGCCCGCGGGCACGCTCAGACCGGTGATGCCGGTGCCCGGTGCGGCGACGTCGTCCTCGTCGAGGACCGTGGGGTCCGAGGTGGAGCCCTCGGGCCGGACCGCGGTCGCCGCGCCGTCGAGGGCACGCAGCTGCTCCGGCTCTCCGGCGTCGATCAGATCGCCGCCGCAGACCAGCGAGCTGTCGGCCGCGACGGGCGTCACGACGACGCCCTCCGCGGCGCTCGAGACCAGGGGGGACGGGAGGAGCTGGGGCACGACCACGGCGGCCGCGGCGATCACGACTCCGGCCGCGCCCACCGCACCGCGCAGGGCCGTCCGGCGCCGACGGGCGGCCGAGGGTGCGCGATCGGGCGTCGAGGCCGCGGCGCGATCGGCGCGGCGCTCCGCGCGGGAGCGGCGGGCGGAGGACTCGGGCATCTGCTTCTCCTGGTCGGCGGGGTCAGACATCGTCGTTCCCGTCGTCGAACTGGCCGGTGGCCTCGCCCGGTTCGTCGTCGATCCCGGCGACCGCGCCGCTGGAGCGGCCCCGCTCGAGCGAGAGCCCGGTGGGCACCGCCAGCAGGAGGGCGACGACGAAGACGAGGAGGAGGGCGATCGTGTAGGCGATCCCGAAGGGCCCGACCACGCCGGACGGAGCGGCCTCGGTGCGGGTCCCCTCGGTGTCGACGGCCGTCCAGAGGAGCCCGTAGCGGGTGTCGCCGACGGCCGAGAACGCCGCGTTGCCGTCGAGGGAGACGGCCGCCCGCGCGCGCACGGCGGCGGCCGCGTCGCCGACCTGGGTGCCGGCCGGCTCGGTCAGCACGACGAAGCGCACGCCGAGGCTCTCGAGCGCGGAGGGGACGTCGTAGCCCGTCCGCGAGACGAGGTTGCCCGCCAGCTCGTCGATCGCGTCCGTGCTCTCGGCGCCGGTGTTCGCGAGGGTCGACTGCTGGTCGAGGGTCGCGCCCGCTCCGCGCTCCAGCCGGGCGAGGACGCCGCCGTCCGCCTGCGGGACGAGCACGATCGTGCCCACCCGCGGGTCGTTCCGGGCCTCGGCCGCCACGTAGGCGGGGAGCGAGCGGTCCGACGTGGTCGACACGGACGTGCCGGCGCCGGACGGGAAGGCCACCGCGAGCGGACCGACCAGTGCTGCTGCCGCGGCCGTGACGACGAGCGCCGGCACCACGCGCACGGAGCGCACGGCGGCGAGCGAGAGCGACGCGCCGATCACCAGGCCGAGCCAGTAGAGGCTGAGACCGGTGCCGCTCCAGACGGAGACCGCCTCGGAGCCGGTGGTCGCGACCTGCACGCCCTGGGCGAGCGAGGCGGTCACGAGACCCGCCGCCGCGACGCCGACTCCGCCGAGGGCCGAGAGGTTGTTCGGGAGGAGGAGGGCGGCCAGCGCCGCGACGATCAGCGGCACGACGAGCACGGCCGTGACCAGCGGGGCGGCGGAGGCGCCGATCCCCAGACCGCCGAGGAACGCGAGCCATCCGTCGGGCAGACCGGCCGGGAAGCCGGCGAGCAGCGCGACGAGGTCCGACTGCGCGGAGGGCAGCGGGACGCCCGG
Organism: Rathayibacter sp. AY1C6; assembly: GCF_002931535.1. NCBI lineage: Bacteria > Bacillati > Actinomycetota > Actinomycetes > Micrococcales > Microbacteriaceae > Rathayibacter > Rathayibacter sp. AY1C6. Next base: position 51,415 of record NZ_PSWC01000001.1, on the reverse strand, counting down.
ATCCGCGAGGACGCCGAGCCAGTCGCCCCGCGGTGCGCGGGCGACCACCAGCGGGAAGAGGAGGACGGCCGCGGGGATCGGCAGGCCGAGGAAGCGGCCGATCCGCCGCCCCGAGGTGGCGACGACGACGAGCCAGATCACCAGGAGCGGCACGGCCAGCACCGGCGCGCACGCGACGACGGCCGCAGCCAGGATCGAGGCGCTCGCGGAGGCGGACCAGGAGCGGTACGCGCCGAACCCGGCGAAGAAGAGCCAGGGAAGCAGCACGTGCACCAGTAGCGGGGCGGGGCGCCCGTCGGCCTGCGCGGCGAAGAAGGCGGGAGCGAGGATGTAGACGAGGGCTCCGGCGGCGCGGGCGGTCGCGCGCGGGGTGAGCCGCGCGATCATCAGCCAGGCGCCGAGGGCGGCAGCGGGGAGCGCGACGAGGTAGAGCAGCACCATCGAGTAGCTGGGCGACCAGAAGGTGACCGAGCCGAGCACGGCGAGGACGGCGGCGAACGGGTCCGCCGCGCCGATGAACCCCGAGCCGAGGTCGCGCCAGCCGTAGGCCGCGTTGCGCCACAGCTCGCCGACGGTCGGCGAGAGCGTCAGCAGACCGCCGCCGCTGAGCGCGGGAGCAGCGAGGAGCGGCGTGTAGACCACCAGGCCGGCGAGCGCGGCGATGAGGACGACCCACACTCCCCCGCCCTGGAAGAAGTGCAGCGGATGGCGGTCCCGCCCGGCCTGCACGCGCACGGCGTCGTGGCGCACCGAGCGCAGCTGCCGCACCACGTCCAGCGGGATGCGCAGCGGCGCGACGGCCTTCCAGCCCACGTTCTTCGACGAGCGGAGAACGGTGCGGGCCCGCAGCACCTTCGTCCCCCCGAAGGCGACGACGAGGGCCGCCAGCAGCTCCCCTCCGACCAGCCCGGGCTGCTTGCGCAGCAGGCGCACGACCGCGCGGCCGATAGCCAGGGGGACGAGCGAGAGCCAGTGCAGGAGGAGGAGCGCGACGGGCGCGTAGGCGAGCCGGCGGTGCAGCTGCGCGGTGCGGTGCTGGCGCGCCCGGCGCCGTTCGCCGCTGTCGATGCGGCGGCCGTCGGGACGCTGCAGCCCGATGCGGGCGGTGGTGACGCGGGCGTCCGGCACACGGCTGACCCGGTGCCCGGCGAGCCGGGTGCGGATCGAGAAGTCGAGCGCGTCGTCGACGACCGGCAGGCCGGGGTCGAAGCCGCCGAGCTCCTCCCAGAGGGAGTGGCGCACGAGCATGCCGCCGGCGGCGACGGCCAGGACGTCGGGCGTGGAGTCGTGCTGGCCCTGGTCGAGCTCGTCCTCGACGAGGTGGACGGTCGTGCCGTGCTTGGTGATCGACTCGCCGTAGCTGCGGATGTAGCCGGAGCGCGTCCAGTCCATGATCTTGGGACCGGCTACGGCGACGGAGGGGGCGACCTCGACGGCTCCCAGCAGCGCCGCGAGGGCGCCGGGCTCGGGGGCGGAGTCCTGCGCGAGCAGCCACAGCCACTCGTCCTCTCCGGCCGGCGGCTGCATCACGCGGACAGCGCGGGCCACGGCCTGGCCGAAGGGGAGGTGCTCGGCGACCTGCACGAGCTGCGTCGGACCCCAGGACGCGAGGAGCTCGTCGGTCGTGTCCTTCGAGCCTCCGTCGACGAACACCGTCGCGTCGGGCTGACGGGTCTGCGCCCGCAGGGCCGCGAGGGTTCGTTCCAGATAGGCCGCGCCGTTGCGCGCGACGAGGACGGCGGTGACTCGTGGATACATCGCGGACCACCCTAAGCGATGCCGCCGCGCCGCCCGCCTGCGGCTCGCCGCCCCGTCGGTCGGGTCGCGGTGAGGAGGGGACTAGGCCCGGCGGCGCAGCTTCCGGCGCTCGCGCTCGGAGAGGCCGCCCCAGATGCCGAAGCGCTCGTCGTTCTCGAGCGCGTACTCGAGGCACTGCGCCCGGACCTCGCACGAGGTGCAGATCTTCTTGGCGTCGCGGGTCGAGCCGCCCTTCTCGGGGAAGAAGGCCTCGGGATCGGTCTGCGCGCACAGCGAGTCGACCTGCCAGGAGAGCGCGCCCCCCGGCGCCTCGGTCGCGGTGTCGATCCCGGGTCGGACCCCGGGCACGCCCAGACGGACCGGATCGACGAACCAGTCCTCGGGGACTCCGGAGTGCTGTTCCGGAAGCGTCATGCCGTCTCCTACCCCGCCTGCGAACCGATGATCGGCGGCCGCTCCTCCCGGAGCCGCTGCCTAGGTAATTACAGCGGTGTCATTCGCTCAGGTCAAGTCGCGGACCATAAACCCTCAACCCGCCGTGGAGGGTTCACGACACACCGGCGTGTCGCGAACGTGAGATCCGATCAGGCGGTCGCGGCGCTCCGTGCGCGCCAGGCGCTCTCCACCATCTCGGCGACCGTGTGCCGCATCTCCCAGCCCAGGTCGCGGGCCGCTGTCGCGCCGGAGGCGACGATGCGGGGCGGATCGCCCGGCCGCCGCGGGGCGACCTCGGGCGTGAAGGCGATGCCGGTGCTGTCGGCGATCGCGCGCATGATCTCCCCGACGGAGGCCCCGGATCCGCTGCCCAGGTTGTAGACCGGGTCGATCGGCTCGCCGGCGGCCAGGCGGCGCGCCGCGGCGACGTGCGCGAGCGCCAGGTCGGCGACGTGGATGTAGTCGCGGACGCAGGTGCCGTCCGGCGTCGGGTAGTCGTCGCCGTTGATCCGGGGCGTGCGGCCGTCCAGCAGCGCCTCGAAGACGAGGGGGAAGAGGTTGTGGGGGCTGGTGTCGTAGACGTCCGGGTAGCCGGACCCGACGACGTTGAAGTAGCGCAGGGAGGCGTGCCGGACGCCGCGCGCCCGCCCCGCGTCCGCGAGCAGCCACTCGCCGATCAGCTTCGACTCGCCGTAGGGCGACTCCGGGCTCTTGGGGGTGTCCTCGGTGACGATCTCGACGTCGACCGCGCCGTAGACGGCAGCGCTCGAGGAGAAGACGATCGAGGAGACCCCGGCGCGCTCCATCGCCGCCAGCACGCGCATGGTGCCGGTGACGTTCTGCTCGTACGTGTGCAGGGGGCGCTGCACCGAGACTCCGGCGTACTTGAACCCGGCGACGTGGACGACGCCCTCGATGTCGTGCTCGGCGAGCACGCGGTCGAGCAGGGCCTCGTCGAGGATCGAGCCCTGGTGGAACGGGACGCCCTCGGGCACGAACGACGCGTGCCCCGAGGAGAGGTCGTCGAGGACGACGGGGTCGATGCCCTGCTCCGAGAACGCGCGCACCACGTGCGCCCCGATGTACCCGGCTCCCCCGGTGACCAGCCATGCCATGTGGATCCTCCTCGGTGCGGGCCCGCGACTCCGCGCGCCGGAAGACACCCTAGCGGCGGGGATCGACGGCGCGGATCGGCCGGATGACGACGGGTCGCGATATCCTGCCGTCGTGCTCCGCTCCGTCGCCCTCCTCGCCCTGCCCGGCCTCGCGCCGTTCGAGTTCGGGGTCGTCTGCGAGGTGTTCGGGATCGACCGCGGCGTCGACGGAGGTCCCACCCTCGACTTCCGGATCGCCACTCCCGATCCGGGCCCCGTCCGCACGAGCCTCGGATTCGACCTGCTGATCGCCGATGGTCTCGACGCGGCCCGGGACGCGGACCTGATCGCCGTCCCCGCCCACGGCCGCGGGCCCGCCGACGAGCGGGTCCTCGACCTCCTCCGCGAGGCTCACGAGCGCGGCGCGTGGATCCTCAGCGTCTGCAGCGGGGCCTTCACCCTGGCGCAGGCGGGCCTGCTCGACGGCCGGCGCGCGACCACCCACTGGATGCACGCCGCGGAGCTCGCCCGGTGCTTCCCCTCCGTCACGGTGGACCCCGAGGTCCTCTACGTGCAGGAGGGGCGCATCGTGACGAGCGCGGGCACCGCGGCCGGCATCGACGCGGCGCTGCACGTGGTGCGCGAGGAGCTGGGCGCGACGGCGGCGAGCGTCGTCGCCCGGCGGATGGTCGTGCCCCCGCAGCGCCACGGCGGGCAGGCGCAGTACCTGCGGACCCCCGTTCCCGAGGCGCGCGCGGACTCGCTGGCCGAGGTCACCGAGTGGATGCTGGAGCACCTCGACGAGGACCTCTCGATCGAGGCGCTGGCCCGTCGCGCCCTGATGGCCCCCCGCACCTTCGCGCGCCGCTTCCGGGCCGACCTCGGCACGACTCCGCTCGCCTGGCTCACCCGCCAGCGCCTCCTCCGGGCGCAGGTGCTGCTGGAGGAGACGGAGCTGACCCTCGAGGCGGTCGCCGCGCGGGTCGGCTTCGGCACGGCTGCGGTGATGCGCCACCACTTCACGCGCGTCCTGCGGACCACGCCGGCGGACTACCGCCGCACGTTCGCCGCCTGAGCGGCCGGCACCGGGATCGCTGGAGGGATCAGACCGTCGCGACGAAGAGCGTGCCCCGTCCGGTGACGGCGAGAGCGCCCTCCGACGGGGTCACGAACACGCTGCCGCCGCGCTCGACGCGGACCGAGCCCTCGGCGCCCTCGAGCGAGAACGAGCCCTCGGTCGCGATCGCGATGGCGGGCCCGTGCAGGGCGACGCGGGCCGGCTCCTCCGACGCCGGCTGCACGACGGCGAGCACGAAGTCGGGGACGTCCGGACGGTAGACGCGCACGCCCGGCCCGGCCTGCTCGGCCGGGAGGTAGGGCACGGGCAGCGGCGAGAACTCGAGCACGCTCACCAGCTCGGGCACGTCGATGTGCTTGGGCGTGAGGCCCCCGCGCAGCACGTTGTCGGAGGCGGCCATCAGCTCCACGCCCGTGCCCGCGAGGTAGGCGTGGATGTTGCCGGCGGGCAGGTAGAGCACCTCGCCGCGGGCGAGGCGGACGCGGTTGAGCAGGAGCGAGAGCACGATGCCGGGGTCGCCCGGGTAGCTCTCGGCCAGGTCCCGGACCGTGGTCGTCTCGAGGCGGTCGTCGCCCGCGGACGCCGCGACGATTGCGGAGACCAGCGCGGCGACCTCGGCGCGGTCGCCGTCGGCGAGCAGCCACGACACGGCGCCGCGGAGGACCTCCGAGGGCTCGCCCTCGAGCGTCCGGGCGAACCGCGCGATCGCGGCCGCCTCCTCCGCCGGGGCGCGCCCGGCCAGCTCGGCGAGCAGCGCCCGGGCGTCCGCCGGCTCACGGAAGCCGCAGAGCGCGTCGAAGGTCTCGCTGAGCGCGTAGATCAGCTCGGGCTTGTGGAACGGGTCCTTGTAGTTGCGATCGGCGGCGTCGCGGGGGATGCCGGCCTCCTCCTCCTCGACGAACCGGCGCCGGGCCCGCTCGGACGAGGGGTGGGCCTGGAGCGACAGCGGCCCGCCCGCCGCGAGGATCTTGAGCAGGAACGGCAGACGGGGAGCGCCCGAGACCGGATCGACCGACCCCTCCACTCCGGCGAGCGCCGCCTCGGGGTGATCGGCGATCCACTCGGCGAGCGTGCCGGCGCCGACCGAGGCGGGGTCGAGGATGCGCGCGGGCGAGCCCGGGTGCGCGCCGAGCCAGAGCTCGGCCTCGGGGGCGCCGGAGGGCGCGGTGCCGAGGGCCTCCGAGATGCCGGTGAGCGAGCCCCAGGCGTAGTCGCGGGGGGTGTTGCCGATCGGGATGAACACGGGAGCGCTGGCCTTCCGTCCGAGGGGTGGGTCCGAGCCGCTCAGCCGGACGCGCCGGGGCCGCTCCGCTGCGACGCTAGCAGGATCCACAACGCGGGCCCGGGAGGAGGGCCCGCCTGTTGGTGCTCTCCGCCAGCGGACGCGGCACTCGCAGGCGCGCTTCGTACGCTGGGAGTCGCAGCACTGTCGCCGTCGGAGCGGTCGCCGTGCCGCATCCGACGAGCGAGGGAGCACAGAGCATGGACAGCACGACCTTCGAGACCCTGGGGGCCGACTTCTACGGGTTCGAGGCGGCGCTCACGCCCGCCGAGAAGGAGCTGCTGGTCGGCGTCCGCGCGTTTCTCGAGGAGCAGGTGCGGCCGATCGCCGACGAGTACTGGGAGCGCGCGGAGTTCCCGCGGCAGCTGATCCCCGCGATCCACGCCACCGGCGTCATCGGCCTCTCCTGGCCCGAGACCCGCGCGATCGAGAACTCCGCCGTGTTCCGCGGCTGGGTGGCACTCGAGCTGGGCCGGGTGGACGCGGGCATCGCGACCTACGTCGGCGTGCAGAACGGCCTGGTGATGGGCACGATCGGCGTCGCCGGCTCCGAGGAGCAGCGCGCCGAGTGGCTGCCGAAGCTCGCCTCGGGCGAGGTCGTCGGCGCCTTCGGCCTCACCGAGCCGCACTCCGGCTCCGACTCCGCCCAGGGCCTGCGCACCACCGCCCGCCGGGACGGCGACGACTGGATCCTCGACGGCGAGAAGCGCTGGATCGGCAACGCGACCTTCAGCGACGTGACCGTGATCTGGGCGAAGGACGCGGAGGACGGCCAGGTGAAGGGCTTCCTCGTCCCCACCTCGACACCGGGCTACCGCGCCACCGCCATCGCGCGCAAGCAGAGCCTGCGCACGGTGCAGAACGCCGACATCGTGCTCGAGGGCGTCCGCGTCCCGGAGTCGCTGCGCCTACAGGGCGCGAACTCGTTCCGCGACACCGCGAAGGTGCTCCGGCTCACCCGCGCCGAGGTCGCCTGGCAGGCCATCGGCGTCGCGATCGGCGCCTACGACGCGGCGCTGCGCTACGCGAAGGAGCGCGTGCAGTTCGGCAAGCCGCTCGTCGGGCACCAGCTGGTGCAGGACCTCCTGGTCAAGAGCATCGGCAACATCACGGCCAGCATCGCCCTGGCGACCCGCGTGTCCGAGATGCTCGACGCCGGCGAGCAGCGCGACGAGCACTCCGCCCTTGCGAAGGCCTACGCGACGGCCCGGATGCGCGAGACCGTCGCCTGGTGCCGCGAGGTGATGGGCGGCAACGGCATCGTCCTCGACTACGGCGTCGCCCGCTTCTTCGCCGACGCGGAGGCCCTCTACTCCTACGAGGGCACCCGCGAGATGAACACGCTGATCGTCGGCCGCTCGATCACCGGCACCGCTGCGTTCGTCTGAGCCTCCCCGGCCGGGGAGGGTGCGGCTGCGCGCCCGGCACGCCGCCGCGCCGCCCCCGCTCCCTAGACTGGTCGCCATGATCCGACGCGCCGCCCCCGCCGCTCCCCGAGCGCTCGCGGTGGCGGTGCTGGCCGTGCTGCTGGCCGGCCAGTCGCTGCGGAACCTCGCCGGATGGTGGGGCTGGGGCGTCGTCGTCGCGGTGCTCCTGGGCGCCTCGATCGCCGTGCTTGTCCGCGCCCGCCCCCGCCTGCGCTGGGCCCGCACGCCGAAGTCGCTGGTCCTCTTCCTCGGGCTCGCGGTGCTCTCGCTGCTGTGGTCCGCCTATCCGGGAGCGAGCGCGATCGGAGTCACGGCGCAGCTCACGACGACGCTCGGCGGCGTCGTCCTCGCCGTCACGCTGAGCAGCCGGGAGCTGCTCACGGCTCTCGGACGGGCCCTGCGCCTCTCCGTCGGCCTGTCGCTCCTCTTCGAGCTCGTGATCGCGGTCGTCGTGCGGCAGCCCGTCCTGCCGTTCGGCGTCGAGCCTCCCGCCGACGGACCGACGCCCGACGCCTTCTACTGGTCGCAGGCCGCCCTCTTCACCGGCGAGCCCGTCCAGGGGATCGTCGGCAACCGCAACCTCCTCGGCTTCCTCGCCCTGCTCGGCCTGATCGTGATCGCGATCGAGCTGGCGGCCCACTCGATCCGGCGCCGGTGGGGAGCGGTCTGGGTCGCCCTGTTCGTCGCGACCCTCCTGCTCACCCGCTCGGCGACCGTCCTGCTCTGCCTCGTCGCCGTCGTCCTCGCGGCCGCGTTCGCGCTCTGGGCTCGCCGGAGGGGCGAGTCCCGCCGCCGTCCCGTCTACCTGACCGCCGCGGGGTTGGCGGTGGCGGCCGTCGCCGGAGGCGCCGCGGGCTGGGGCGCCCTCCTCGGCCTGCTCGGCAAGAGCGAGGACGCCACGGGCCGCCTCGACATCTGGGACTCGGTGATCGCGCTCACGCTGCAGCGCCCGGTCCTCGGCTGGGGCTGGGTCAGCTACTGGGCTCCCTGGGCCGCCCCGTTCGACACCCTCGCCGAGCGCAAGGGCGTGCTCTACCTGCAGGCCCACGACGCCTGGCTCGACGTCGCCCTCCAGCTGGGAGCGGTCGGCCTCGTCCTCTTCGCGGCGCTCGCCGTCTCGACGCTGTGGCGCTCCTGGTTCCGCGCGGTCGACCGCCCGCGGCGCGACGCGACCTCGACCCTCCCCTACACGGCCGTCAGCCTCGCTCCGCTGCTGATCGTGGTCGCCCTCCTGGCGCAGTCGCTGTTCGAGAGCCGGATCCTGATCGAGGGAGGCTGGCTGCTCCTCGTCCTCTTCGCGGTGCAGACCAAGCGACCGGCGACCGAGACGCCCGAGGTCCTCGCCGCGACCCCGCTCCCCCTCGCCGACGCGACGGCGTCCCCGCAGTTCGCGGCGGCCCTCGCGCAGACCACTCTCGTCACCGTCCTCTGCGCCCCGGCGGTCCGCGGGCTCATCGGCTGGCCCGGCTACATCGCCGCCGTCGCCACGCTCACCGCCCTCGCCGCGGTCATGCTCGTCCTGCGGCGCGGGCGGCTCGACTGGGAGGGCCTGCTGCCCACGAGCATCCTGGTGTTCCTCGGCTGGATCGCGCTCAGCGTGCTGTGGAGCGACTACACCTGGGCCACGGTCTCGAGCGTCGTCTACCAGTTCGCCCTGGCGTTCCTGGCGATCGCGATCGGCCTCACGCGCGACATCATCCAGATCATCCGCTCGGTCGGCGACGTGCTGCGGGTCGTGCTGATCGCCTCGCTGGCCGTGGAGGTGCTCTCGGGGGTGCTGATCGACCAGCCGCTGCGCTTCCTCGGCGTGGAGGGCCTGCTCGCGGTCGGCGGGCCGATCCAGGGACTCGTCGGCACGCGCAACCAGCTCGGGCTGGTCTGCCTGCTGGCGATCGTGACGTTCTCGGTGGAGCTGATGACCCGCTCCGTCGCCCGCGGGCCGGCCGTCGCCTCGATCGCCCTCGCCGCGGTCACCCTCCTCTTCACGCGCTCCGCCGTGAGCGCGGGCGTGCTCGCCGTGGCCGTCGTCGTCGCCCTCGCTCTGCGCTGGGTGCGCCACGGCGACGGCACCCACCGCCGTCGGCGGCAGTTCGCGGTGCTCGGCGTCGCCGCCGCGGCCTCCCTCACCGTGTGGCTCCTGCGCTACCGGGTGATCGAGCTGCTGAACGCGGGCAGCGAGTTCGAGTTCCGGCTGCGGCTCTGGCAGCAGGTCTGGCGCTTCACGGACCTCGCTCCGATCGTCGGCTGGGGCTGGGTGGGCTACTGGCGGCCCGACCTCTACCCCTTCACCGCCATCGACTACCTCTCGGGCCGCCCGCACTCGTCGAGCCTCAACGCGCTCTTCGACGTGGCCCTGCAGGTCGGCGCGGTCGGGGTGGTCCTCTTCGTCGTGCTGATCGGCCTCGCGCTCTGGCGCTCCTGGCTGATCGCCTCCGAGCGCAAGGCGGTCGTGCACGTCTGGCCGGTGCTGGTGCTGACCGTGCTGATGGTCACCGCGCTGGCCGAGAGCTCGATCCTGCTCGACGCCGGCTGGCTGCTCGTGGTGCTCTGCGCGATGCGCGCGGCCCAGGGACTGAGCTGGCGCCGGCTCCTGCACCCGCGGGACTGACCGGACTCCTCAGCGCCCGCGCCGCCGCGCCACCTGACGGAGCACGGCGAGGTGCTCCTCCCGGCAGCGCTCCCAGCTGAAGGACCGGGCGCGCTCGACGCCGAGCGGGCCGAGCTCGCCGGTCCGCTCGATCGCCTCGAGGATCCCGTCCGCGATCGAGCGCGGCTCGAGCGGATCGACGTAGACCGCGGCGTCCCCGCAGATCTCCGGGAGCGAGCCCGCGTCGGACGCGGCGACCGGGCATCCCGACGCCATCGCCTCGATGGGCGGGAGGCCGAAGCCCTCGTAGAGGCTCGGGAACGCCAGCACCGCGGCTCGGCGGTAGAGGTCGGCGAGCTCCTCCGGAGTGACGTGGCCGCGCCACTCGACGAAGTCCGGCAGCGGGCCGAGGCGGTCCAGATCCCCTCCCGTCAGCACGAGGCGGAGGGCGTGCCCCTCCTCCCGCAGCAGGCGCACCGCCTCGAACAGGCGGGCGTGGTTCTTGTGCGGCCAGGCGCGCGCCGGGTAGAAGACGAAGTCCTCGCGTGTGCCCAGATTCGCGACGAAGCGCCGGGTGTCCACGCCGAGATGCGACACGTGGATCCTCTCCTCCTGGATGCCCAGCAGCTCGACGATCCGCCCCTTGGTGAAGGCGCTGATGGTGATGACCGCGTCGGCGCGGCGAGCGGTCGCCTCGTAGGCGAGCCGGCGGAAGACGCGCTCGACGCGGGGGAAGAGGTGCGGGAGGTCGCGGTGCTGCAGATCGAACAGCATCTGCACGTGCCCCTGCCGCCGCGACGGCCACGGGAGCGGGACCGTGAACGGGAAGTAGAGCACTGCGTCCCGGCCGAGGCGCCGACGCAGCTGCGGCGTGCGCAGGAGCGCCTGGAGCATCCCCACGGCCCGGCGGCGGTGGCCCGCCCCGCTGACGACCCCCTCGGCCACGACCTCGGGCACGCCCTCGCTGAAGCCGCGCGCGTTCTCGGGGACGAGCACCTGCACGGCGGGCCCCTCCTCCCCCGGCCGCGGCGCAAGGAGGCGCGTGAGCGCGCGCGCGTAGGTCTCGCCGCCGCCCATCCCGCCCGGGTCGACGGTGAGCACGGCGAGCGTGACGGGGCGGAGTTCCGGCATGGCGTCCAATCGGTCCGAAGCCCGGCCAGGATACCGGCGGGCCGCATCGCTCCCGGCGCCCGGCCGTGCCCGTGGGTAGTATGTGTCCCGCTGTCATCGACCCCGACGAATTGGACCACCACGTGCCCCGCGCTTTGATCACCGGAATCACCGGCCAGGACGGCCTCTACCTCGCCGAGCTCCTCCTCTCGAAGGGCTACGAGGTCTTCGGGCTCGTCCGCGGGCAGAACAACCCCAAGTACGAGCTGGTCCGCCGCACCGTGCCCGAGGTGACCCTGCTCACCGGCGACCTGACCGACGTGTCGAGCCTCGTGCGCGTGCTCGCCGCCGCCCAGCCCGACGAGGTCTACAACCTCGGTGCGATCTCGTTCGTCGCCTACTCGTGGGAGAACGCGTCGCTCACCACCGATGTGACCGGCAAGGGCGTGCTCAACATCCTCGAGGCGACCCGCCTCTACGCCGGCTCCGACATGTCGCGCGTGAAGTTCTACCAGGCCTCCTCCTCCGAGATGTTCGGCAAGGTCCAGCAGGTCCCGCAGAGCGAGGAGACGCTGCTCTGGCCGCGCTCGCCCTACGGAGTGGCCAAGGTCTTCGGCCACTACATGACCATCAACTACCGCGAGTCGTACGGCATGCACGCCTCCTCCGGCATCCTCTTCAACCACGAGTCGCCCCGCCGCGGCCCGGAGTTCGTCACCCGCAAGATCAGCCTCGCGGTCGCCCGCATCAAGCTCGGCCTCCAGGAGACGCTGGAGCTCGGCAACCTCGACGCGAAGCGCGACTGGGGCTTCGCCGGCGACTACGTCGACGCGATGTGGCGCATGCTGCAGCAGCCCGAGGGCGACGACTACGTGGTCGCGACCGGCGAGACCCACGAGATCCGCGAGTACCTCGACATCGCCTTCAACCACGTCGGCATCGAGGACTGGACCCCGTACGTGACCCAGAACCCCGCGTTCATGCGTCCCGCCGAGGTGGACCTGCTGATCGGCGACCCGGCGAAGGCGCGCGACGTCCTCGGCTGGGAGCCGAAGGTCTCGTTCCCCGAGCTCGTGGCGATGATGGTCGAGAACGACCTCGCCGAGCAGTCCGCGCTGATCAAGTAGTCATGCCTGCCGCTCTCGTCACCGGAGCGAGCGGTCAGGACGGGGGCTACCTCGTCGAGCGCCTGCTCGCCGACGGCTGGGAGGTCTCCGCGCTCGTGCGCGGGACCGACGACGCCGCTCTTCCCGCCGCCGTCCGCGCCTTCGAGGGCGATCTCCGCGACGCCTCCGGCCTCGGCCGTATCGTCGCGGAGGCGCAGCCGGACACGGTCTTCCACCTCGCCGGCCTCTCCTCCGTCGCGCTCTCGTGGAAGGAGCCCGTGCTCACGGCCGAGGTGACCGGCACCGCGGTCGCCGCGCTCCTGGAGGCCTCGCTGGCGCTCCAGGAGTCGGCGGGCCGGGAGGTCCGCTTCGTCCAGGCCTCCTCCTCCGAGATCTTCGGGGCCGCGACCGAGAACCCGCAGACCGAGCGGACCCCGATCCGCCCGGTCTCGCCTTACGGAGCCGCGAAGGCGTTCGCGCACCACCTCGTCGCGGTCTACCGCGGCCGAGGGCTCCACGCCTCGTCCGGCATCCTCTACAACCACGAGTCGCCGCGTCGGCCGCTCGGCTTCGTCACCCGCAAGATCACCGCCGGAGTCGCGGCGATCGCGACGGGCGCCGAGTCGGAGCTCTCGCTCGGCAATCTCGACGCGCGCCGCGACTGGGGCTGGGCTCCCGACTACGTGGACGCCCTCGTGCGCGCCTCGCGCGCCGAGGAGGCGAGCGACTACGTCGTGGCGACCGGAGTCGCGCACTCGGTCCGCGACTTCGTCCGTGCCGCCTTCACCGCGGCCGGCATCGACGACTGGGAGCAGCGGGTCACGATCGACCCGCGGTTCGCGCGCCCCGTGGACGCCCCCGAGATGCGCGGGGACGCCTCCCGGGCCCGCGAAGTGCTCGGCTGGGCGCCGACCGTCGGCTTCGAGGAGATCGTCGCCCGCATGGTCGAGAACGACCTCGAGCTGGCGCGCCGCTCCGACTGAGCCGCGCCCACCGCGTGCAGAAGGCCCCCGCTCCTGGAGCGGGGGCCTTCTGCACGCGGTGGGTCGAGGACGCCTAGGCGGTCGCGTCCGACTGCTCGGCCCGGGCCCGCTCGTCGACGCCGTCTCCCTCGACGAGGTAAGACCAGACGCGGGCGGCGTACTCGTCCCAGGTGCCGCCGTCGATCGCGAGCGCCTCCGCCGAGAGCCGCGCGTGCAGCTCGTCGTCGGTCAGCAGCCGCTCGAGGGCCGCGGCGATGTCGTGGTCGTCGTGCGGATCGACGAACAGCGCGCCGCCCGAGGCGGAGACCTCGTGCATGCTGCCGAATCCGGAGGTCACGACCGGGGTGCCGACCGAGATCGACTCCACGATCGGGAGACCGTAGCCCTCGTTGATCGAGGGGAACACGGTGCACCGGGCCAGGCGGTAGGCGCTCCAGAGCAGCGCGTCGGTGATCTTGGAGAGCGAGCGGACCGGACGGCCCTGGCCCTCGAGGACCTCGAGTCGGTACTCGAACTCGGCGCTGCTCCAGGCGTTGCCGCCGATGAAGACCAGGCTGAAGCGAACGCCCCGGCGCCAGAGCAGCTCGGCGGCCTGGAGCACCGCCAGGTGGTTCTTCCGCGGCTCGTGGCTGCCGACGCAGACGACGAGCGGGAGGTCACCGGTCACCAGCGAGCGCGCGGCGGTGGCCAGCTCCTCGTCCGAGACGCTCTCCGGCTGCGAGGGCAGCAGGATCGGGCGGATGTCCGGCCCCTGCATCCCGACGCTGCCGAGCATGTGGCGCCAGCCGGAGTACTCGGTCGCGGCCGCCTCGGAGATGGTCGCGATGCGGTCCATGTGCGACACAGCGACGAGCGTGCGCGAGAACGCGGCGCTGATGCCCGTGCTCGCCGTCTCGGCGGTGGTGACCGGCACGCAGTCGAAGCCGATGGTGCCCGTGCGGTTGCCGCTGAACTCGGCGAGGGCGGAGACGCGCGACGTCCGCTCGTCCTCCACGGCGAGCTCGGGCAGGAGGTAGGTGCCCTGCCACGGGACGATCACGCGGGAGCGGTCCTCGGCGGCGTCGGGCACGTCGCCCGAGACGGCGTTCCGGCTCTGCTCCGGGGTGAGCATGACGAGCGACTCGTGGGTCGAGTCCCAGCCGGCGAGCAGGATCTCGTGGTCGCGCGTCCAACGGACGAGGCTCTGGCGCACCACGCGCTGGATGCCCGTGGCCAGCCCCGTGCGCGCGGTGTGGTGCACGTCGACGACGACCGCGCCGACGACCACCTCGACCTCGGGGTGGTGGAAGCGGGCGAAGACCCGGTTCGAGGCGATAGTGGACGCGGCGTGGGTGAGCAGACCGGCGGTGCCGTCCAGCCGGGCCCGGCGGCGGCCGTCGACGACGTCCTCCCGGCGCGGGAGCGTGCCGCGGAGGACGGCGAGCACCAGCCAGACCTCGCGGTCGGTGGGGGCGGGCAGCAGAACGCTCAGCTGTCCGGTAAGGGCGTCGACGCTGCCCAGCGGCTCCACAGTGGGGGCCAGGGTGCGCACCAGGGTGGCGAGACGGTCGACCAGGTACTGCTTAGAGCGCACGGGGCGCCTCCTCGTGCTCGATGAGGGCCGAGGGGCCGATCAGGGCGGCCCACAGCTCCCGGGCGTAGTCGTCCCAGGTGCGCTCGGGCCGCTCTGCCGCCTCGAGGCGGAGCTCGTCGACGAGCTCCGGCGACGTCAGCAGGCGGCGCATGCCGTCGGTGATCTCCTCGTCGGACTCCGGGTCGATCAGGACGCATCCGCCGTGCTCGGCGATCTGCGCCGTGCTGCCGTAGCGCGAGGTCAGCACGGGCAGCCCGATCGACAGCGCCTCGGCGACCGGCAGGCCGTACCCCTCGTGCAGCGACGGGAACGCCAGGAACAGCGCCTCCCGGTAGCTCGCGATCAGGACGTCGTCGTCGGCTCCGCGGAGCACCTCGACCGGGCGCCCGGCGGCGACCAGCTCGCGCACGCGGGGATCGAAGACCTGGTGCGCCCACGGGTTGGCCCCGCCGATGAAGCGGACGCGGAACCGCAGGCCCTCGCGCCAGAGGACCTCGGCGGCGTGCAGCACCGCGAGATGGTTCTTGCGGGGCTCCTGGCTGCCGACGCAGAGCACGAGCGGCAGGCCGGACGCGCTCCGGCCCTCGGAGCGCAGGCCGTCCGGGAGCTCCACGGGCAGCGGGACCGGGACGACGGTCGGGCCGGTGAGGCCCTGAGCGGGGAGCGCTCGCACGAAGCCCTCGAACTCCAGCGCGGCCGCGGCGCTCACCGTGGCGACGCGCTCGGCGTGCTTGACCACGGAGAGGAAGTTGACGAAGCGCACCGTCTCCTCCGGCGGCACCGTGTCGGCGCTGACGACGGGGATGGCGTCGTGGCCGAGGACGACGACCTCGTTGCCGGAGTACTCGGCGAGGGCCGCGAGCGGCCCGCACTGGTTGTAGTCGGGCACCGAGGGGATGACGACGACGCTGCGGTAGGGCACGACGAACTCGATGCGCTCCGGATCGCCATGCTCCCAGTCGCGCCGCCCGGCGGAGGACCAGTCGACGACGCGCTCGTGCTCGATCGCGCTCAGGCGCCGGAAGGACATCGATCCGTGGACCCAGGCGACCGGGACGATCTCGTGCTCGGCATCCCAGCGGGACACGGTCTGGCGCACGACCCGCTGGACGCCGGTGTTGTGACCGTGGCGGGCGGGGAAGTCGACGTCGATCAGGACGGCCCCGGTGACGACCTCGACACGGGCGTCCAGATCGGCGAACCCGGTCGCGGTGCGGGAGCCCGCCTCGAGGAAGATGCGCAGCGCCGCCTCCTCGGGGGCGAGCTCGAGGGCGCGGCGGAACCAGTCGAACAGCTCGCTCGTCGGGTACGCGGCCGTGAACGACACCAGCGCGACCCAGGTCAGCTCGTCGTCCTGGCGCGAGCGGATCTCGCGGGCCACCTCGTCGAGGTACGGGCCGGGCCCGCGGGTGCGCAGCGAGGCGCGGCGCTCCTCGTCGAAGAGGAGCGCGCCGATCTGCTCCAGGCGTTGCAGCATCGCCTCCGTGCGGTGGGCGCGCGCGGCGGCCGCGCCGGCGGCCGAGACCTGCGACCGGTCGCTCATCGCGCCCGACCGGACAGGCGGCGCTTCACGAAGCGCGCGCTGTGGCCGACGGCGCCCGACAGCCCGAGCTGCTCGACGCGGATCTGGAAGGTGCGCACCAGGCGGAGCGGCTTCGTCACCCGCCAGGAGAGGGTGCGTTCGAAGCCGGAGGCGGTCACTCCGCCCACCTGGATCCGCTCGACCCACTCGTCGAAGGGGTCGTTGAGGAGGGAGTCGACCTGCGCGCGCAGGCGGGCGAGCTCCTCGTCCGGGGACTCGGGCTCGGCGAGACGGGGCTCGATGGGAGCCCCGGACGTGCGGGCGGGCTCGGCCGGGACGGCGGCGGGAGCGGCGTCGCCGACGGCCGACTCGAGGCTCGGGTCGGGAGCGGGAGGAGCGTCCTCGCCCGTGCCGCCGAGGACGGGGGCGGGGTCCCCAGCGCTCTGCGGCGCCGGGTCCAGGGGGACGTCGGATGGCTGCGTGGGCATGGCGAACACCTCGTTCGTGTCGTTCAGTCGGCGAGCGGGAGCAAGACTACCCGCCATGCGCCGCGCACCGGCACGCCAGCCAGGGGGCTCCAGGGTGGGCCGCACGTATAATGATGCGGTCCGTCGCCCGGCGGAGGCCGAGAGCTTGGAGTTCCATGCCCAGCAAAGCTGTGGATCGCGCGCGCGCGATCGCCGACGAGCCGTTCCAGATCGCCGGCACCACGTCGGCCGTCGGCGGCGGCTCGGGCGGCTTCGTCGCCTCCCTCGCCGAGATCCTGCGGCACCGCGAGCTGCTCCGCCTGCTCGTGGGGCGCGAGCTGAAGTCGCGCTACAAGGACAGCAGCCTGGGCTTCGTCTGGAGCCTCGTCCGGCCGCTGATCATGCTCCTCATCTACTACGTGGCGATCGGCCAGATCCTCGGGGCCTCTCGCGGCGTCCCGAACTTCGCGATCTTCGTCTTCTCGGGGCTCACCCTCTGGGGCCTGTTCAGCGAGATCGTGACCGCGGGCACCACGTCGATCCTCGGCAACGGCGGACTGATCAAGAAGGTGTACCTGCCGCGGGAGATCTTCCCGGTGGCGGCCATCGGCTCGGCCCTCTTCAACTTCGGTGTGCAGTTCGTCGTCCTGATCGCGGGAGCCGTCCTCACGGGCTCGCTGATCTTCGGCGTCCAGCTCCTCTACATCGTGCCCGCGCTGGCGATCGTGCTCGTGTACGGCCTCGCGCTGGCCCTGGCCCTCTCGGCCCTCAACGTCTACCTCCGCGACGTCCAGTTCCTCGTCGAGGTCGGGCTGCAGATCTTCTTCTGGCTCTCCCCCATCGTCTACGCGTGGAACTTCGTCGTCGCCGCCTCCACCGGAGCGGGCCACGGCTGGGCCGAGCAGCTCTACCTCATCAACCCGATCTCTAACGCGATCCTCGCCTTCCAGCGCGCGATCTGGGGAGACGGCTCGCGCGTCAGCATCATCGACGGCAACGAGATCGCCCCCCAGGTGTGGCCGCCGGACATGGAGCTGCGCCTTCTCATCGTCCTCGTCGTCGGGCTGGTGTTCGTGTGGATCGGCCACCGGATCTTCCGCCGCCTCGAGGGCAACTTCGCCCAGGAGATCTGATCGTGACCCTCACCAGCAAGCAGGAGTCCGTGCCCGCCTCCTCCGGCACCCCGACCGTCGTCCGGGTGCGCAACGCCTCCAAGCGCTTCGTCATCCGCAAGGACAAGTCGTTCAAGGAGCGGATCGTCAACTTCGGCCGCGGGCGCAAGCACCGCGACGAGTTCTGGGCACTCCGCGACGTCGACCTCGAGATCCCCCTGGGCTCGACCGTCGGCCTCATCGGCGCGAACGGATCGGGCAAGAGCACGCTCCTCAAGCTCATCGGCGGCATCGTGCAGCCGACGACCGGCACCGTGGAGCGCCGCGGACGCCTCGCCGCGCTCCTCGAGCTCGGAGCGGGCTTCCACCCCGACCTCACCGGGCGCGAGAACGTCTACCTCAACGGCGCGATCCTCGGACTCTCGCGCAGCGAGCTGGACAGCAAGTTCGACTCGATCGTCGACTTCTCCGAGATCGCCGAGTTCATCGACACCCAGGTCAAGTTCTACTCGTCGGGCATGTACGTGCGGCTCGCCTTCGCTATCGCGATCCACACCGATCCCGACCTGCTGCTGGTCGACGAGGTGCTCGCCGTCGGCGACGAGCCGTTCCAGCGCAAGTGCATGGACCGCATCCGCGCCTTCCAGCGCGCGGGGAAGACCATCGTGCTGGTCACCCACTCGCTCGAGCAGGTCGGCGAGCTCTGCGACCGCACCATCGTCCTCGAGAAGGGCACCGTCGTCTTCGACGGCGAGACCTCGGAGGGGCTCCAGGTCCTCCGCGAGAGCTTCGAGGACCGTCGGGCCGCCCGCCAGGAGCGCGAGGCCGAGGCCGCCGAGGCCGCGGACGAGCCCGCCCCCCAGCTCATCGAGATCCTGGGCTGCCGACTGCGCGGCGGATCGATCGAGCACGGCGGCACGGTCGTCCGCAGCGGCGAGACCCTCGAGTTCGACGTCACGGTGCGCACCAGCCGCCCGGTCGACGACTGGAACATCGGCATGGGCATCGACACGCCCCTCGGCCAGCGCGTCTTCGGGACGAACACCGAGCGCATCGGCACGCCGCTGAGCGCGGTCGACGGTGAGATGACGGTCACCTTCACCCTCCCCGACCTGCACCTCGGCGCCGGCAACTACGCCGTGCACGCCTCCTCGGCCACCTTCTCGCAGGGCGAGACCATGCGGATCCCGGTCGCCGCGACCTTCACGGTCGAGCGGGCCTCCGTGCACGACGGCGTCGTCGACATCGACTCCACCGTCCGCCTCAGCAGGCCGTGACCGCGCGGCGCCGCCGCCTCCTGGTCGACGCGACCGCCCTCGCGGCGCCGCGCCTGACCGGGGTCGGCCGCGTCCTGCTCGGCCTGCTGCACGCGCTGGACACCGACGCGACCGCCGCAGACGTCGAGGTGCTCCTCGTCGTCCCGGCGAGCGAGGCGGGCTCGCTCGGGCGCTTCGGCTTCCGTACGCTGCGCGTCCGACCGGTGCCGCTGCCCCGGCCGGTGTGGAGCGCACTGACCCGAGTGCCCGCGCCGGGGATCGACCTCCTGCTCGGCCGCGGCGCCTACTTCTTCCCGAACTTCCGGAGCTGGCCGCTCGCCCGCTCCCGCTCGATCACCTTCGTGCACGACGTCTGCTTCGCTGTGATGCCCGAGCTCGTTCCGCGCGAGCGCCGAGAGCTGCTGTCGCGGTCCGTGCCCGGGTGGATCCGGCGCAGCGACCTGGTCCTGACCGGCACCCCGTCCTCCGCGGCCGAGGTCGAGAGCGCTCTGGGCGTCGATCCGGCGCGCGTCCGCGTGCTGCCGACCACGATCGACGCCGACCTCTTCCATGCCCGCGGCGAGGAGGAGGTGGCGCGGGTCCGCGCGGAGCACGGGCTCGGGTCCTACCTGCTCTTCGTCGGATCGATCGAGCGCCGCAAGAACCTCGTCACCCTGGTGAACGCGTACCGGCAGGCCGAGCGGCCGGAGAACCACACCCTGCTCCTGGTCGGCGGGGACGGCTGGGACAACGAGGACGTCCACTCCGCCGTCGCCCGCGCGGTCGCCGCAGGAGCCGACGTGCGCTTCGCCTCCTCCTACGTCGCCGACGAGGATCTGCCGGCCCTGCTCACGGGCGCCGACGCCGTCGCCATGCCCTCCTGGCACGAGGGCTTCGGCCTGCCCGCCCTCGAGGCCGTCGCCTGCGGCACTCCGGTGCTCGCGGCAGACATCCCCGGCCTCCGCGACGCGCTCGCCGGGCGGGAGTCCGCCGCCGTCTTCATCGACCCGGCGGACCGCACCGGGTGGTCGGCCGCGATCGGAGAGGCGCTGCGCCGTCCCCGGCGACTCGCACCGGAGCCCATCCCGGGGTGGGACCGCACCGCCCGGCGCCTGCTCGAGCTGGCCTTCGACGAGCGCTGATCAGCGCCGGGTCGTGAACAGCAGCCAGCGCCCGGAGGCGGAGGCGACCTCGGGCTCGACGTCCCCCGTCGCCGCCTCGACGTAGGCCCGCCAGCCGTCGGGGTCGTCGGTGTAGCCGGCGGTGTCCACGTAGACGGCGCAGGCGCCGCTGCCCGCCACGGCGTCGGCGAACTCCGCGGGGTCGTCGACGTCGCCCCAGACGTCCCAGCCGTAGGTGCCCTCCACCGCCCCGTAGCTCCAGCGGAGGCGTCCCTCCTCGGTCGCGAGGTAGGGCAGCGCCTCGTCGTAGTCGGAGAGCGCTCCGATCCGCCCGCTGTCGGGGAAGCTCTTCAGGGGGAGCTCCACCACACCGCAGCCGTCGTCCAGCTGCGCGTCGGCCTCCGACACGAACGAGCGCATCTCGGCGTCGTCGGTGGGAGCGATCGGCACCGCGGCCGATACTCCGGCCAGCTGATCGACCACGGCGACGGCGGCGAGGAGCGCCGCCACGAGGATCCGGACACCGCCACGGGCCGTGACCCGATCGAGCAGAAGCGCGAGCACGCCGAGGACGAGGACCGCGATGACGATCGACATCCGCGCCCACGCGCGGATCGTCGGCCCCGCCACCAGCGAGACCACGACGCCCAGGCCCGTCACCGTGTAGAAGAGGAGCGCGGCCAGCGTCGCCACGGCGAGGACGCGCACGCGGGCGTCCGAGAAGAACCGGCCGACCGCGGTCGCACGGAGCGCCCGTCCGCCGCCGAGCGCGGTGATCGGAAGCGCCACGAGCGTGATCAGGAGCGCGACGCTGGCGAGCATCGAGAATCCGGGCGGCTCCGTCGTCGGCGCCACGCCGGACTGGCCCGCGTAGGTGTTCAGCAGGCCGTACCCCTGCGGCAGCCCGGTCCCCGACCAGGGCAGGCCCAGCAGCACGAGCTTGCCGGCGTAGGCCTCCGACTCCCCCACGGTCCGCGACGTGAAGTACGGGCTGTAGCGCTCCCCGAAGTCGAGCGAGAGCAGCAGCAGCGAGAGCCCGACGAACACGCCGAGCGCGAGGATCGGCACCGACGAGACCGCGAGCACGCGCAGCCGCTCGCGGGAGAGGAGCCCGGCGGCCGTGCTCACCGCCCAGGTCGCTCCGAGGACCAGGACCGCGAAGACGTAGTAGTAGCCGCCCGTGCTCGCCACCAGGAGCCCGAGCACGACTCCCGGGACGACGGAGCGCAGTACGCGGCTCCTCCGCGTCGCGCCCCGCTCGGACCAGGCTCGGAGAGGATCGGTGCGCGGTCCGGCGACCATCAGCACCATCACGCCCAGGAGCGGGATCGCCCAGTAGTTGGCGAGGAACGCGTGGCCGAATCCGATCCGGAGGAAGTGGTACGGCAGCAGCGACAGCAGGACCGCGGAGAACGCCGCGACCCAGGGCCGCGTGCGGAGGGCGCGGAAGAACACGTAGCCGGTGACGGCGACCGTCGCGAACGTGCCCAGGTAGAAGACGTTCAGGAGCGTCGTCCCGTCGCGCACCACGAGGGCCAGGACCGAGACGGCGAGGGCGGAGGCGACGTCGAACTGCGCGCTGAAGAAGGCGTTGAACCCGTCGGGGAAGCCGAGCGCCGCGTTGCCGTCGAACGGGAACGCCTGCGTGGCGCTGGTGAAGAGCGTGTAGTGCAGGATCTGGTCGTCGCCGCCCACGGTCCAGCGGGCCGTCAGGTCCTGCGGCCCGATCCCGAGCGCGAGCACGGCGGCGACGACCGAGACGAGGGCGGCGACGAGGGCCCATCCGAGCTCGACGAGCGTCCGGCGCCGCCGACTCGCCGTCCGCGGGCCGCGCACGTCAGTAGCCGCGCTCACGGCGCTGCTCCTCCACGCTGGTCTGGACGATCCGGTTCAGCTCGGTCTCGCCGTCGGTGCCCGCGTAGTCGTAGATGTCGAACCCCCCGCAGGCGACGATATCGGAGGGAGCGCCGAGCGTCCCGCGCGCGAGCCCCGCCCAGTCGGGCGAGCGGTCGGCCAGGACGAAGCTGTACTGCCGGTCGCGGTAGTCGCTCAGGTTGTTCATCCACAGCTGCACCGTGAAGTCGAAGTTGACCTGCTGGACGTGCAGCGAGGCCGGCCCGTAGAGGTCCAGCGGCCGCGTGGACCAGAACGAGCCGACGCCCGCGAGCTCGCGGCCGTCGATCCAGCGCTCCAGGCAGTCGGCGTCCGGGTCCGATCGCGCCTCGGCCGCCGCGGAGGCGACCGCCGTCGTGGCCGGCACGGCGGCGACGACGAGGCCTGCGGCGGCCAGCGGAGCGACGACGCGGACGACCGGCGCCAGCCGCGCGCCCGCAGCACGCCGGTGCGCCGCCGCGGCGCCGATCAGGGCGATCACGACCACGGTCGCGGTCACCGGGATCGGCATCAGGTAGCGGCTGACCGAGCTGCCGGTGAAGACCTGCACCACCAGGAGCACCGCCGTCTGCGCCGGCAGGAACGCGCACACCGCGAAGCGCGCACGGGCCGCCTCGTCGAGGGCGGCTCCCCGCGCCAGTCGGGCGGCACCGGCCACGACGACGGCGAGGGCCGCCAGCAGCAGCAGACCCAGCAGCGCCACCTCGAGCTTGCCGATCAGCGGCGCCTTCAGCACCAGGAACTGCACGATCAGGTCGTCCAGTGCCGTCCCGGCGAGCGGCAGCCGGAGGTACCCGCCGGCGTCGGTCCCGATCAGGAAGCCGAGCGGGACCCGCAGCGCGGCTCCGAGCGCGGCGGCCCCGAGGACCGTGCCCGCGACGATCAGGACCGCTCGGGGAGCAGCGAGAGCGAGCACCAGCAGCACGACGAGGACCACCAGCAGGGGGCCGACGAACTGCACCAGGAGGAGCGGATCGGAGAGGGTCGTCGCGGCGACGGCCGCCCCGACCAGGAGCAGCGGACGCGCGGCCGGACGGCGCTCGCGCAGTGCGCCCAGAGCGACGGCGAGCCCGGCGAGGCCTGTGAGCACCGCGCCGTAGTAGTAGGTCGTGAGGAGGAAGGTGGTCGCCAGGGCCCCCTCGTTGTTGAGCGCGCGGCCCTCCGTCAGGCACAGCACCAGCAGCACGGCGATGCCGGCGAGCGCGGCCGCGGGCCGCAGCCGGCGGTGCCGGTCCGCGACGAGCCGTCGCGCGAGTATCCGGAGCACGCCGTAGAGGAGGACGACGTTGAGCACGGCGTTGACCGCGAGCGCCGCCGCGGGATCGCCACCGGTCAGCAGCCACGCGACGCCGAAGACGGGGAGCTCGGGGAAGAGGAAGAGCTGGCTCGTCATCACCCACGCCGCCGGGCGGCCCTCGGCGAAGGACTGCAGGATCAGCGGCAGCGCCAGCGAGTCGCCGTCGCGGAAGAGCAGCGGCCGCCACGGCGTGCCGACCATGAATCCGAGCACGAGCAGGGTCCCGCTGACGACGACGGCGAGGGCGGCGAGCTCGAGGAGGGCCCTCCGGGTCCGAGGGGATCCCGTCGGACCCGCCGTCACCGGTGCTTCCCGCCGAACCGGATGGCCAGGACGAGCAGGAGGTTCTTCAGGAGGGTGTCGCTCGGGATCTTGGAGTTGCCGACCGTGCGGTCGAGGAAGACGATCGGGATCTCCTTCACTCCGCGGGCCCGGCGCAGCGCCCGGTACTTGAGCACGATCTGGAAGCCGTAGCCGGCTGCGCGGATCGTCTCGAGGTGGAGGGTGCGCAGGAGGTCCGCGCTGAAGAGGTTGAAGCCGCCGGTCCAGTCGGTGATCTTCGAGCCGAGGAAGAGGCGCGTGTAGAGGTTGCCGCCACCGCTCAGCAGCTTGCGGTCGAGCGTCCAGTCGGGAGTGCCCCCGCCCGCGATGTAGCGGGAGGCGACCACGAAGTCGGCGCCCGCGCGAACCTCGCGGAGGAAGGCGTCGATGTAGTCCGGGTCGTGCGAGAGGTCGGCGTCCATCTGCAGCAGGTAGTCGTAGCGGCGCTCGGCCGCGAGGAGGTGCTGGAAGGCCCAGATGTACGCCGCGCCGAGCCCCTCCTTCTTCTCGCGCGAGAGCACGAGGACCTCGAAGGTGTCGGACCCGAGCTCGGCCGCGAGCTCGCGCGCGCGGTCCGCGGTGCCGTCGGGGGAGCTGTCGTCGATGACGGCGACGGTCACGTGGAAGTCGGGGTTGCGGGACGCCGCGAGCGCGACCCGCGGCAGCGCCGTCGCGATGTTCGCGACTTCGTTGTAGGTGGGGACGACGACGGCGAGGGAGCGCATGAGGCGGGGAGGATCCGTTCTTCCGGTGCACCGGCTGACCGGTGAGAGCCCTGCGAGTATAACGAGGCGGTGCTCGCGAGCCTCCGAGCGCGCCCGCGGCCCGCCGCCCCGTCCGCGCACTCTCTCAGGAACATGGCACCGGCTGTTCGACCGCCCGGCAGGGGTCCGCGGTTACGATGGACGACAGTGCACGGCGGTTCACCCCTTGTTCGCCTGCCCCGATGGACGCCCGTCGGAGCCCGACGGTCGGGCATCGACGCCAGAGGGGGACGGGAAAGAGCGCCGCAGATGAAGAGACTCCTCGAATCGCAGAAGGTCCGCTTCCTCATCGCGGGCTGCACCAACACGGCGATCGACTTCCTCATCCTCAACACGCTCGTGCTCCTGCTCGGTCTGCCGACCCTCGTCGCCAACGTCTTCTCCGTCCTGGTCGGCATCACGATCTCGTACGCGCTGAACCACTTCTTCGTCTTCCGCCACCCGGGCAGGGTCTCGGTCGCCACGTTCGCGAAGTTCTTCCTCGTCACCGGGTTCAGCTCGCTGGTCCTGCAGTCGGCGATCATCTACGGCTTCGAGGTCTTCTTCGACACCCGCTTCGGCAACTCGCTGCTCTTCCTCCCCAGCTCCGGCGAGAACGCCTTCCTCGCGATCAACATCGCCAAGGCCGTCGCCGTCCTCGTGGGACTGGTGTGGAACTTCTGCATGTACAAGTTCGTCGTCTTCCGCCGTCCGGCGCACGATGCGCTGCCCGCGATCGAGACGGTCTCCCCCGCCGCCGTGGCCGTCAGCACCGAGCCCGTCGACATCGTCCGCTGAGGGCCGCAGGCTCCCGGGCCCCGCTCGAGCCGCGTGCTAGCCTCGTCGAGTTCTTCCGACGGGGCACTCCTCCCGTCGACGCCGCACCACCCGGAGGCTCCCATCGCCCGCTCGACGTTGCCCATCGCGGTCGTCGTCGTCACCCACTTCTCGGGTGAGGTCCTCCGCGCGTGCCTCGAGTCCGTGCCGGAGGCGACGGAGCACGACGTGCGCATCGTGGTGGTCGACAACCTGACCACGGACGACTCCGTCCGCAGCGTCGTCGAGCGCCTGCCGCAGGTCGAGTTCCACGAGACCGGGCAGAACCTCGGCTACGGCCGGGCCGTCAACTACGCGGTCGACCGCCTCGGGCCCGAGGTCGAGTGGATCCTGGTGACCAACCCGGACACGGTCTTCCTCCCCGGCTCGATCGACGCCCTCTACGCCGCCGCGACGGCGGACGACCGGATCGGCTCGATCGGGCCGCGGATCCTCGACTCCGACGGCACGATCTACCCCTCCGCCCGCGCTCTGCCCTCGCTCGGCACGGGCGTCGGGCACGCCGTCTTCGCCCACGTCTGGCCCGGCAACCCGTGGTCGGCGACCTACCGGCGCTCGCGCGCGGCCGAGACCCTCCGCCACGGCCGGATGGAGGCGGGCTGGCTCTCCGGCGCCTGCGTGATGGTGCGCCGCACGGCCTTCGAGGAGATCGGCGGGTTCGACGACCGCTACTTCATGTACTTCGAGGACGTCCAGCTGGGCGACTCGCTCGGACAGCGCGGGTGGACCAACGTCTACCTCGCCGACGCGGTCGTCTCCCACCTCGGCGGGCACTCCACCCGCCTGGCCTCGGCGCGGATGCTCGCGGTCCACCACCGCAGCGCCTACCTCTACCTCGCGCAGAAGTACGGGGCCTGGTACCAGGCGCCGATCCGTGCGGCGGTGCGCGCCGGGCTGGGCGCCCGGGTCGCGCTGATGCGCCTGCGCTCGAAGAGCTGATCCGGTCCGGTCGGGCGGGCCGCCTGGCCGGCGCCGGGCGGCCCGTCCGCCGGATCGGCGGTCAGGACGCGGAGTCGAGCTCCGTGTAGAAGGCCCGCGCCTCGTCCCAGGTCGGCAGCAGGCCCTGCGCCTCGGCCTCGGCCAGCGTCGGTGCGTCGGTGTCCTTCGGCGAGAGGAGCAGCTCGCCGGCCTCCTCCGGGAAGCGCAGGCCGATCTGCTCGTCGAGCGGGTCGATCCCCTTCTCCCGCACAGGGTCGAAGGTGGCGTTCACGAGGTACGAGACCACGGCGCCTTCGGTCAGCGCCACGAAGGCGTGCGCGACCCCCTCGGCGATGTAGACGGAGCGGCGGTCGACGTCGTCGAGCAGGATCGACTCCCAGCGCCCGAAGGTCGGGGACCCGACGCGCACGTCGATCACGTAGTCGAGGACCGCGCCGGAGAAGCACGAGACGTACTTGGCCTGCGACGGCGGGATCTGCGCGAAGTGGATGCCGCGGACGGTGCCGCGCCGCGAGACGGAGGTGTTGCCCTGCCGCAGCGAGAGCGGGTGCCCGACCTTCTCGGCCAGGCGGTCGAAGCGGTAGAACTCGTAGAAGACCCCGCGATCGTCGGGGAACTGGCGCGGAGTCACTTCGTAGACGTCGGGGATGTCGAGCTCTCGGATCTGCACGGTCGCCAGTGTAACGACGGCGTGTCACGGGCCCGCGACGCCTCTCTGCGCCACCCGGCGGCGTGCCGGAGCGCCGACCGTCGGCCGACGGACCGCTCGGGCATGATGAGGAGGTGACCTTCCTCATCACGGGCGCCTCCGGCATGCTCGGCACCGACCTGCGCGCGGCCCTCGGCTCCCGCCCCAACACCGCCCTCGGCCGCTCCGACCTCGACGTGACCGACCTCGACGCCGTGCGCGCCGCCGTCGCGGGACACGACGCCGTGGTGAACTGCGCCGCGTACACCCGCGTCGACGACGCCGAGACCGACGAGGAGGAGGCGCACCGCGTCAACGCCGTCGGAGCTCGCAACCTCGCCCTCGCCACCGCCGAGACGGGAGCCGCACTCGTGCAGGTCTCCACCGACTACGTCTTCGACGGCTCCGCGACGACCCCCTACTCCGAGAACCACCCCCGGAACCCGATCTCGGCCTACGGCCGCACGAAGGCCGAGGGCGAGCGCCTGGTGCTCGAGGCCAACCCGGAGCGCGGCTACGTCGTCCGCACGGCCTGGCTCTACGGCGAGCACGGCGGCAACTTCGCGAAGACGATGGTGCGACTGGCGGGCGCGCACGAGACGCTGACCGTGGTCGACGACCAGCACGGCCAGCCCACCTGGACCGCCGACCTCGCCGCGCGCCTCATTGAGCTGGTCGACGCGGAGGCCCCGGCCGGCATCTACCACGGCACCAGCTCCGGCGAGACGACCTGGCTCGGCTTCGCCCGTGCCGTCTTCGCCAAGGCGGGCCTGGATCCCGAGCGCCTGCGCCCGACCGACAGCGGCTCGTTCGTCCGCCCCGCTCCGCGTCCGGCCTACTCGGTCCTCGGCCACGACGGCTGGAGCCGGGCGGGCCTGCCGCCGCTGCGCTCCTGGCAGGACGCGCTCGCCGCCGCACCCCTCGAGGCGGTGACCCCGTGACCACCACTCTCCGCGTCGTCGTCGACCAGATGCTCGCCCGCGTGCCCGGCGGCATCGGCCGCTACACCGAGGAGCTCACCCGCGAGCTGATCGCGACGGCTCCCCGCGACTGCGAGGTGGAGGCCGTCGTCTCCGCCCACCCGCCCGAGAAGGAGGAGGAGCTGCGCCTGCGCCTGCCCGGCCTCGCGCGCATCCACCGGCTGCCGCTCGGGCGTCGCGAGCTCTCGCGCGCCTGGCAGTACGGGATCGCCATCCCGGCCGGCGGCGGCATGATCCACGCCCCGAGCCTCTTCGCACCGCTGCGCAGCCACGACGGGAGCGAGGGCGAGCAGATCGCCGTCACGATCCACGACACGGTGCCGTGGACGCATCCCGAGACCCTCACCCCGCACGGCGCGAAGTGGCACCGGGCGATGGCCAAGCGCGCCCGCAAGCACGCGGACGCCGTCGTCGTCCCCACCCACGCCGTCGCCCACCAGCTCTCCCAGCTGATGGACTTCGGCGATCGACTGCGCGTGATCGGCGGAGCCGTCGGCTCCGGCCTGGTCGTCCCGGAGGACGCCGACGAGCGCGCCACGGCGCTGGGCCTCCCCCCGGAGTACGTGCTGAGCGTCGGCACGCTGGAGCCGCGCAAGGGCCTGGTCTCGCTGATAACGGCCTTCGGAGGAGCGTCCGCCCCGGCGATCCCGCTGCTCCTGGTCGGCCCGACCGGCTGGGGCGACCTGGACGTGGCCTCCGTCGCCGACGAGCAGGGCCTCGACGAGACGCGTGTGCGCGCCCTGGGAGTCCTCAGCGACGCCGACCTCGCCGTCGTCCTCTCCCGTGCCACGCTCTTCGTCTACCCGAGCATCGCCGAGGGCTTCGGCCTGCCCGTGCTCGAGGCGATGCACTTCGGAGTGCCGGTGGTGCACTCCGACGACCCCGCGCTGATGGAGGTCGCCGCGGACGCCGGCGTCGCCGTCGAGCGCGGCGACGCGAAGGACTATCCGGACCGCCTCGCCCTCGCGATGAGCAGCGTGCTCGCCGACACCGGTCTGCGCGAGCGGATGTCGGTGGCCGGCCGCGACCGCTCCCGCGCCTTCAGCTGGCGCGACTCCGCGGAGCGCGTCTGGGCGCTGCACGCCGACCTCTGAGGCGTGCGGCACCCGGCCGTCTACGGCGCGGAGTCGACCGACAGTCCGGCACTCACCAGCGAGTGCACGACGTCGTAGTCCGGGTCCTCCGGGTCGACGGCCGGCGGGACCAGCTCGATCGGATCCACCGGCTGCGACTTCGTCTTGAGCCCCAGCTGCACGAAGTAGCCGAGCATCCCCTGCGGGACGTCCGTCTTGATGACCTGGGACCCGGCGGACGCGACGTCCTGGAACTTGGCGAGGACGTTGCCCGGCTCGAACTGGGCGAGCAGCGCCTCCTGCACCTGCCGCTGGCGCGCCATCCGGTCGTAGTCGCTCGTGGTGTAGCGCGAGCGGGCGTAGGCGAGCGCCTGCTCGCCGTTGAAGTGCCAGTGCCCGGGATCGATCCACTGGTTCACGCCCTGCATCACGCCGTCGGAGTCGGGCAGCCCGCCCAGGGGCAGCGGCTCGTCGGCCACGTAGTCGATGTCGATGCCGCCGAGCGCGTCGATCAGCTGGGCGAAGCCCTCCATGTCGATCAGCGCGTAGTACTGGATCCTCAGATCGAGGATGCCCTCGACCGCGTCGCGCATCGCCTCGATGCCGGGCTCGCTGCCGTGGTCGACGGCGTCGGGGTAGAGCTCCGGGTGCTTCAGCTCGACCTCGGTGTAGACCGAGTTGAGCTTGCAGACGTCGACGGCGCAGTTGTCGGTGTCGTAGCCGTCGGGATAGAGCTCGTGCATCGGGCTGGTCTCGGGGAACGGGAAGTCGACGAACTCGCGCGAGACGCCGATGATCGAGGCCTTGCCGCTCGACGCGTCGATGCTGACCACCGAGATGCTGTCGGGGCGCAGACCGTCGCGGTCCTCCCCCGCGTCGCCGCCGAGGAGCATCACGTTGTAGCGGCCGTCGATCGGCTGCTCGATCGCTCCGCCGCCGAAGATCGACGACAGCGTCCCCCGGGTCACGCCGAGCAGGTAGGTGCCGTAGGCGGTGGTGCCGACCGAGACCGCCATCAGCGCGATCGTCGCGAACGCGAGCACGCCGCGCATCCGCGGGCGCACCCGGACGACGCGGATCAGGCGGAGGGTGTCGAGCGTCAGCACGGCCCAGACCACCCCGTAGACGACGAGCGCGGCCTGGAGCGCGAGCATCGAGAGGTCGAAGGTCGCGAGCGTGTAGAGGCCGGTCGGGAAGACGAAGTAGAGGAGCACCGCGACCAGGAGGGCGACCCAGAGCCCGAGGGTGAAGCCGAGCCCCAGGCGCCCGAGCCGGCGGTTGCCCGCCAGGACCTGAGCGGACCCGGGCACCAGGAGGTTGACGATCAGCAGCCACCACGCCCGCCGCGTCATGAAGGCGCGGGAGGCGACGTCCGGGTGCCGCAGCGGCAGGGCGACGGCCGTCACAGGCCCGCCACCAGGGCGTCGTTCTTCGCGGCGACCTGCACCTCGAGGTCGGCGGCGAAGGCGTCGAGCGCTGCGGAGAGGGCGTCGTCCGCGGTCGCGAGGATCTTCACCGCGAGCAGTCCGGCGTTCCGCGCTCCGCCGATGGAGACGGTGGCGACGGGGACGCCCGCGGGCATCTGCACGATCGAGAGGAGGGAGTCGAGCCCGTCGAGTCGGGCGAGCGGGACCGGCACTCCGACGACGGGGAGCGAGGTCACGGCGGCGAGCATGCCGGGGAGGTGGGCGGCTCCGCCCGCTCCGGCGATGACGACCTTCAGGCCGCGGCCGCGGGCCTCGCGGCCGTACGCGATCATCGCCTCCGGGGTGCGGTGCGCGGAGACGACGCGGACCTCGTGCGCCACGCCGAACTCGGCGAGGACGGCGGACGCCGCCTGCATGACGGACCAGTCCGAGTCCGACCCCATCACGACGCCGACGAGCGGCGCGGGCCCGTTCACGAGCGCGTCCGCGCTCACGAGAGGGCTCCGGCAGGGGTCGGGGAGGTCGGCAGGCTCGTCACGGCGACCATCGTACGGGTCAGTCCGTGAGAACGGCCGCCGCCGCGCGAGCCTCGTAGACCACGAGGTCGAGGTCGTCGCCGGTGGCGTTCACGTGCCCGACCTTGCGGCCCGGTCGCGGCTCCTTGCCGTAGTTGTGCACCTTCACGCCCGGGTGATCGGCGAGCACCCGCGGGTAGCGGTCGGTCAGCGACTCCCCCACCGGGCCGCCGAGCACGTTGACCATCACGGTCCACGGATCCCGGCAGCCCGTCGCGCCGAGCGGCAGGTCGAGGACCGCGCGCAGGTGCTGCTCGAACTGCGACGTGGTCGATCCGTCCATCGTCCAGTGGCCGCTGTTGTGCGGGCGCATGGCCAGCTCGTTGACCAGGATCCGGTCGTCCGTCGTCTCGAACAGCTCGACGGCCAGGACGCCGGTGACCCCGAGGCTGTCGGCGATCGTCTGCGCGATCTCGGCCGCCGCGGCTGCGAGCCGGCCGGCGGACGCGGGGGCCGGAGCGATCACCTCGGCGCAGACGCCGTCGCGCTGCACGGACTCCACCACCGGCCAGAGGATGCTCTCGCCGGAGGGACGCCGGGCGACGAGCTGCGCGAGCTCGCGGCGGAAGCCCACCAGCTCCTCGACCAGGAGCGAGCCGCCCCGGCCGTCCTCGGCGAGGGCGGTGAACCAGTCGTCCGCCTCGTGGGCGCCGCGCACCACGCGAACGCCCTTGCCGTCGTAGCCGCCGCGCGCGGTCTTCACCACGGCGCTGCCGCCGTGCTCGGCCAGGAACTCCCCCAGCTCCTCGGCGGAGGAGACCTCGGCCCACTCGGGCACGGGCACGCCGAGCTCGGTCAGGCGGCGCCGCATCATCAGCTTGTCCTGCGCGAACAGCAGGGCGTCGGGCCCGGGGTGCACGGCGACGCCGCGGGCGACGAGCTCGCGGAGGATCGGCTGGGGAACGTGCTCGTGGTCGAACGTGACCACGTCCACGGTCTCGGCGAAGGCGAGCACGGTCGCCTCGTCGCGGTGGTCGCCGACCCGTGTCGCGGCGAGCCCCGCCGGGGCGCCCTCGCTCTCGGCGAGCACGGCGATCTCGATGCCGAGCTCCACCGCCGCGGGGATCATCATCCGAGCGAGCTGGCCGCCCCCGATCACGCCGACGCGCATGGCGCTCCTCCGTCTCCGCCCGCTGGCGCGGGGCGGCTCCATGCTACCGAGGCCCCGACGCGCTCACGCGGGCGGCGGCCACTCCTGCTCGAGAGCGGGAGCCGCGCCGATCGCCTCCCGCAGCAGGTCGGCCGTGAGCTCCGGATCCGGCAGGTCCCGCAGCACGAACACCTCGGCTTCCGCCTGCAGGATCCGGACGTCGCCGCACCGGGCGAGGCGCTGGCCGAGGGAGCGCTCGACCGCGACCTCCATCCTCCGATCGAAGACCACCTCGGCCCGCCGGATCGACGCCACGCCCCGGCGCGCGCTGAGGCCGGAGGCGGTCACGCGGTAGCGCACGCTCGCCCAGCCCGCGATCCCGGGAGCGCAGAGGAGAAGCACCAGAAGTGCGGTACCGAGCCCGATGATCCAGCGCTGCAGGGCGAGCTCGAACTGCGCGGCGAAGTAGAAGCCCGTCCAGGTGAGCAGGAGGAGGCCGACGACAGGTGCGACCGCCCGGCGGGCGCGCGGGGTCAGCCGCGCCAGCTCGCGGTCGGCGGGGTCGGTCCTGGCCATCAGGAGCGCAGATGCGTGACGTCGCCGGCCGGGAACGAGCGCAGCGCGCCGCCCTGCTCGAGCAGGAGCGAGCCGTCCGGGGCGAGTGCGGCGGCGGTCCCCTCCTCCTGCGTGCCGTCGGGCAGCTCGAGCCGGACGCGCGTGCCGAGGGTGCCGCAGGAGGCGCGGACGGCGGCGGCCGCTCCGGAGGCCTCGGCGTCGCCCTGGGCGAGCAGCGGAGCCAACAGCCCCTGGAATCCGGTCAGGAACGCGGCGAGCACCTCGTCGGCGCTCGTCGTCCGTGCTCCGGCGAGGGCGAGCGAGGTGGCGGTCGGGACCGGCAGCTCCGCCTCCGTCAGCAGCAGGTTCACGCCGGTGCCGACGACGACCCGCCCGTCCGGCAGGCGCTCGGCGAGGATCCCCGCGACCTTCCGGCCGTCGATCAGGACGTCGTTGGGCCACTTGACGGCGACGTCCCCGTCGACGAGGGGTGCGAGGGCCCGGGCGAGAGCGGCGCCGGCCACGAGCGGCAGCCAGCCGGAGGCCTCGGCGCCGAGGGCGGAGGCGTCGACCAGAGTCGAGGCCGCGAGCGTGCGGCCCGCGGGCGCCTGCCAGACGCGCCCCAGCCGGCCGCGCCCGGCTCGCTGGTCGCCGGTGGCGACGACGGAGAGGTGCGGCCACGCGGCGGGGTCGGCGGCCGCCCGCTCGCGGAGCTCGTCGTTCGTCGACCCCGCCGACTCGAGCGCGAGGACGCGGGGGGAGACGGCGGAGGAGAGCGGGAGGAGCATGCCGCCACGGTAGCGGCGGCTCCCGCGAGGCCGCTCCGAGCGCCGCGCGCGACGGCCCGCCCTTGTCCGGATCCTCCCGTCGGGAGCGGCCCTCCCTGTGCGAGTGCGACAAGAGGAGGCGTCCGCCCCGCCGGTAGGGTGAGCGGGTGACCGCGAACACCGAACGTCCCGCGCCCGATCTGTACACGACCGCGGGGAAGATCGCGGACCTCAGGAACCGCTACCACGAGGCCGTCACGGCCAGTGGCGAGGCGGCGATCGAGAAGCAGCACGCCAAGGGCAAGATGACCGCACGGGAGCGGATCGACACCCTCCTCGACCCGGGCTCGTTCGTCGAGCTGGACGAGTTCGTGCGCCACCGCACCCACGCCTTCGGCATGGAGAAGAAGCGCCCCTACGGCGACGCCGTCGTCACCGGGACCGGCACCATCCACGGCCGCCAGGTCGCCGTGTACTCGCAGGACTTCACGATCTTCGGCGGCTCGCTCGGCGAGGTGGCCGGCGAGAAGATCATCAAGGTGATGGACCTCGCCCTGAAGACCGGCGTCCCGATCATCGGCATCCTCGACTCCGGCGGAGCACGGATCCAGGAGGGCGTGGTCGCCCTCGGCAAGTACGGCGAGATCTTCCGCCGCAACACCGCGGCGAGCGGCGTGATCCCCCAGATCTCGATCATCTGCGGCCCGGCCGCGGGAGGCGCGGTCTACTCCCCCGCCCTGACCGACTTCGTGATCATGGTCGACAAGACCAGCCAGATGTTCGTCACCGGGCCCGACGTGATCAAGACCGTCACCGGCGAGGACGTCGGCATGGAGGAGCTCGGCGGTGCGCTGACCCACAACAAGATCTCGGGCGTCTCGCACTACCTCGCGAGCGACGAGAACGACGCGCTCGACTACGCGCGAACGCTCCTCTCCTTCCTCCCGGACAACAACCTGTCGCCGGTCCCCGTCTTCGAGACCGAGGTCGACCTCGAGACGACCGACGCGGACCGCTTCCTCGACACGGTCATCCCGGACAGCCCGAACCAGCCGTACGACATGCGCGCCGTCATCGAGCACATCGTCGACGAGGGCGACTTCCTCGAGGTGCAGCCGCTGTTCGCGCCGAACATCGTGATCGGCTTCGGCCGCGTCGAGGGCCGCTCCGTCGGCATCATCGCGAACCAGCCGAGCGCCATGGCGGGCACGCTGAACATCGAGGCGGGCGAGAAGGCGTCCCGCTTCGTCCGCTTCTGCGACGCGTTCTCGCTGCCGATCCTGACCCTGGTCGACGTCCCGGGCTACCTGCCCGGCACCGACCAGGAGTGGACCGGCGTCATCCGCCGCGGCGCGAAGCTGCTCTACGCCTACGCCGAGGCGACCGTGCCGCTGGTCACGGTCATCCTGCGCAAGGCCTACGGCGGCGCGTACATCGTGATGGGGTCCAAGCAGCTGGGAGCCGACATCAACCTCGCGTGGCCCACCGCCGAGATCGCCGTCATGGGAGGCCAGGGCGCGGTGAACATCCTCTACCGCAACGAGATCCGCAAGGCGGAGGAGGCCGGCGAGGACGTCGCAGCCGTCCGGACGCGCCTGGCGAACGAGTACACCTACAACGTCGCGAGCCCGTTCCTCGCGGCCGAGCGCGGCGAGCTCGACGGCGTGATCGAGCCCTCGGCGACGCGTGTCTCCGTCATCAAGGCGCTGCGGGCGCTGCGCACCAAGCGCGCCAACCTGCCCGCGAAGAAGCACGGCAACATCCCGCTCTGACCCGGCTCGCTCGGACGCCGCGGCAGGAGACGGGAGACCGTCCGTGCCGCGGCGTTCCGCTGCGCCCACCTCCTCACGGGGCGGAGGGGCGGAACGATCAGTCGGAGGAGCCGGGGCCGGTCCGTCGGGCAGCGGACTCCGTGGGAGCATCGGGCCGCACGACGGGAGCGGCCGGCTCCGCGGCCGGAGCACCCGGCTTCCCTGTCGCGGAATCGGCCTCCGCTTCCCGGGCATCCGCCCTCGCAGCCGGAGCACCCGCCTTCACCGCAGGACCACCCGCCTTCACCCCAGGACCGTCCGGCTCGGCTGTCGGAGCACCCGCCTTCGCCGCAGGAGCGCCTGCCCTGGCGGCCGGAGCATCCGGCTTCGCCGCGGACGCCTCGGACGGCTTCTCCTCCGGCTTCGCCCCGACCACCCGCGCGAACGCCAGCGCCTGCGCGGCGGAGAGGTCCGGCAGGTAGGCGCGACCCAGCGCGGCTCCGATCCGGGGCAGCTGCAGCGCGTCGGGGTAGGTCATCCAGAGGCCCGCGTAGCGCGGGTGGAACTTGGCCTTGAAGCGGAACAGCGACGTGAAGCCGTAGGCCGGCTCGAGCGTCCGCGAGAGGAACTCGAGCAGGCGCGAGAGGACCGTCGGCTCCGGAGGCTCCTCCCCCTCCTCGACCGGCGCGGTGGCGAGCGGAGCGCCCGAGAGCGAGAGGAACTCGGCGCCCTCCTCCTTGACGCGCAGCGCCGCGGAGGCGATGAGGAACTCCATGATGCCGGGCATCGAGTCGTCGGAGCGGCGCATGAAGTCGAGGGTCCAGCCGACCACGCGCCCCTCCCGGTGCACGGGCAGCCAGCTCGTCACCCCCTGCAGCACGCCGTCCGGTCCGACCGCGAGCAGGAGGGCGACGTCGGGATCGCGGACCTCGTCGATGCCGCCGAGGGTGAAGCCCATCTCGGGCAGCGCCTTCTCGGCGACCCAGCGCTCCGACAGGTCGACGATCTGGTTGGCCATGCCGAGGGAGAGCTCGGGCCAGCTGGTCCACTGCGCCTCGATGCCCAGCTTGATGCCGCGCGTGAGCGGGTAGCGCACCTTCTGCCACCGCTTGCCGGTGAGCTCGAAGGAGGAGAGCTCGATGATCGTCTCCTCGCCGACCGAGAGGCGCGACCAGCCGAGCCGGTCGAAGACGGGGAGCAGCTCATCGTGGATGCTGTAGAAGACGGGCGTCCAGCTGCGCTCGTCGCAGAACCGCACGAACTCGGCCACGACGTCCTCCCGCCGCTCGGGAGCGCAGGCCGGGTCGGAGAGGGTGATCGCCACGCCGCCGATCACCCGGTAGGCGACTCCGCCGGTCCCGTCGGCCGAGATCCAGTGCGCGTTGCCCTCCCAGGTCCCCTGATGGCCGAGGCTGCCGGCGCCGTGCAGGGACAGGAGCGCGCGGTACCGCGCCTCGTCGCCGCGGTTCCGCTGCACGTCGGTGGCCCGGAGCAGGGCGACCACCGCGACGACGACCACGAGCCAGAACACCGGGCCGACCCACTCGAAGACGATCCGCGCGACGGGCTCCCGCGGCACGGCGAGCAGTCCGGCGCCGCCGAGGAAGCTCACCGGGACGAAGCGCAGCAGCCCGTCCAGGAGGAGTCTCCCGAGGCCCAGGAGCGGCTCGAAGCTCGTGCGCACGCCGGCCGAGAGCGCCAGGTAGCCGCCGAGGGACACGACGAAGGCGATGGCGACGACCCGCGTCCAGAGCCTCGCAGCGGCACGGGGCGCGCGGATGCGGAAGTGCCTCCTCCCGATCACGAGCATCGCCACGACGGCCAGCGGCACCAGCACCGTCGTCGCCACCCAGAGCAGGTACTCGGCGTAGTACAGGAACTCGGGGTGACGGGCGGCGCGCTGGAGGGAGAAGACCTCCAGGATCGCGATCGCGATGTTCACCCCGACCGCCAGCAGCAGGCCCAGGCGGCGCCCGGAGCGCAGGCCGTAGGCGGCGACGAGCAGGAGGAGGAGCGGGACGAACGTCAGCAGGATCGGCCCGGGGGCGACCAGGCTCAGCTTCACGTGGTGCGCGCAGTGCCGGAGGGCGCGGCTGCACGGGTCCTCGAGGTCCGTCGTCCCCGTGAAGGCACTCTGCAGCAGTCGGCCGAGGAACGAGAACGGACCGTAGCCCGAGTCCGAGAGGACGGCGACGAGCGGACCGATGGCGGTGACGACGACGACCGCCGCCAGCAGCCCCCGGGACTCGCGGTGCGAGCTCGGCGCCGGACGCTGCGGACGCAGCCCCGCCGCTCCCCGCGCGAGCACCGCGCCGAGCACGAGCCCCGCGCCGCCCGCGAGGAGCCGGTACGCGTCGGCGGAGTCGCCCGCGTAGAGAACGAACATCAGCACGACGGCGAAGACGGTCACCCGGAGCCGGCGACGCCAGAGAGCGCCCATGAAGGCGGTCGAGGCGATGAGGGCGCCGACCGCGCCGATCAGCGGGTCGAAGGTGTGGTCGCCGACGGTGTCGCCCGCCCACCACTCCCCGACGAGAGCGCCGATCGACTGCACGGAGGACCCGACGACGATCCCGACGGCGCCGGTCACGAGGAAGGCGAGGAGGGTGCGGGCCGAGCCGAGGCGGCGCTCCGCGGCGAGGAGCATCGGGAGCACCAGCACGACGTCCAGGAGCAGCTGCAGCGGGTCCGCCGCGATCAGGAGGGCGGTCACCGCTGTCCACGGACGGCCGTCGAGGGTCGTCATCGGGCCCGCCGCCCACCAGGCCGTCGTCTCGGCTCCTGCGGGGGCGACGAGCGTCCCCGTGATCGCGCTCGCGGCCAGGAGGACCAGGACGACCGAGACGGCCGCGGGCGACCTCCGGACCAGCAGACGCAGGGGGCGCAGCGCCGCGGCACCGCTCCTCGGGAACCACGTCGGCATGCGGGAACGCTCCTGTTCGCAACGGACGGACGACGCTCCGGCGGCATCCGGCGTCAGCATAGCCATGCCCCGCCGACCGGCGCCGTGAACGGCATGCGATAGCGTCGCGGGATGACCGCCTCCGACTCCGCACCCGCCGTCGTCATCTCCACCCCCGGCCTCGACGCCGCCGAGATCGCCGCCGTTACGGCCGTCGTCACCGCACTGACCTCTCGCACCGAGGCCGAGCCGGAGACCCCGCAGGAGCTCAGCGGGGGCTGGAACGACCGCGCCGCGGCGGTCCGCAGGCCGCTCCGGCCGGCACCCGGAGCGTGGCGCTCCTTCTCCGGCTGAGCGGACTCGCAGACGCAGCCCGTCGGGGAACGAGCGATCCGCGACGCGGAACGTGAAATTTGTCCCCCGATTAGTCCCCTAAAGTGCTGACTATGCGCCTCCTGGCGGAGCGAGCACACTAGTGGACGTACGGTGCTCCTCCTTCGGAAGGGGCACCGCCAATCACTCGCCGACCAGGGTAAGCAGGCGGGTGTGTTGGGGGCGAGTGAGGGTAATATTCGGGTTGTTACCCTCACTCGGGGTTTGACGGCGGGCCGGGCCCCCTCTTCGGAGGAGTGGACGGCCCGCCGCACTCCGTTAACGGGCTCTTCTCATCACGTGCTGTGCGCTCGACGGGCACTGCTCACGACGGCTCTGCTCACGCTCGTGCCGCGCCGACGATCGGTCCGCTCCGAGAGACCGGGCGCGCCGAGACCTGAGCTGTGCTGAGAGCCGGAGCGTCCCGCCCGCGGCACCGATCCGACATCCGCACGACCTCCGCACCGGGCCGCCGTCGGTCGCTGCGCAGGCGGACGGCCGCGCCGTCCCGCGCGCGCTCCGCCGCTCAGACGTCCCGTCCGCCGACGCCGTCGCGCCGGATCTCGACCCAGGCGTCGACCTCGTCCCCCGCGTCGTCGGAGCCGAGGGCGCCCGCGCTGCCGTCGCCGGCCGTCCGCAGGCCCACCACTGTGACCGCCGAGGCCGAGTCGGCCGACGCGGTGCGCACCACCACGCGGTCGACCTCCTCGCGGATCCCGCTCAGAGCCTGGGCGAGCTCCCCCAGCACCCGTCGGCTCTCGCCCTCGGAGGTGCGGTCGAGGCCGCCGTCGTCGAGCACCGACACGGTCACCCCCCGCCGCCGCGCGTCGAGCACGAGACGCCGCACCTCGTCGTCCAGCAGCCGCCGGCCGCGGATCTCGTCGCGCACGGCCGCCTCGAGCAGCCGGCACTCGCGCCGCTCCTCGTCGGTGAGGCCCGGTCCCGGCTCGGCGATGCGCAGCAGCATGTCGGCGGCGAGGGCACGGGTCTGCTCCAGCCGGACCTCGCGCTCCGTGAGGTGCGCCTCCTCCGCGGCCCGCCACGACGCGGCCGCGCGCTCGGCCGCCTCGAGCACGCGCGCCTCGGAGCCCGCGCGCCCGAGCTCGACGATGAGCAGCTGCGCGATCGCGACCCAGGCGATCCCCCCGACGACGCCGAGAGTGGCCAGCGCGGCCGGGCCGGCCCAGAACACGGTGTGCACGATCAGGAAGCCGACGCCGACCCAGGCGCAGGCCGCGCGCCGGCGGGCGCACACGATCGTCATGAGGGTGCCGACCGCGGCGATGTACCAGGTGGAGTAGCCGTTGGAGACGCCCGGATCGAGCGACGGCGCGACCAGCAGCGGCAGCGCGACGGCGACCGCGGTCATCCCGACCGCGACGGGCAGGGCGAGCCGGGTCGTCGCTCCCGGCCAGAGGGCGACGACGGTCGCCGCGACGTACAGCGCGACCGCGACGAGGTCGGCCGGCGTGGCCGGGGAGATGCGGAAGGAGAAGAAGGCGAGCACCACGTGGTACAGCGAGAAGCCGGCGCCGAGCGCCTGGAGCAGGGGGCGCGGGTAGGCGATCACGGCCCTCCTCCCGCGTCCGCCCGCCAGGAGAGGACGACACGGGTGCCCTCGCCCGGAGTCGAGTCGACCCGCGCCGATCCCCGCGCGTTGTGCACCCGCTCGAGGATGGAGAGCCGGATGCCCAGCCGCTCGCGCGGGACGTCGGCGAGCCGGAAGCCGCGGCCGTCGTCCTCCACCACGACCTCCACCGCGCCGTCGCCCAGCAGCCCGTGCACGGCGCGGTGGACGCTGCCGCTCGGACCCGCGTGCTGAACGCTGTTGGCGAGCGCCTGCCAGACCGCGCCGAGCAGCGCCTCGGCCACCGGGCGCGGCAGCGTCGTCGCGCGCGGATCCACTCCGTCGGCCGTCGCGACTGCGATCTCGGTCCCGAAGGTGGACGCCGCGTGGGCGAGCTGGCGCTGCAGGAGCTCGAGCGGGACCAGCCCCTCGGGCGGCTCCGGCTCGTGGTCGGGCAGCAGCACGGCGAGGGTGCGCTGCGCCATCGAGGAGACCAGCGCACGCTCGGCCGGCGACTCGGCGGAGGCGGCGGAGAGCAGCGTCGCGAGCACGTTGTCGTGCACCAGGGCGTCGACCTCGACCCGCTCCACCTCGCCGGCGTGCTGGCGCATCGCCGCCTCGTACTGCTCCATGGCCGTCGTCTGCGCGCGATCGATCTGGTCGGCCGACTGCCGGAGCACGGTGATCAGCACCAGCATCACGAAGCCGACGATGCCCACGTAGGCGGCGTCGAGGATCGCGCGGGTCGGCTCCGCCCCGCCGCCGGAGGGGAGGACGCGCAGCAGCCCGAACAGCACGGTCGTCACCGACACGTACGCGATCGCGATCCGGAGGGGAGCCGCGATCGTGCAGAAGGCGGTGCCGATGGTCAGCAGGTACCAGATCCACGGGGTCTCGCGGTCCGCGCCCCCGGTGGCGACGGCGGCCGGCCAGGTCAGGAGGGCGACGAGGACACCGACCGCGACCAGGACCGCCGTGATCCGCGTGCCCCGCCGCAGCACGGCGGTGACCACGGCGGCGGTGAGCGATCCGAAGACCAGCGCCAGCACCGGCCAGGCCACCTCGGGGCGCAGCAGGGGCAGCTGGGCGAGGATCGGCGGGACGGTCTGCACGCCGAAGCCGAAGCCGAAGAACGACACGACCGTGCTGATGATCCGGTCGATCCGCTCGCGCCCGGCGTTGCGGCGGGCGATCGGCGCCTCAGCGCCCGCCATCGCCGTCGTCCGGGTCGATGCCCGGCAGGATGCCGTCCTCCACCGCGCGCCGCAGCAGATCGACCTTCGTCGGGGCGGGACGGCCGATCTCGACGTACTTGTCGCGGATCCGGTCGAGGTACTCCTTCGCCGTCGACACCGAGATCTGCAGCCGCTCGGCCACCAGCTTCAGCGGCAGCCCCGAGGCGTAGAGGTGCAGGACGTCGCGCTCGCGACGACCGAGCACGGCCCGCGCGAAGTCGTCGTCGGCGTCGATGGCCGAGGCCCACTCCAGATTGTTGAGGACCTCGCCGCGGGCGACCGTGCGGATGGCGGCGACGACCGTCGACATGGGCGAGGACTTCGGGATGACGCCGGCCGCTCCCGCGGCGAGCGCCTCCCGCACGGCCACGACGCGGTCGGCGATGCTGTGGACGAGGACGGCGGAGCCGCGCACCTGCCCCCACTTGACGTTGCTGGTGATGCTCGAGCCGTCGTTCAGGGACAGGTCGAGGACGAGCACCTCGATCTCGGCGCCGCCGATCGTGCTCTCGAGGGCCTGGACGGTCTCGGCGGCGGCGACCACCTGCATCCCCGCGCTCTCGACGGCGGCGGCCACGCCCAGGCGCACCGACTCGTGGTCGTCCACGATCGCCACGCGCACGCGCGGGGCCTCGGCTGCGTCGACGTGGGGCTCCATCCCGCCCATGGTACGCAGACGCGGGCCCGCGGTCAGTCCTCTCGGCGGACCAGTCGCGCAACGGCCTCCACGTGGGAGGTGTGCGGGAAGAGGTCGAAGCCCTCGAGGCGCTCCAGCTCGTAGCCGGCCCCGGTCAGGGCGCCCACGTCGCGGGCGAGCGCGACCGGGTCGCAGGCGACGTAGACGAGCTGCGCCGGCCGCAGCTCCGCCAGAGCGTCGGTGACCGC
This sequence comes from Rathayibacter sp. AY1C6, assembly GCF_002931535.1. Classification (NCBI taxonomy): domain Bacteria; kingdom Bacillati; phylum Actinomycetota; class Actinomycetes; order Micrococcales; family Microbacteriaceae; genus Rathayibacter; species Rathayibacter sp. AY1C6. The sequence goes on along the minus strand of NZ_PSWC01000001.1, from coordinate 9,607 downwards.
TCGGCCGGCGCCCGAGCGCGGCGGGTCGAGGACCACGGTCGCCGCGCGCCACCGCGCCCGCTCGCGCGCATCGGCCTGGGCGACGACGTCGCGGAGGTAGCGGTCGACGCGGGCGGTCACCGCGCGGGCGCCGACCTGGTCGGCCAGGTTCTCGAGCGCGTGCTCGGTGGCGCGGGAGTCGCTCTCGACGCTGGTCACGCGCACTCCGGCGCCGAGGCGGTCGGCCAGCGCCGCGGCGAGCAGGCCCACCCCGCCGTAGAGGTCGTGGTTGGCGGCCGACGGGTCCGCCGCGTCCGCGTCGACGGCGGCCTGCACGGCCTCGAAGAGCGCGGCGGCGGCTCCGCGGTGCACCTGCCAGAAGCCGGTGCGGTCGACCCGGAAGGTGCGGTCGGCGACGAATTCGCTCACCACCGTGCGGTCGCGGCGGGCGCGCTTGTCGGAGGGGTCGTGCACGAGCACCGCGGCTCCCTCGGACCCGGCCGCGTCGACGAGGTCGACCACCGAGCCGGGAGCGAGGCGCTCGCCGAGCGGTGCGGCCAGGGAGGAATCGGCGGTCGCGAGGGGCAGCGACTCCACGGTGACGACGTGGTGGCTGCGTGCCGCGTAGGGGCCGACCCGTCCGTCGTCGTCGACGTGGAGGCGGTTCCGCGTGCGCCAGCCGAGGCCGCCGGACGCGTCGTCCCCGCCGATCGGCGCGACCTCCACCTCGATCTCGCGACGGGCGAAGCGGGAGAAGGAGTCGACGAGCACGAGGCGCTTCAGCTCGCGCTGGTAGGCCAGGTCGGCGTGGCCGAGCTCGGCGCCGCCGACGCGCTCCTCCGGGCGGCGGTCGAGGGCGGCCTCGGGCCAGACGTGCTCCACCCGGTGCTCGGACGCCTCGAGCACCTCGAGCGCCTCGGCACGCCAGAAGCTGTCGTGCCGGACCTCGCTGATCCGCGCCCGCACGCGCTCGCCGGGGAGGACGTCCGGGACGAAGACGACGCGGCCCTCGTGCCGGGCGACGAACACGCCGCCGTGGGCGACGTTGCTAATGTCGAGCTCGATCTCGGTCCCGAGTGCGTCGTCGGCCCCGTCGGGGCGGGCGGATGCTCGGGACGGGGTCTGTGCCATCCGTCGAGCATCCCACAGCGTGGGCCCGGCCGCAGGGAGCCCTCGTGCGCCTCTACCTCGCCTCCACCTCCCCCGCGCGCCTCGCGCTGCTGCGGGCCTCCGGGATCGAGCCCGTCGTCGTCCCCTCCGAGGTGGACGAGCCCGCGGCCGTCGCCCGGGCCGAGCAGGAGCGGGGCGCGGCGCTGGACGCGGACGCCACCGTCTCGCTGCTCGCCCGCGCCAAGGCGCACGCCGTCCTGCGCCCGGACATCGACGGTCTGGTGCTCGGCGGCGACTCCGCGTTCGTCCTCGACGGCGTCGTCCACGGCAAGCCGCACGAGCCGGAGCGGGCCCGGGAGCGCTGGCGCGCCCAGCGCGGTCGCACCGGCCGCCTCCACTCCGGCCACTGGCTCGTCGACCACCGCGGCGGGAGGATCGTCGCCGAAGCCGGAGCGGTCACCTCCGCCGCCGTCACGTTCGCCGACGACATCGACGACGCCGAGATCGACGCCTACGTCGCCACCGGCGAGCCCCTCGAGGTGGCCGGCGCCTTCACCATCGACGGCCGCGGCGCCGGCTTCATCACCGCGATCGAGGGCGACCCCTCGACGGTGATCGGGATGTCGGTGCCGACCCTCCGCACTCTGGTGCGGAGCCTCGGCGTCGACTGGACCGCGCTCTGGAACCGCTGAGGCCCGTCCCGCCCTTGTGAGGAACCGACGAAGGCCCTCCGCTTCTTTGTGGTGAGCCGCGCCGGGCCGGGCGGAGCCGCCCCCTAGGGTTGGGGACCATGCCGAAGATTACGAAGGTGCTCGTCGCCAACCGGGGCGAGATCGCCGTCCGAGTCATCCGCGCCGCCCGCGACAGCGGGATCGCCTCCGTGGCCGTCTACGCCGACCAGGACCGCGACGCCGTGCACAGCCGCCTCGCCGACGAGGCCTACGCCCTCGGCGGGACGACCAGCGCCGAGACCTACCTCGTCATCGACAAGCTGCTCTCGGTGGCCCGCCGCTCCGGTGCCGACGCCGTGCACCCCGGCTACGGCTTCCTCGCCGAGAACGCCGACTTCGCCCGCGCCGTCATCGACGCCGGCCTGATCTGGATCGGCCCCGGTCCCGAGGCCATCGAGCGCCTCGGCGACAAGGTCTCGGCCCGCCACGTCGCCGAGAAGGTCGGCGCGCCGCTGGCCCCGGGAACCCTCAACCCCGTCTCCGGCGCCGCCGAGGTGCTCGAGTTCGTGGACCAGTACGGCCTCCCCGTCGCGATCAAGGCGGCCTTCGGCGGCGGCGGTCGCGGCCTCAAGGTCGCCCGCGAGCGCGACGAGGTCGAGGAGCTGTTCGCCTCCGCCACGCGCGAGGCCGTCGCCGCCTTCGGCCGCGGCGAGTGCTTCGTCGAGAAGTACCTCGACCAGCCGCGCCACGTCGAGACCCAGTGCCTGGCCGACGCGCACGGCAACGTCGTCGTGGTCTCCACCCGCGACTGCTCCCTCCAGCGCCGCCACCAGAAGCTCGTCGAGGAGGCGCCCGCGCCGTTCCTGACGGACGCGCAGAACACCGAGCTCTACCGCGCCTCGAAGGCGATCCTGCAGGAGGTCGGCTACCTCGGCGCCGGAACCTGCGAGTTCCTGATCGGCAAGGACGGCACGGTGTCCTTCCTCGAGGTGAACACCCGCCTCCAGGTCGAGCACCCCGTGTCGGAGGAGATCACCGGCATCGACCTCGTGCGCGAGCAGTTCCGCCTCGCCGAGGGCGGCGTGCTCGACTACGACGACCCGGCGCCCCGCGGCCACTCCTTCGAGTTCCGCATCAACGGCGAGGACGCGGGCCGCGGCTTCCTCCCCGCTCCGGGCCCGGTGCACGTCTTCAAGGCCCCCGGCGGACCCGGCGTCCGCGTCGACTCCGGTGTCGTCGCCGGCGACGTGATCTCCGGCTCCTTCGACTCGCTCCTCGCGAAGCTGATCGTCACCGGCGACAGCCGCGAGCAGGCGCTGGAGCGCTCGCGCCGCGCCCTCGCCGAGTTCGAGGTCACCGGACTGCCGACCGTCCTCCCCTTCCACCGCGCGATCGTCGAGGACCCGGCCTTCGCCCCCGAGGGCGGCGCGCCCTTCACGATCTACACCCGCTGGATCGAGACCGAGTTCGAGAACACGATCCCGGCCTGGAGCGGCGAGCCCGGAGCGACCGACGAGCCGGCGGCCCGCCGGAACGTGGTCGTCGAGGTCGACGGGCGCCGCGTCGAGGTCACTCTCCCCGGCGACCTGGTCGGCTCGGGACCCGCCCGCGGGGCCGCTGCCGCCTCCCCGAAGCGCCGCGGCTCCTCCTCCGTCAGCACCGTCACGGGCGACTCCGTCGCCTCGCCCATGCAGGCCACCATCGTCAAGGTCGCCGTCGCCGAGGGCGACACGGTCGTCACCGGCGACCTGGTCGTCGTCCTCGAGGCGATGAAGATGGAGCAGCCGCTCACCGCCCACAAGGACGGCGTCGTGAAGGGCCTCGACGCGACGGCCGGAGCGACCGTCCCCGCGGGACACGTGCTCCTCCAGATCGTCTGAGCTTGTTCCGGGCCGCTCCCCGCGCGGTCCGGCGCGGTCTGCTCCTCGACGTGAGGGGTACCGCAGAGCGGGTCGCGTCGCGCTGTCGTCAATCGCTTCGCACGCGATTCGCGGTCGCGCGCTCTGCCGATGAAGGGCCGCACCCCGCGCGGCCCGGCGGAGGGGCGCGTCAGGTGACGATGTGCATGGCGCGCGCGGCGTCCGAGATCGAGCCGGTGAGGCTCGGGTAGACGGTGAAGGCCCGCGCGACCTGGTCGACGGTCAGGCGGTGCTCCACGGCGAGGGCGAGCGGGAAGATCAGCTCGCTCGCCTTCGGAGCGACGATGACGCCTCCGATGACGGTGCCGGAGCCGGTGCGCGCGAACAGCTTCACGAAGCCGTCGCGGATGCCCATCATCTTCGCCCGCGGGTTCGCGGCGAGCGGGAGCTTGTAGATCTCGCCCTGCGCGATGCCCTCCTCGATCTCGCGCTGGCTCCACCCGACGGTCGCGATCTCGGGCTGCGTGAAGATGTTCGCCGCGACGTTGCGCACCTCGGTCGGGTTCACGGCGTCGCCCATGGCGTGGAACACGCCGGTGCGGCCCTGCATGGCGGCGACGGAGGCGAGCGGGAGGAACGTGGTGCAGTCCCCGGCCGCGTAGATCGAGGGGACGCTGGTGCGGGCGACGCGGTTGACGCGGATGTGCCCCGACTCCGTCAGCTGCACCCCCGCGTCCTCGAGGCCGATGCCCGCCGTGTTCGGCACGGAGCCGACGGCCATCAGGCAGTGCGAGCCCTCGACGACGCGTCCGTCCGAGAGCACGGCCTGCACGCCCTTCTCGGTCCGCTCGACGCGGTCGGCGCGCGACTTCGAGAGCACGACCATGCCGTTGCGCTTGAAGACGTTCTCGATCACCGCGGCCGCGTCGGCGTCCTCGCCGGGCAGCACCTGGTCGCGGGAGGAGATGAGGGTCACGCGGGCGCCGAGCGCACGGTAGGCGGAGGCGAACTCCGCGCCGGTCACGCCGGAGCCCACCACGATCAGGTGCTCGGGGACGGACTTGAGGTTGTAGAGCTGGGTCCAGCTGAGGATGCGCTCGCCGTCGGGAGCCGCGGTCGGGAGCACGCGCGGGCTGGCGCCCACCGAGACCACGATCGTGTCCGCCTCGATGCGGTCGAAGTCCATGCCCTCGCCGCCGGCCGCCGTGGAGACGATCAAGGCGTTCGAGCCGTCCAGGCGCCCGTCCCCCTGGACGATGCGCACGCCGTGGTGCACCAGGTTCGCGCGCATGTCCTCGGACTGCTGGCGCGCGAGCCCGAGCAGGCGCTTGTTCACCGTCGCCAGGTTGACCGCCACGTCCGGGCGCACCGGCTTGTTCTGCTCCGAGCGGGTGAAGAACTGCACGCCCAGGTCGGCGGCCTCGCCGATGGCGTTGGTGGCCTCCGCCGTCGCGATGAGCGACTTCGACGGGACGACGTCGGTGATGACGGCCGAGCCGCCCACTCCGACCCGCTCGACCAGGGTGACCTCAGCGCCGAGCTGCGCTCCCGCGATGGCGGCTTCGTAGCCGCCCGGCCCCCCTCCGAGTACAGCGATCCTCTGCGCGCGCTCGAACTCGTAAGCCATGCTTCCCATTGTCCTCTCTCACTGAGTGTTCGCCCAATCGCGGGGTGTCGGATCGGCCGCGGGAGTCGCCCTCCGCCGCCGCGCAGCCCGTCGGTAGGGTGGGAGGATGTCCGACCAGACCCTGCACCCGCTCGACGCCCCCGACGCCGATCCCTTCGAGATCGCGGCCCGCGCGGCCGCTCAGATCGCCGAGGCGACAGGGGTCGAGAAGCACGACATCGCCCTCACCCTCGGCAGCGGCTGGGGCAAGGCCGCCGACGCGATCGGCGAGACGACCGCGACGGTGGAGGCCACCGAGATCCTCGGCTTCTCCAAGCCGGCCGTGCACGGGCACGGCGGCACCCTGCGCTCCGTCCTGCTCCCCACCGGCAGGCGCGCGCTGATCATCGGCGCCCGCACCCACTACTACGAGGGCTACGGCGTGCGCCGCGTCGCGCACAGCGTCCGCACCGCCGCCGCGACGGGCGCGACGGTGATGATCCTCACCAACGGCGCGGGCGGCATCAAGGAGCACTGGACGCCCGGGACCCCCGTGCTGATCAGCGACCACATCAACCTCACCGCCGACTCGCCGCTCGAGGGCGCGACCTTCGTCGACCTCACCGACCTCTACTCCTCGCGCCTGCGCGACCTCGCCCGGGGGACGCGTCCGGAGCTGGACGAGGGCGTGTACGTGCAGTTCCGCGGGCCGCACTACGAGAGCCCGGCCGAGGTGCAGATGGCGAAGATCATCGGCGGCCACATCGTCGGCATGTCGACCGCCCTCGAGGCCATCGCCGCACGCGAGGCGGGCATGGAGGTGCTGGGCATGTCGCTCATCACGAACCTCGCCGCCGGCATCCAGAAGACCCCCCTCAGCCACGAGGAGGTGCTCGAGGCCGGCCGCGACGCCGAGGACGACCTCGCCCGCCTGCTCGCCGGGATCACGGGCGCCCTGTGAGCGCCGACGTCCGGGAGCTCGCCGAGGCCTGGCTCGCCCAGGACCCCGACCCGGAGACGCGGGAGGAGCTGGTCGCCCTGCTGACCGCCTCCGACTCGGGCGACGCCTCCGCCCGCGCCGAGCTCGAGGACCGCTTCGGCGCCCGCCTGGCGTTCGGCACCGCGGGCCTGCGCGGCGCCATCGCGGCGGGATCAAACCGGATGAACCGAGTGCTGGTCTCGCAGGCCGCCGTGGGCCTGGCCGACTTCCTGCTGGCGCAGGGCGTCCAGCGGCCCGTGGTCGTGATCGGCTACGACGGCCGGAAGAACTCGCGCGTCTTCGCCGAGGACTCCGCCGCGCTGATGGCGGGCGCCGGCGTGGACGCGGTGCTGCTGCCCCGGCTCCTGCCCACCCCCGTGCTGGCCTTCGCCGTGCGCCACCTCGGCGCCGACGCCGGAGTGATGGTCACGGCGAGCCACAACCCGCCGCAGGACAACGGCTACAAGGTGTACCTCGGCGGCGCCGACGAGGGCTCGCAGATCGTGCCGCCGGTCGACTCCGAGATCGCCGAGCGGATCCTCGCGGTCGCGCGGGACCGGCGGGTTCCGGAGCTTCCGCGCGGCGAGTACCGGCTCGCGGACGAGTCCGTGGTCGCCGCCTACATCGAGGCGACGGCAGCCGTCGGCCGCCAGTCCGCTCCGCTGCGCATCGTCTACACGGCGATGCACGGGGTCGGCTGGGAGACGGCGCACCGGGTGCTCTCCGCGGCGGGATTCGACGAGCCGGCCGTCGTGGTCGAGCAGATCGAGCCCGACGCGGCGTTCCCCACGGTCGCGTTCCCCAACCCGGAGGAGGCGGGCGCCCTCGACCTCGCCTTCTCGACCGCGCGCTCCGGTCGCGCGCAGCTGATCGTGGCGAACGACCCGGACGCCGACCGCTTCGCCGCCGCCGTGCCCGACGCCTCCGCCCCGGAGGGCTTCCGTCGCCTCACCGGCAACGAGGTCGGAGCGCTGCTCGGCTGGCGCGCCGCCGAGCAGGCCCGCCGCGAGGGCCGCACCGGAGGAGCGCTCGCCTGCTCGATCGTGTCCTCCCCCGCCCTCGGTGCTGTGGCGGCCGACTACGGCCTCGACTTCGCCGAGACGCTCACGGGCTTCAAGTGGATCTCGCGCGTCCCCGACCTCGTCTTCGGCTACGAGGAGGCGCTCGGCTACCTGGTGAACCCCGGGACGGTCCGTGACAAGGACGGCGTCTCGGCCGCGCTCGCCTTCCTCTCCCTCGCGAGCGCGCTCGCCGCCGAGGAGCGCACGATCGACGACGAGCTGGAGTCGTTCGCCGAGCGGTTCGGGCTCTTCGGATCGGAGCAGATCTCGCTCCGCGTCACCGACCTCTCCGAGATCGGCCGGATCATGGCCGGACTGCGCGCGACGCCTCCGACCGCGATCGGCGGGCTCGCCGTCGAGCGGAGCGAGGACCTGCTCGCCGAGGGCGGCGCGCTGCCCCCGACCGACGCGCTCCGCTTCTCCCTGGACGGTGCCCGTCTCATCGCGCGCCCGAGCGGCACGGAGCCGAAGGTCAAGCTCTACCTCGACGCCTGGTCGCACGACTCCGACGCCGACGCCCGCCGGTCGGCCGTCTCGTCCCGCCTCGCCGCCCTGCGCACCGGCGCCGCGGAGCTCCTCGCGTAGGTCCCCCTCCGGTCAGCGGGGCGCGCGGACACCGATCCGCTCGCCCCGCTTCCAGAGCCACTCCACCGGACCGAGCTCGAACCGGCGCAGCCACAGGTGCGCCGCGAGCACGACGACCGCCGCGATGAGCAGGAACGCTCCGACGGTCGCCGGGACGCGCCACTGCGCGGCGGTCACCGCCAGCCCGAGTCCCCAGCCGTAGAAGAGGGCGCCGCCGAGCAGGTTCTGCAGGAGGTAGGCGCTCAGGGCGACCCGGCCGACCTCCCGCGCCCGGCGTGCCGCCCAGCCCTCGGCGCCCCGGCGGAGGCAGGCCTCGGCGAGGGCCGCGAGCAGGCCGAGCCCGACCAGGGGCGCGACGAGGTAGCGCTCGGCGAGCAGACCGGCGGCGCTCCCGCCGACGCCCAGCGCGAGGTCGACGGGGAGGGCGAGGGCGCCGAGGACCATCATGCGACGGCGGAGTGACGCGCCCTCGGCAGCGAGGACCCCCGCCCGATGGAGGCGCGCGCCGAGGAGGAACATCGCGAGGCTGAGGAGCCCGATGAGCACCGGCTCCGCACGGAAGACGCCCGCGTTCTGCAGCCGGAAGAGGGCGAGGCCGAGGAACGACGCGTCCGCGTAGGGGCTCCGGCCGGTCGGCCCCTGTCCGGCACCGTCCGGGCTCGCCGCCACGAGCGCCACGAGCGTCGAGATCAGGACGACGTGCAGAGCGCCGCAGACGAGGATCACGCGGCGCTGCGTCGTCGGCCGGGTGAGCAGCAGCCAGGCGACGACCGCTCCGGTGACGGCGTATCCCATGAGGACGTCGAACTCCGCGATCAGCACGTAGTTGACCGCGCCGTCCAGGAGGAGGAGCGTCGCGCGCCAGAGGTAGCGGCCCGGCCAGCGCGTCCCGCGCCGGACCGCGGACGCGTGCTGGATCGCGAGGCCCACCCCGAAGGCGAGGGAGAGGAGGGCGAGGAACTTGCCCTGCGCCAGCGCCATCAGCAGGAGCTGCGCAGTCCCGGCGGAGGAGGAGGTCTCCGGCGTCACCGGGACGGAGAGCAATCCGAGCATCCCCCAGGGGTGGGAGAAGATCCAGATGTTCGTGCCGAGGGTCCCGATGATCGCGACACCGCGGACGACGTCCAGGGTCGCGATGCGGCGGCCGGCTCCGGCACGGGGCGGCAATACGGTCGTATTGGTCACATCCGAGAGCGTAGCCTGCTCGAGCAGTCGAACGAGAGGGACGCCATGCCGGATCGGCGCGAGAGCAGGAGCGACATCCTCTCGGCGGTCGTCGCCGTCCTCTCGACCCGCGGGGCGGAGCACCTCAGCATCCGTACCGTCGCGGCCGAGGCCGGCGTCTCGGTGGGGGCCGTCCAGCACCACTTCCCGACGAAGCAGGCGTTGCTGGCCGGCGCGATGGCCCGGGTCGAGGAGCGCTTCCGCGAGCGGATGCGGAGCCGCCTGGAGGCCGAATCCTCGGCCGAGGTGCGGCTGCGCGTCTTCTGCGACGAGATCGCGTGCGTCGCGGACGAGGACGTGCCCGACGCGATCGTGTGGACCGCCTTCGCCTCCCGCGCCGGCACCGATCCGGAGATCCGCGCGATCCACACCGCCGGCTGGTCGCGAACGGAGGACGTCGTCCTGGAGCTGCTGCGCGCCGCGCATCCCGCGGCGTCGTTCGGCGCCGACGACGCGGCGCTTCTCCTCGCAGTCCTCGACGGCATCGCGGTCTCCCGCGCGGCGCGCAGCAGCTCCAGGACGACGTCCTCCGT